>NZ_BCNQ01000336.1 GCF_001515525.1 Piscicoccus intestinalis NBRC 104926 | reverse complement strand
CGCCGACGTGCGGGCCCGCGCCGAGGCGACGATCGCCGCGGGCAAGGCCAAGCGCAAGGGCCGGCGTTCGGCCTGACACCTGCCGACGGGCGGGCGAACCATCGGTCGCCCCGCCCGTCGGCGTGCCCGGGGCACGGGCCGCGTCCAGGGCACGGGGGTGCCACCGTTCGGACGTACGCCGCGGTGAGCCCTTGTGTCGGTACAAGGCTGTGACCTGGAGTGATGTGCCGTAGGCCTTCTCGGCGCCAACGTGGTGTACGTCCGAGGGGGTGTCCACAGGCTGTGGATAACCTTCGGCGGTTCGGGTGGATGGTCACGTGGGCGGTCGGGTGGGCGGGTGGTCGCGTGGGCGGCCCGGGCAGACGCGTCGGTGTCGCGCGCTGGTCGGGTGCGTCGCGGGGTGCGCGGCAGACGGGTGGGCGGCCCCGTTGGCAGGACCTGGGCAGCTGACTGGGCGGACGTCAGGCGGGGCGCGGGTCACCCGGCGCGGCGGTGTCCATGAGGTCC
>NZ_BCNQ01000335.1 GCF_001515525.1 Piscicoccus intestinalis NBRC 104926 | reverse complement strand
GGCCGCCCGCGTCACCGCCTCCCCGGAGATCGGGTTGGCGCGCTCGAACGTCGCGCCCCCGCTCGCGTCGGCGTCCCGGTCGGCGATGCGCAGCTGCACGGTGGCGGTCACGGTGGTGGTCATGGTGAGGTCCCCTCGTCTCGCGTCATTGCGGTCCGGCGAGGCTACCCCGCCCACCCCCCACCGGCCGAAGGCTGCCCTGTCGGTCGAGGGCTCGCGCCGCAACCCTGGCCCTCGGCCGAAAGGGCAGCCTTCGGCCGAGATGGGGAGGCGCCTTTCGGCCGAGATGGGGAGGCGCGTTTCGGCCGAGATGAGGGGGCCCCTTCGGCCGAGAACGAGGGGCGCCTGGGTTGTGAGGCGGGCGTGAGGTGCGTGTGTGGGCGGCGTGAACGCGCGGCGACACCCTCGGGGGTGAGCACCGGAGGCGCCGGTGCGGAAAGGACCGCCATGACCCTCGTTCGTTCCCTCGCCGCCCTCACCCTGACCGCCGCCGCCGTCTCCGGAGGCGGCACGGTCGCCCTCGCGCAGACTCCCGCCGCGCCGGGCGCGCCG
>NZ_BCNQ01000334.1 GCF_001515525.1 Piscicoccus intestinalis NBRC 104926 | reverse complement strand
TCAGAAACCGTCAACGGGGGCTCAACCTCAGGATTCGCCGCACGATGCTTCTTCACCCACACCCGCAACGTCTCCACCCCCACACCATTCTCCCGAGCCACCTGTGCCAGCGTCTTCTCGTGCTGCTCCTGCAAATACAGTTCCACCAGCTGCTTCTTGAACTCAGCCCTAAACGTCGTCCGCTTCCCAGCCATGACAATCACATCCCTTCCAGAAAGACCCTATTGGGTCAGGAGTCCGGAAGACTTACGGCACGCCACGTCCAGGCCAGGGGCGGAGCGGATGTTGCCGTAGGGGTCGTAGGCGTAGGAGATGATCTTGACCGCGTTCGACCCACCGGCGGTGTTCGCGCCGATGAGGCCGATGACGCTGCCGAGCCGGTCCGGGATCACGTATCCGACACGCTGCTCGGCCCCGGTCCCGCGGATCACGGCCAACGGTTTACCGTTGGGGCCCCGCAGGATCTTCTGGGCCACCCCGCCGGGGTCGACCTGGGAGGCGATCCCGAGCAGGGAATGACCGATCTGCTCCCCGTGGGCCCACGTCAACAGGTACTGCCCGGGGTT
>NZ_BCNQ01000333.1 GCF_001515525.1 Piscicoccus intestinalis NBRC 104926 | reverse complement strand
TCCGCGGGGTCCGCGGGGTCCGCGGGGTCCGCGGGGTCCGCGCGCTCCCCAGGACCAGCGGGCTCAGCGCGTTCCGGGCGCCGGCACACCCACATCGCCGCGCTCGACGGTGTGCGGGCGGTCGCGCTTCTGCTCGTGCTGCTGTTCCACTTCGGGGTGCCGGGCTGGCACGGCGGCTTTCTCGGGGTCGATCTCTTCTTCGTGCTCTCGGGCTTCCTTATCACCTCGCTGCTGCTCAGCGAGGCGCAGGCGCACGGGCGCATCGACCTGGCCCGGTTCTGGGCACGCCGCGTGCTGCGGCTGTTGCCCGCCTCCCTCCTCGTCATCGGCGCGGTGCTGACGTGGACGGTCGTGGCCGCACCCCCGCTGCTGCGCGGCAGCGTCGCCGGCGACGCGCTGTGGGCGCTGCTCTACGCGGCGAACTGGCGGCTCATCGCCTCCTCCGGCTACTTCGCCGACGACGGCACGACGTCCCCGCTGCAGCACATGTGGTCGCTCGCCGTGGAGGAGCAGTTCTACCTGGCGTGGCCGCTGCTGCTGACGCTCGTCGTCGTCGGTGCGCGGCGGCGCGTCG
>NZ_BCNQ01000332.1 GCF_001515525.1 Piscicoccus intestinalis NBRC 104926 | reverse complement strand
ACGAGCGCGGTGCGCCCGGGCCGCCGCACCGTCGCGCCCCACCACAGCGCGCACTCGAGCACCTCGCCGTCGTACGAAACCCACTGCGCCTCGGCGCCGTCGGGCACGCGCGCGTGCGGAAACCCCGGCGACAGCTTGGCCCCGACCGCCGGCACACTCGCCGCCGTGTCCACCACGAGCTCCCACGGCGGGGCGAGCTGATCTAGCCGGAACGTGCGCGTCGTGCGCCCCCGGGAGTCGGTACGCCCCGGCAGCCGCCGCGCCGGATCGAACCACACGCCGAGACGCCCCGCGTCGACCTCCGCCTCGACGTCCGGCGCGGACAGGCCCGCGAGCGTGTCCTGCGCGGTGGCCCACCGCACCCGCACGCCGCCCCGGCCGCGCAGGTTCTCGGCGGCCAGCGCAGCGGTCGCCTCGTCGGCGTCCACGGCCAGCACCCGCAGGCCGGCGTCGGCGAAGGCGGCAGCGTCGAGCCCGAGCCCGCAGCCCAGGTCCCACACCTCGCGCACGCCGGCGTCGACGAAGCGGCGCGCATGCAGCGCCG
>NZ_BCNQ01000331.1 GCF_001515525.1 Piscicoccus intestinalis NBRC 104926 | reverse complement strand
CGCTCCTGGAGCCCCGCCAGGGCCGCGGTGTCGGTGGCCAGCGACTCGCGGGCGGTCGCGATCGCCTGTTCGCCACGCTGCTGCTCGGCGCGGGCGGCGCGCACGAGCCCTGCCAGCTGCCCGAGTTCTTCGGCGATCGCCGACATCCGCGCGTCTGAGGCGTTCAGGTCGGCGAGCGCCGAATCGGCGCGCGCCGAGGCCTGTTCCAGTGCGCCGCGGACCTGTTCGAGGGCGAACCGGGCGCGCTGCGCCTCGTGCTCGGCGCCGGTCTCGGCGCGCTGCGCCTCCTCGGCGGCCGCCGTGAGCTCGATGAGGCTCGGGGCCGCGGTGCTGCCCCCGCGCACCCCGGCGGGGGTGAACACGTCGCCGGCCGGCGTGACCGCGCTGAACCCGAGCGCCGCGGCGGCTGCCGCGGCATCCTCGTCGTCGGCGAGGGCGACCCCGGCGAGCAGGTGGTCGAGCACTGTCTCCAGGCCGGGGCGGTGGGCCGGCTCGACCGGGTCGGAGACGGTCACGGCCCCCCGCGCGAGCCGGCACCCGGCGGGCGCAGGCTCGGTCGCCGGCGGCGGGTTCTCGGCGCTCACGGTGAGCAGCCCCGCGCGGCCGGCGTCCTGG
>NZ_BCNQ01000330.1 GCF_001515525.1 Piscicoccus intestinalis NBRC 104926 | reverse complement strand
GGAACGCGAGCCGGCGGCGCAGCTGGTCGGCCGCGGAGGACCAGGTGAGCAGGTCGAGGCCCTCGCGGCGCAGGGCGTCGCGCACGGCCGCGCGAGCTGCGGTCGGCGAGGCGCTGACCGGGGTTGCGCTGAGTTCGATGGCGCCGAGTCGCTCGACCCGGCGGGCGGTGACGCGGCGCCCGCGCCAGGTGGCCTCCTCGGCGGTGGCGCGCAGAGCAGCGCCGGCGGCCAGCGCGTCGTCGCTGGTCAGTGGGGCGGCGGCGCGGATGACGGCGCCGGTTCCCGCGGCGGCTCGGCCCTCGGCACGGGCGACGTCGGCGATCGCCAGCCACTCCCGGCCGCGTAGCGGTGACCCGGGCGGCAGCGCCGCGCGCGTGCCCGACGCGAGCAGGTAGACCTCACCGTCGAGGCGGGCGATCCGCTCGGGAAAGGCCAACGCGACGACGTATCCGGTTGCCCGGGAACCTCGCTCAGCGACCGGTCCGGCGGCCGGCCGGCCGGTCGCCAAACCCTGGAGACGACGCCGCTCCCGCGTCCAGCGGGCCGCGTCGCCTCCGCGGCCGGTCCGCAGGCGAGCGAGCAGCACGTCGAGGTCGGCGCCCTCGGCGCGATGGTCGTCGGCGAGGGCCGCGACCA
>NZ_BCNQ01000329.1 GCF_001515525.1 Piscicoccus intestinalis NBRC 104926 | reverse complement strand
GGCGATCATTGTCGAGGCCTACCGGCGGCTGCGCGGCAACCCTGGTGTTCGACGGATCCACGCCGAGCTGCTCGCCCTGGGCGAACGGGTCGGCAAGAATCGCGTCGCTCGCCTCATGCAGGCCGCCGGGCTGCGCGGACGCCACCCCCGCGCCTGGAAGCGCACGACCACCAGCGGCCCGGACCCGGCGCCGGCCCCAGACCTGATCGGGCGCGACTTCACAGCCGAGCGGCCGAACCAGAAGTGGTGTTCCGATATCACCTACATCAAGACCTGGAACGGTTGGGCGTATCTGGCCATAGTCATCGACCTACACTCCCGAGCCGTTGTGGGCTGGGCACTGGCCGACCACATGCGCACCGACCTTGTCATCGAGGCACTGACGCTGGCCATCGCACGCCGCCGGCCACCGGCCGGGATCATCTTTCACAGCGAACCTGCCCAATTCACATCGGCCGAATTCGGGCTCTTCACAATCGAGGGTGTAGGTGGGGTTTGAATCCGCCGGTCTCGAGCAGTGATCTGGCGATGTAGTGGGTGAGGTTCCGGAAGCCCAGGGCGGAACCGCGGAGGTGTTCGAGGCGGCCGTTCAGGGCTTCGGTAGGGCCGTTCGACGTGCCGGGTCGGTCGAAGTAGGCCAGCACGTCGGTGGCGCGTTT
>NZ_BCNQ01000328.1 GCF_001515525.1 Piscicoccus intestinalis NBRC 104926 | reverse complement strand
GCGCGGGGCCACGGGGTCCGTAGGCTGGGGCGATGGTCGGTTCGCGGGCCGGCGCGCGAGCCGGTGGGGCACCGGGCCGGCGACTGTGGCCGCTGTTCGCGGGCGGGTTCCTCGGACCGTTCGGCGGGGCGATGGTCAACACGATGCTGCCGCAGCTGGCGGATCGGCTCGGCACGAGCACCGCCTCCGCGGCGGGCTCAATCACCGCGTACATGCTGCCGTTCGCGGCGCTCATGGTGGCTTCCGGAACCCTGGCGACCCGCTGGGGGGTGGCGCGCACGGTGCGGGTCGCCTACGGCGGATACGTGCTCGGCTCGCTGCTGTGCGTCCTGGCCACGGGCACGGGGGTGTTCATGGCCGGGCGTGCGGTGCAGGGGGCGGCGAACGCGTTCACGACGCCGCTGCTCATCACGATGATCGCCGACCTGTCGCGGCCCGGGCGCCTCGGCCGCAACCTCGGGTTGTACGCCTCGATGGCGGGCGCCGGGCAGGCGTTCGCGCCGTTCGTCGGGGGCGTCGCCGCGACGCTCGACTACCGCTGGGCGTTCGGCGCCAGCGCCCTGACCGCCGCCGCGCTCGCCGTGCTGACGCCCTCGCGGGACCGGCCCTCGGCTCAGCCAAGCGGGT
>NZ_BCNQ01000327.1 GCF_001515525.1 Piscicoccus intestinalis NBRC 104926 | reverse complement strand
GCCGCGCACCGGCTCCGCCTGGAGCCGGCGACCGCACGGGCCGCGCGATGAGCGCCGACACGGGCCGCACCCTCCCCTACGTGCGCGGCGTGCCGGGGGCCGCGGCGCTCGGCACGCTGGCGCTGACCTGCGGAGTCGCGCTGACGGCCACCTCGGGCTGGCTCATCGTCGCGGCGAGTTTTCGCCCGCAGATCCTCACGCTGCTCGCGGCGATCGTGCTCGTGCGCGCGTTCGGCATCGCCCGGCCGGCGCTGCGCTACGCCGAGCGGGTGCGCTCGCACGACGCGGCGCTGGGGCACCTGGCCCGCGAACGGGAGTCGGTGTACCGGGCGCTCGTGCCGCTGACCCCGGCGCGCCTAGGCCGCCGCGCCCGCGGTGACGTGCTCGCCGGGGTCGTCGACGACCTCGACGACCTGGCGTACGCGCAGGTGCGGGTGGTCGTGCCGCTGGTCTCGCTCGTCGGCACCGGCCTGCTCGCGGCGGCGCTCGTCGCGCTGGTCTTCGTGCCGGCGGCCCTCATCATCGCCGCGCTCGTGCTCGCCTGCGGGTTGACCGGGCTGGTCGACTGGCGGCTGGAGAGCCGGGCCCAGGCGCAGATCGTCGCCGCCCGCGGCGAGGTGACCCGCTGGTCGACGCTCGTCGCGACGCAGGCGCGCGACATCGCGGCCGCGGGCGGCGAGGCGTTCGTGGCGCGCCGCCTCGCGGAGGCGGGCGACCGGC
>NZ_BCNQ01000326.1 GCF_001515525.1 Piscicoccus intestinalis NBRC 104926 | reverse complement strand
GGTCAGAGGCGCTCGCGGTTGTGGCCCCAGAAGTGCGGGGTGTCATAGCGGGTGGGGGTCCAAGTGGCGTCGTCGACGATCTCGCCGCCCGTGCCGAACTCGATGCTCAGGTTCGAGGGGCTCTTGCAATAGAAGGAGATCATCTTGTCGTTGCTGTGCCGGCCAAAGGTCTGGGTGAGCCGGGCGGCGCCGGCGAGGACCTTGCCATAGGCGACGCCGACGTCGTTGACCGATTCGACCTCGACCATGAGGTGGCCGAGCAGCGGCTGGCCGGCGGTGGGGGCGAAGGCGATGGAGTGGTGCCGGGGATTGCAGTGCAGGAAGGTGCCGACCCGGCCGGAGGCCAAGTCGATGTGGTCGCTGAGGCGGAAACCGAAGATGTCGACATACAGCTGCTCGTGGCGAGCCTGGTCGGTGACGGCCTGGAAGACGTGCCGAGCCCGAGCGCGCGACCGGCGACGATCCGGTGACCGAGTGGGGAGGCGAAATACGTTCCGGCAGAATTGAATCCGTAGACCAGTTCGATGTCCATCAGCCCGTCCGGGTCGGGCAGTCTCGAAGATGCCGCTGTCGATGGCCATGTAGAGCGGGAGGGCGTTGAGGGAGGTGAAGACGCCGACGGTCCGTTGGGCCTTCTCGACGTTGCCGCCGCCACCTCCACACGCGGAGAGGTTCAAGGCCGACGCCACGACGGCCACGGTGAACGATCGGCGGGAGATGCGGGTCATGTTGTGCTCCTGAGTCTGAAAGG
>NZ_BCNQ01000325.1 GCF_001515525.1 Piscicoccus intestinalis NBRC 104926 | reverse complement strand
CTGGTCGCTCTTGGCGGGGATGACGGCCTTGATGTGGCGACGGCGCAGCTGCTCGCGGATCACGCCGGTGGCGTAGGCGCGATCGGCGATCACGACATTCGGGCGGGTCCGGGCGCGTCCGCGTCCCAGGCGGGGCACCCGGATATCGGCCAGCACCGTGGCCAGCATCGCGCCGTCATTTCGCTGTCCGCCGGTGACCACGATCGCCAGCGGGCGACCCCTGCCGTCCACCGCCTGGTGGATCTTCGTGGTGAGTCCGCCACGCGAGCGACCAACGCCATGACCTGCAGGTTCACACTCGGCCAGCGGCCGATTCTTGTAATTCGACCCAGCCCCCTGTGTCCTGCTCGGGACGCGACGTGTTCGTCGCGTGCTGATGCGCACGCGTGATCGTGGCATCCACCGACACCTGCCACTGGACCTCGCCCGCCGCGTCGGCCTGAGCCACCAGCTGCGCCAGGACCCGATCCCACGTCCCATCCCCCGCGTAGCGCCGATGCCGCTTCCACACCGTCTGCCACGGACCGAACACCTCCCGCGGCAGATCACGCCACGGGATACCCGTCCGGTAGCGGTAGGCCATCCCCTCGACCACCCGACGATTGTCCGCGAACGGATGACCCCGACGACCCACATTCGAGGGCAGCAGCGGCTCGATCCGAGCCCACTGCTCGTCGCTCAACACCTGAAATCTCGTCGATCGCTGTGTCACGCCCTCAGACTGCCGCGAGCCTCACGGGCCATAAGGGAGACACGCTCTAG
>NZ_BCNQ01000324.1 GCF_001515525.1 Piscicoccus intestinalis NBRC 104926 | reverse complement strand
CGTCGCTGTCGGGCAGGATCCAGCGGTAGCGACGCGCCAGCAGACACAGCCCGGCGCCGACGGCGGTGCCCGCGACCAGCCCCGCCTCCGGCCGGCCGTAGTGGAAGCCGACGACCATCACGCCGGAGGCGGCGACCGCGCACGTCGCGTACAGCGTGCTGCCGCCGAGCACCGCCGGCACCCGCTGCAACACGACGTCGCGCAAGGCCCCGCCGCCGACCGCGGTGATCGTGCCGAGCAGGATCGCGGGCAGCCACCCCAGGCCGGAGGAGAGGGTCTTCAGCGCCCCGGCCGCCGCCCACGACCCGAGTGCCAGCGCGTCGAGCGCCGGCCACAGCCGCTGCCACAGGCGGCCGTCGACGCGCAGCACGAACGTCAGCACCGCGGCGGTCAGCGCCGTCAGTACGTAGGCGTAGTCGGTGAGCGCCACCGGCGGTCCCTGCTGCAGGAGCGTGTCGCGGATCATCCCGCCGCCGAGCCCCGACAGGATCGCCAGCGTCGCGAACCCCACGACGTCGAGCCGATGCGTGCGGGCGATGATGCCACCGAGCGTGGCGTTGGCGAACACGCCGACGAGGTCCACCACGCGGAACGCGAGGTCGACCTGCGGCTGGTCGACCACGGCCGGTGCCGCGCCCGCCACCTGAACGAATGCCACGAATGCCACGAATGCCTCCGGGAACACGCGCGCTCCGCTACCGGCCGGTGAACTCGGCGGGGTCCGGTTCCCGCTCGGGCTCGCGCGGCCGGGGGGTCCGCCCGCGGG
>NZ_BCNQ01000323.1 GCF_001515525.1 Piscicoccus intestinalis NBRC 104926 | reverse complement strand
GAGCCGCTGGCCCGGCTCCTGGGGCTGGGTGGTGACGACGTCACGTGGCTCCCCGGTCATCCGGCGGCGACGGCGCCGTTGTATGCCGCGTGGCACGCGACGCAGCTCGGGTTGCCGGTGCGCTTCGCCGGGGAGCCGCACGCCGACGCCACCGTCGTGCACGCACCCCCGACCCTCGTGCCGCGGCTGCTGCGCGCCCGCCAGGCGGGGGAACTGCCTGCGCTGCGGCTCGTCGTCACCGCCGGTGACCGCGTGCCGGCGGCGTTGACGGGCTGGTGCGCGGACGCCGGCGTGCGGCTCGTCTCCTACTACGGCGCCGCGGAACTGTCGTTCGTCGCGGTGCGCGACGACGACCGCCCCGGCTATCGGGCCTTTCCCGGGGTCGAGCTCGACGTGCGCGACGGGCTGCTGTGGAGCCGGTCGCCCTACCAGGCGCACGGGTACCTCGACACCCCGGAGGGGACGGCGGCGCTGCGGCGCGCGCCGGGCGGCTGGGCGAGCGTCGGCGACGCCGCGCGGTGGGTGCCCCCGAGCGGCGGGATCGACGCCGGCGGTCGCAGGGTCGAGATCCTCGGTCGCGCTGATCAGGCGATCACGGTCAGCGGCCACACCGTGCTCGCCGAGGACGTCGAACACGCCCTCGCCGGGCTGCCGGGCGTCGCTGAGCTGGTCGTCGTCGGGGTGCCCGACCGGGTGCACGGCGCCCGGATCGTCGCGCTGTGGGCCGGCGACCCGTCCGCGTCGTCGCCCGACGCCGCGTTGGCACGGGCCGCGGACG
>NZ_BCNQ01000322.1 GCF_001515525.1 Piscicoccus intestinalis NBRC 104926 | reverse complement strand
GCCCTTGGCCGGGGTGGCCCGCGGGCCGACGCCCGTCGACGCCGGCCCGGCCAGGGCCACCGGGGCGTCACCGAGGGCGAGGTCGACCCCGAGCACCGGTGCGAGGCCGGTCTCCTGGCAGGCCCGCACGAACCGGACCGCGCCGTACAACCCGTCGCGGTCGGTGAGCGCCAGAGCCGACTGGCCGTGCGCCGCAGCCGCCGCGACGAGTTCTTCCGGCGGGCTCGCGCCGTAGCGCAGCGAGAAGCTCGACGCCACGTGCAGATGGACCATGTCGGCGCCGATCATGTGGCCTTTCCTTCCTGTGGCTCGTGTGGAGTAGGCGTGCGGCGGGGTTGCTCTGCTGAACGGGCGCTATGTCGCCCGTTCAGCAGAGCGACGGGCGGTCCGTTCGGTCGGCGCCGGTGTTTCAGCCGGGGCGCGACAGGCTCCGGGTGCCGGGTGCTCCGACGACCGCGACCGCGAGCGCCGGTTCGATCCGCTCCATCGGGAGCCCGAGCGCGGCCCGGATCAGCCCGAGAAACGTCTCGGCGCCGCGCAGCAGGTCGTCCGCCTCCCGCGTGCTGGGCGGCACCGCACCGGCCTCGATCTCGGCCCGCCGCAGCCCGACCTGCTCCAGGTAGTCGGCCCATTCGCCGAACTCCGGCGCCGTGGCCCGCAGCGACTCCCACACCTGCACGACCCGGCCGTCGCCCGGCCCGTTGGAACCGGCTCCGGCGCCCTGGCCCGGGTGCCGCCCGAGCCCGGCGCGGCGGGTGCGCCTCGCCACGAGCAGGGCCGCCC
>NZ_BCNQ01000321.1 GCF_001515525.1 Piscicoccus intestinalis NBRC 104926 | reverse complement strand
CGCCGAGCTGCTCGCCCTGGGCGAACGGGTCGGCAAGAATCGCGTCGCTCGCCTCATGCAGGCCGCCGGGCTGCGCGGACGCCACCCCCGCGCCTGGAAGCGCACGACCACCAGCGGCCCGGACCCGGCGCCGGCCCCAGACCTGATCGGGCGCGACTTCACAGCCGAGCGGCCGAACCAGAAGTGGTGTTCCGATATCACCTACATCAAGACCTGGAACGGCTGGGCGTATCTGGCCATAGCCATCGACCTACACTCCCGAGCCGTTGTGGGCTGGGCACTGGCCGACCACATGCGCACCGACCTTGTCATCGAGGCACTGACGCTGGCCATCGCACGCCGCCGGCCACCAGCCGGAATCATCTTTCACAGCGACCGCGGGTCCCAATTCACATCGGCCGAATTCGCCTCGTACTGCAAGGACCACCACATCCGCCGTTCCGTGGGCCGCACCGGGGATTGTTTCGACAACGCCGTCGCCGAGTCCTTCTTCGCGACCTACAAAAAGGAACTCATCCACACCCGCCCCTGGGTGAGCCTGTCCACATTACGGAAAGAGACCTTCACCTGGATCGAACATTACTACAATAGACAGCGCCGCCATTCACACCTGGGATACCTCACCCCAGCCGAGTGGGACAAAGGGCATCGCACACTCACAGGAATCGCAGCCTAAACCACACTCCGAAAAATCGGGGACACTCCATTCCGGCACGGATCGCACAGACCTCCACTCAGTCACTTGACTCGACGGACTACGAGACCCACTACCGCCGCCGCTCCTGGAAGCACCACGTCAAGCCCGACGTTCCCGCCACAGCGTTACC
>NZ_BCNQ01000320.1 GCF_001515525.1 Piscicoccus intestinalis NBRC 104926 | reverse complement strand
CGAGAAGCCGGGCGCGGACACCGCGGCTGCCGAGCATGGCCCCGGAGCAGCGGGTCGGCCGCCTCCCCGCGCAGGTTTCGCGCGCCCGCCGACGAGCGCGCTGCTGCCGCTGGTGGCGCCGACCCTCATCCTGCTGCTGATGACGCTGGCCGGAGGCGGGTTCATGACGTTCCTGCCGCAGATGCTGCCGAGCCCGGCGCTGGCGACCGCGGGCCTGCTGGCGTTCGGGCTCACGACGGCGATCGGGCGCTGGCTCATCGGCGGCTGGGCCGACCGCTACGGCGCGCACCGCTTCACGGGCCCCCTCATGCTCATCGCCGTCGTCGGCCTGGCGATCGTCGCGTGGGCGGTGCGCGCCGCGGCTCGTCAGACGTCGACGGCCACCCTGGCGGCCCTGTTGCTCGGGGCGCTGCTCACCGGGTTCGCCTACGGGGCGGTGCAGAACCTCACGCTCGTGCTCGCCTTCGAGGCGGCCGGCGACGGCCGGATCAACACCGCCAGCGCCGTGTGGAACGCCGGGTTCGACAGCGGCACCGCGGTGGGCTCGGTGCTCGTCGGAGTGCTCGCCACGCGCATGGAGTTCTGGTCGGCCACCGTGGTGCTCGCCGCGCTGTGCGCGGTCGCCCTGCCGGTCACGCGGCACCAGGCCAGGGCCTCGCCCACGGGCGCCGGGGCCGCGCCGCGAGGGCAGCCATGAGCGCCGGGGTCGCGCCGTGAGCGCCGCGAAGGCCACGCGGACCGAGCGGTCCGGGCAGGCCGGGCGGGACGGGCGGCGAACCGGGCGAACCGGGCGGGCCGAGCGGGA
>NZ_BCNQ01000319.1 GCF_001515525.1 Piscicoccus intestinalis NBRC 104926 | reverse complement strand
ATTATCACCGCTGGCGGCGGATGAATTTTCCAATAGCCCAAGCGACAATAGTTCCGCACGCCATCATAACGCCGGTCATGCAGGCTGTTCGCAGCACATAAGACTGAATGTCTTGAAATAGAAACATGCCGAGTAGCGATCCCGGCACGCTCCCAACTGCGAACCACCAATAGTAATACCTGTCCCTGCCATTCATGGCGGACGCCTCCCTTCTCGCCGCCTCGTTGTCTCTACCCCGAGCCATCTCTCTACCAATGACCGAAAGTGTTGCGAGGAAAGTCGCCATTGCCGCCGCCCAGTGGACGCCACCAGAGATCGACACCACGGTCAAGCAGAACCTCGCGAAAAACCCCAATACGTATCAGAACGCAGTTCCAGATCATCATCAGCCAAGACTCCTATCCCGCCCCTGCGCACGCCCCCCGAGTTGACGGAAGGCAGCATCCTTCTTCGAGCCCACTAGCAGATAAACGGGAAGGAGCGGAATGGCGAGCAGCATAAGGTGAGGCCGGGACGTGACGTATGCGATTGTTCCCATAAGAGCGGCGCACGCTAACAGCGCATTGTGTAGACAACGCCACATCATTGCGGTCTTCTCAGGTGGAAACCTATTCACCCACTCCACTCCACCATGCCGTACCGGGGCTCAGTCCAGACGCACACAGCGCTCCTTGACACAGGCATCGATCTTCTTCGGCATGGCATGCATCCTTCCAACTCAGAAAGATGCGGCATCAGACCTGGGGCGCTTCACTAAAGCCTCGCACATCTTAGTTAATCAGAGGATAAGCAGCAATAACGAACATTCCGACGAATGTGAGAGCAACAGCAGCACATTGGC
>NZ_BCNQ01000318.1 GCF_001515525.1 Piscicoccus intestinalis NBRC 104926 | reverse complement strand
GGGCCGCGGGCCGGGGAAGCCGCGAGGGCCACGCGGGCGCTGGGGACACCGGGGATACGGACACGCTCGGCGACCTCGTCGGGTTCGCGATCTCCGGCGGCTGGCGGGCCCGGGCGGTCCGCGGACCGGAGCGCGTCGAGGCCGTCTGGGACGACGTCGCCGGGGGACGGTCGTGAGCACGAACACCCGCCCCGGTGCGGGCCCGACCGCCTCCCGAGGCTCCGGGCGGCACGCCTCGGCGACCGCCGGTCGCCGCGCCCTGGGGGTGGGCGAGCCCGACTCCGAACGCCGGTCGAGGCGGGACCGGTCCGCCCGCAGGGCCCGCACGACCTCGGCCGGCCGCTGGATGGTGGCGGCGCTCGTGGCCGTCGCGGTGCTGTGTTCGGCGTGGCCGCTGCATCTGCTGTTCGACGGGACCACCTGGCTCTCGCGGCTCGTCGTCGTCGTGGCCGTCGTGTCGGTGACCGGCGTGCTGGCGCGCCGCAGGCTGTCGCCGCCGGGCGTGCTGGTCGCGCAGCTGGTCGCGTATCTCGTGACGCTGCTCGCGCTGTTCGGCGGCGAGACCCTCGCGCTGGGGTTCGTGCCGACCGTCGCCACCCTGGGGGCCTGGCACGACTTTCTGCAGCAGGCGGGTGCGACGCTGCGCGAGTACGCCGCGCCCGCCCCCGAGACACCGGGCGTGACGTTTCTGCTGACGGCGGCGGTCGGCGCGGTCGCGCTCACGGCCGACGCCCTCGCCGCCACGCTGCGCCGGCCGGCGCTGGCCGGGCTCGCGCTGCTGGCGCCCTTTCTCGCCGCCGTGGCCAACAGCGACGGGGGCCTGCCGCCCGGGTACTTCGTGGCGG
>NZ_BCNQ01000317.1 GCF_001515525.1 Piscicoccus intestinalis NBRC 104926 | reverse complement strand
ACTGCGCCGGCTCCGCCGGTCGAGCCGGTCGCGCCGGGCCGGTCGGGAGCGGGCGGCTCGCCGTGAGCGCCGCCGAACTCGATGACGCCGCCGACCGATTCGGCGTGACGTGGCCCGACTTCATCGCCGCCGCCCACGCGGTGGCCGTGGCCCGGCTCGGCGGACACCGCGAGATCGTCGTCGGCATCCCCCTGATGAACCGGATCGGGCCGGCCGCGCTCGCGCCGACCAGCGTCGTCAACGTGCTGCCGATGCACGTCGGCGTCACGCCCGGCCGGCCCCTCGGCGAGTTCGTCGCCGACGTCGCGGCACGGTTGCACCGGGTGCGCCGGCACGGCCGGTTTCGCGCGGAGGAGCTGGCCCGACTCACCCGGCGCGTCACCGGCGACGCACCGCTGGTCGGCGCCGAACTCAACCTCAAGGTCTTCGATCAGCCGAGCCGGATCGGCGACCTGGCGCTGCGGTGGCACACCCTCGCCGAGGGCCCGGTCGACGACCTCGGGCTGTCGGTCTACCGCGTCGACGGTGCCCTGACCTGGACCGCGACCACGCCCGGTGGGGTGCCCGCCGACCTGCTCACCGACCTGCGCCCCGACGACGCCGATGATGTCGCCCGGGGCGGCGGGGTCGGTCCGCGGGACGATCGGCAACCGCAGGCCGACGGACCCGCCCACGCCGCAGGCGCGCTCGTCACCGATCTCGTGCAACGGATGCTGCTCGCGGCGCCCGGTGACCGGCTCGGGTCCCTCGGCGCCGCCGGCCGGCACCTGACGGCCCGCCCCGCCGAGGCCCGGCCCGAGCCCGTCCGCTCTTCGGCGGAGGTCCCCGCGACCGCGCCGGAACTGTTCGCGGCCGTCGTC
>NZ_BCNQ01000316.1 GCF_001515525.1 Piscicoccus intestinalis NBRC 104926 | reverse complement strand
CCGCGGCGCGCGCCACCGCCGGGGTGGCCAGCGCGGGCGCCGTGATGAGGTCGCGGGCACCGGCCTCGACGGCCACGAGGAGCGCGAGTGAGCCCACGGCCGCGGCGGCGGCGAACCGGCCCCGGTGCCGGAAGGCCGCGCAGGCGAGGGCGGGCATGATCGCCCCGACCGTCCAGTAGCGCCAGTCGGTGGCGCCGTAGACGGTCGTGCCCGCCGCGATGACCGCCGGGGCGCAGACCATCACCGCGAGCCACGCGAACCACCAGCGGGAGCGCACCGGCAGCACGACGGTGGCCAGTCCGGCGACGATGATCACGGCCGCGACGACGTACGGCGTGGGCGCCCACGCGAACGGCACCGGGCGGTCGAGGCCGAGGGCGATGTTCAACGCGGCGACCGCGGCGCCCATCGCGACCATCGGCGCGAACGTGCGCGCGGGCCACAGCAGCAGCGGCTCCCCGCGGTCCGCGTCCGCGCGCCACTCCAGCACGACCGTCGTGCCCCACCCCGGCGCGGAGTCGACCCGCGCGGTGCCGCCGACGCTGCGCATCCGGCCCGTGACCGAGGTGCGCAGGCCCGAGCGCCGGCGCGCGGCGGCCGCCTCGAAGCCCCGGCCGTGATCGTGCACGGTGACGTGGGCCCGGTGCGGGTGCACGAACCCGTGCACCCGCACGCGCTGCTGGCCGGAGTGGCGCGCGACGTTCGTCACGCACTCGGCGGCCGCCGCGGTCACCGCCTCCAGCACCAGCGGGTCGCCGCCCGTGGCCTGCACGTCGATGTCGGCGTCGAGATCGAGGTCGCGGGCCAGCCGCGTCAGGGTCGGCGCGGGGCCGTCGGGGAGCCGGTCGGCGTGGCCGTCGAGGGCGGCGAGC
>NZ_BCNQ01000315.1 GCF_001515525.1 Piscicoccus intestinalis NBRC 104926 | reverse complement strand
CGTCGCGCTCCGACACCGTCATGCGCGCGGTGCGGTCGGCGGCGTCACTGGAGCGCTGTGCCCAGCTCTCGCCGGGGGCGGCGCGGGCTCGGCTCATGGCGATTCCGGGGGTGGGTGTGTGGACGGCGGCCGAGGTGGCGCACGTCGCGCTCGGCGACGCCGACGCGGTGAGCTTCGGCGACTACCACGTGGCCGCCGACATCGGGGTGGCCCTGACGGGCGAGCCCGTCGACGACCGCGGCCTGGAGCGGCTGCTGCGGCCCTACCTGGGGCATCGCTACCGCGTGCAGCGTCTGCTCGAGCTCGCCGGCGCGCGCCGCGAGCGGCACGGCCCGCGCCGCTCGCTGCCCTCGCACGTGCCGGCCTACGCGCGAGCGTCCCGCCGCTGACCCGCACGCCCGCGGGATTCGCCATATCGACGATCGCGATCCGCGCCCTCGACCGGTCCCAACCCGCTGACCTGCGCCAACGCTGTCGGTCGGCGGTGCGGCGGCGGCACGCGATCGTCGATCTGGCGAATCGTCGGGCGATGAGTCAGAGCAGGACGACGTGCACCCGGGCGGGTGCGCCGGGTCGGGCCGGTGGGGTGTGGGCGGCGATGCGCCCCTGCAGGCCCTCGGCGGCGAGCGCGACGAGCAGGCGCGCGGCGGCCACCCCGAGGGTGAGTTCGTCGGTGCCGCTGAGGTTCACGCCCTGCTGCACGACATCGCAGCGCACTCCGCGCAACTGAATCGGTCGGTGCGCCAACGGAGCTCGCGGGTGGTCGGCCGGGACGTCGCCTACCCCCGCGTCCTGCAGCGCCAACCGGCACGCGCGGTCGATGCGGTCGCCGAACTCGTCCGCGCCGACCGCCGGCACGCCCACGTCCAGGGCTTCGGGGG
>NZ_BCNQ01000314.1 GCF_001515525.1 Piscicoccus intestinalis NBRC 104926 | reverse complement strand
AGCACGACCCGCGGGTGCTTCAGCAGCCAGGCTTTGACGGCCGGGGTCTTGTGGGTGGCGTAGTTGTCCAGGACCAGGTGCAGCTCCAGGTCTTTGGGGGTGGCCGCGTCGATCTCTTTGAGGAACCGCAGGAACTCGGCGCTGCGGTGCCGGCGGTAGTTGCGGGCGATGACCGATCCGCTGATGATGTCCATCGCCGCGAACACGCTCGTCGTGCCGTGCCGCACGTAGTCGTGCGTGGCCCGAGCCGGGGTGGTCGGCAGCATCGGCAAGATCGGCGCGGTCCGGTCCAATGCCTGGACCTGGGACTTCTCGTCCACGGCCAGGACCAGCGCGTTCTCTGGTGGCGACATGTACAACCCGACGATGTCGCGCACCTTGTCCACGAAGTCAGGGTCCTTGGACAGCTTCCACGACTCCACGGCGTGCGGCTTGAGCCCGAACGCCCGCCAGATCCGTGACACCGCCGTCTGGTTCAACCCCTGATCGGCGGCCATCGACCGCGTCGACCAGTGCGTGTCCCCCAAGGGCGGGGCGCCGTCCATCGTCCGCGAGATCAACGCCTCGATCTGCTCATTGCTCAGCTTGCGCGGCTGACCTGGCCGGGGCGCGTCCCCCAGGCCATCCAGGCGGTCAGCCAGGAAACGGTCACGCCACTTGGTCACCGTCGGCGCGCTCACCCCGACCTGCTTGGCCACCGCAGCGACCTGACCAGAATCCGCGTAGGCCAGCACGATCCGGGACCGTTGCACCAACCGCGCCGACGACGTAGGCCGCCGCACCCACCCGAGCAGTACCGACCGCTCATGATCACTCAACGACAGCGACTTCGCCGCAGGACCCGACATACACGAAGCCTACCGAACAAGTAACTCTTTAACGACTCACGACA
>NZ_BCNQ01000313.1 GCF_001515525.1 Piscicoccus intestinalis NBRC 104926 | reverse complement strand
GCGCGGGGCGCGGCCGGGGCGCGCGGCTACTCCTGCACCCGCAGGGCCTGCCGCAGCGACAGGCGACCGCCGGTCTGCAGCAGGCTGCGCCGGTAGATGCGTCCGGCGATCGCGATGAGCGCCGCCGCGGCGGCGAGGGTCAGGGCCAGCGACAGCACCGGCTCCCACCAGGCGGCGGTGCCCGCGAGCAGCCGCGCCGGCATCGTGACGACCGAGGCGATCGGCACGTACGAGGCGATCACCTGCGTGGTGCCGCTGCCCATGAGGCCGAGCAGCAGCAGCCCGACGAGCAGCATCGTCATCGGCATGGTCGTGGCCTGCAGGTCTTCGGTGCGGCTGGCGAGCGACCCGCACACGGCCCACACGCAGGCCAGCGCCATGAAGCCGACCGCGAAGAACACGAGGAACCACGCCGACGGTCCGAGCAGCCCCGGCAGCATCGCCCCGGAGTCGGTGAAGCTGACTCCGACGAGCGCCACCCCGACGAACAGCACGAGTTGGCCCATGGCCAGCGCCGCGTTGCCGAGCACCTTGCCGACGAGCAGCTGCCGCAGCGGGATCGCGGTGGCGAGGATCTCGACGATCCGCGACTGCTTCTCCTCCACGACGCTGCTGGCGATCGCCATGCCGAACATCACGGAGGCGATGTAGAAGAGCATCGCGAAGACCGCCCCCGCGATCCGGTTCACCGCCTGCGCCTCGCCGCCGCCCCCGTCGGAGACGGCCCGCACCGACAGTCGCGAGCCGGCCTCGAGCGTCGCCATCGACGTGCCGGCCGCGGTGGCGTTGGCGGCCATGACGTGGTCGCGCACCGCCGCACCGAGCCCGGCGGCCAGCAGCGGTCCGGGCTCGTCCTGCCCGGTGAGCACCCACGCGCCGCCGTCGCGGTGCAG
>NZ_BCNQ01000312.1 GCF_001515525.1 Piscicoccus intestinalis NBRC 104926 | reverse complement strand
CGCGCCGTCGCGCAGCCGGCCGGCGAGGCGGGTCGGGCTGGTGAGCAGTTCGACGACGCTGCGGGCGACGAGTTCGAGGTCGCCGGGTTCGCGCCGGGGCACGCGTTCGACGCGCACGTGCGGTTCGGGCTCCGGCGACTCGTCGAGGATGAGATGGCCGAGGTCGAGGGCGTTGATGCCGTCGACGAGCGCCTGGTGGGTCTTGGTGACGATCGCGAAGCGGTGCTGGGCCAGGCCCTCGACGATGTACATCTCCCAGAGCGGGTGCGAGCGGTCCAGCGGGCGGCTCTGGATGCGGCCGACGAACTCCTCGAGCTGCTCGTCGTTGCCGGGCCGCGGCAGCGCGGAGCGGCGCACGTGGTAGGCGAGGTCGAACGCGCCGTCCTCGATCCAGGCGGGGGCGGCGATGCCGACGGGCATCTCGCGCACGCGCTGGCGGTACCGGGGCACCTCGTCGATGCGGGCGGCGACGAGGTCGATGAGGCTGTCGACGTCGACCCCGCCGTCGGGCTCCTCGAAGACCATCACCGAGCCGACGTGCATGGCGCTGCGCGCGTCCTCCAGGTAGAGGAACGACGCATCGACGGCGCTGAGTCGGTCGGGCACGTTGCCCATCGTCACATATCGACTGCGCCGCGCGCGGCGATGTCGCCCCTGGTCAACAGCGGCAGCAGCCGGTTCGCGGCGCGGCCGAGCTCAGAGGCGCCGGAGGCGACTGAGGCGACCGTGACGGGAACGCCGGTGGTCAGCTGGGCCGTGACCGCGTTCGGGTCGTGCGGCCAGCGATGCACCCGGCTCACGGCCCCGGAGCCGGTGAGTTCGGCCCCGAGCCGGTGCGCCCACGCGCGGGCGGTGGCGTCGGTGCCGGTCAGGCGCAGCGCGACCGGCACCGGTTCGGGCCGCAGCG
>NZ_BCNQ01000311.1 GCF_001515525.1 Piscicoccus intestinalis NBRC 104926 | reverse complement strand
CACGAGGTGCGGCTCGACGCCCTCGGCGGCGCGCGGCCCGAGTACGTCGCCCTCGCCGGAGCCGGTCGGCTCGCGGGAGCCGGGTCCGCCGCCTCGCTCGGGGCGCTCACGGGTGCCGACGTGCGCAGCGCCCTCGGGGTCGTCGAGGGTGCGGCGGCCGCGTCGGCGCTGCGGGTCGCGTTGCTGGCCGGGGTCGGCGACGACGAGCCGGGGCGGAGCTGCTCGCGGCTGCTCACCGACTCCGGGGTCGACATCGCACACATCAGTGTGCGTAATTCGGCCTCGACGGGGGTGGCGTTGAGCGTGCCGCGGGACGACTCGACGCTGCGGGTCACCGTGCCGTGCGTCGGCCCCGACGGCGCTCCGGGTCGCGATCGTGAGTCGGCGCTCGCGGCGGTGGCCTCGTGCCGGCCGGGCGACGCGCTGCTCGTGCATTCGCTGACGCTGCCCGCGGCGGCCGACCTCGTCGACGCCGCGTACGAGCGCGACCTGCAGCTGGTCGCGGACCTGTCGCCGTTCCCGCGCGTGGGCGTCGACGGGGAGGTCGTCGGCGGCGTCGACCCGGCGCTGCTCGCGCGCTTCGACGTCGCGGTCGTCGACCCCGAGGGAGCCGGTCTGCTCGCCGAGTCGGGCGCGCTGCCCGGCTCCGTGCTGGCCTTGGGGTCGCTCGGCGGGGCGCTCGGCGCCTCGTGGGACGACCTCGTGCGCGAGCTGCCCCAGGCCCTCGAGGCGGCGGGGGAGCCGGTCGACCGGTGGGAGCGTCCGGACCTCGATGGGCCCTGGCCGCGGCACGCGTTCTGCGGCGCGCTGGCGGGGGCCCTCGCGGCGGGGGCCGACCGGCCGGAGGCGCTCGACGCCGCGCTCGTCGCGTGGTGGCGGGAGCGCGGCGGCGGCCCTGAGCTGGCAGGTTC
>NZ_BCNQ01000310.1 GCF_001515525.1 Piscicoccus intestinalis NBRC 104926 | reverse complement strand
GGGGTCGCGCTCGCGCCGGTCAGTGCGTCGAGCAGCCGCTGGGCGTCCCACCCGGCGTCGAGGCAGCGGCGCACGCTCGTGGACGTGAACCGGAACACCGACGCGCCCCCGCGCGACTCCGGCTCCGCGGCCAGCCGCAGCAACGCACCCAGCCGCGGACCGAGCGGCCCCGGCACGACGGCGGTCAGGTCGGCCTGCACGATCATCTGCTCCACCGGCTCCGGCAGCATCGCCGCGATGCCGTCGAGCACCTCCGGGGGCGGCCCCGAGCGGTCGTCGGCCTCGGGCTCGGCGCCGACGGGCGCGACGCCCTCGGCGGCCAGCAGGGCCCGCACCGGCTCCGGGATCGCGCCGCGACCGGTGACGCCGAGCCACTCGGCGCCGCGGCACGTCGCGTCGACGGCCTCCTGCACCGCCGCCGGCGGCCGCAGCGGGTGCCGCCAGCGCAGTCGCGCCACGAGATCGGGCTCCGCGACGAGCCGTCCGGGCGGCACGCCGAGCAACTCGGCGAGGATCTCGCGGCGCAGCAGCCGAAGCCGCGGCCACGACGCTCCCTCCGAGAGCGCGTTCACCGCCCCGGGGCCCGAGGCGCCGGCCGGCCGGCTGCCGACCCGGTGCGGGGCGCGGGTGGACCGCAGCCAGGCACGCACGAGCTCGCTCCAGCGCGCCGCGGTCGGCCGCTCGCTCCAGTCGTCGTAGTAGTGCGTCGGGGCCCAGGCCGGGTCGAGCTGGCCGTCGTCGGCGACGAGCCCCGCATCGTGGGCGAGTTCGACGACGAACGCCGCCAACCCCAGCGGCACCTCGAGCGACTCGGCGACCGCGCGCAGGTCGCGCACGGCCAGCCCGCCGGAGCGCAACACGCGAGGCGGATCGGCGCTCCAGCGCGCGACGAGCTCCTCGACGAGTTCGAGCAGATGCACGGCCTGCCCGCCCGCGAC
>NZ_BCNQ01000309.1 GCF_001515525.1 Piscicoccus intestinalis NBRC 104926 | reverse complement strand
GCTTGGGCCGCAGGCTGGCCCGTCCAGAGGCCGACTCCGGCGGCGAGGGCGGCGAGCAGCACCGCGAGCGGGCCGAGCAGCGTCGCCAGCCGGTCGGCGAGCCGCAGCAGGGGGGTGCGGCCGTGCTCGGCCTCCTCGACGCTGCGGATGAGTCCAGCGAGCGCGGTGTCGGAGCCGACCGCCTCCGCGCGGACGACGACGAGGCTCGCGGTGTTGATCGTGCCCGCGGAGACGGGGTCGCCGGGGCCGACCTCGACCGGCGCGGGATCGCCGGTGAACAGGCTGGTGTCGAGCGCGGTGGCGCCTTCGGTGAGGACGCCGTCGGCGGCGACGCGCTCGCCGGGGTGGACGAGGAAGCGGGAGCCGACGGCGAGTTCGGCGGTGGGCACGGTGAGTTGGGTGGTGGTGCCGCCGACGCCTTCGCCGAGCACGGTGACGTCGCCGCCGGCGAGGTCGGTCAGCGTGTCGAGGGCGGCGCGGCCGCGGGTGCGTGCGGCGACGACCGACAGCCGGGTGGCCAGGGCGACGGTCGTGATGACGGCGGCGGCGCCGAACAGCGCCGGGGCGCCGGTGACGAGGGCGACGAGCGACCAGCAGAAGGCGAGCGCGACCGCGAGGGCGACGAGGGTGTCGGCCCAGGCCTCGCGGGCGGCGATGCGCCGGGGTCGCAGCGAGGCCGCGTGGAACGGCCAGGCGCCCCAGGTCACGACCGGCAGCGCGAGGGCGAGTTCGAGCCAGCGCAGCCATGCCCCCAGCCCGTTCCCGAGCGGCGTCGTCACGACGAGCACGAGGATCACTGTCAGCAAGGCGGAAACGAGCAGCCGGCGTCGGTCGTCCGCCGCTGCGAAGGCCGTTGCGATTCGACGCCATGCGGAGGCCGGGGCGGGCTCGTCGTCGATTGTGGTGCCGGCCGGGGTCGTCGCGGCCGGGTGCGTGTCGGTGCCTGGCTCACCTCCGGTGCGCTGCGCAGGCTCGCTGGGGCCGCCGGTCGGGGCGGGCCCGGT
>NZ_BCNQ01000308.1 GCF_001515525.1 Piscicoccus intestinalis NBRC 104926 | reverse complement strand
GCGCGAGCAGCCCGGCGACGAGCAGGGCGACCGGACCGGCGTCGGGGCGGGCGCCCCGGGGCAGGGGTCTGTTCGGGCTCGCGCTGTCGGTCACCCTGCTCGTCGCCGGGCTGCTCGCGCTCGCCGCGAGCGCCCACCCCGACGGACTCGAGTTCGTCGCGGGCGCCCTCGGATTCGAGGCGGCGGCACGCGACTCGGTCACGGCCGGCTCGCCGCTGGCCGACTACGGGGTCGCCGGGCTCGGCGCCTGGGGCACCAGCCTGGCCGGCGTCGTCGGCGTCACCGTGACCCTGGCCGTGGCCTGGCTCCTCCTCGCCGCGCGGCGCCGGGCCGCCGGCGCCTCGGCCCCGGAGCGTCAGCGCACCCGAGTCGGCTGAGTTGTCGGGAGCCCACGGGCCCGACGGCCTCCTCGTCGCCACGGCCGGCCCGGTGCACCGGCTCCCGGCCGCCGGCAAGCTGCTCTCGGTGCTGGGATTCGTGCTGTGCGTCGTCGCGACTCCGGCCGGCGCGTGGGGGGTGTTCGCGGCGCAGGCCGCCGCGCTCGTCGTGGTCGTCGCGCTCGCTCGGCTTCCGGTCACGACGGTGGCGCGGCGGCTCGTCGTCGAGGTGCCGTTTCTCGTGTTCGCCGCCGCCATGCCGTTCGTCGCCTCCGGCCCGCGGGTCGAGGTGCTCGGGATGTCGCTGGCGCAGGCGGGGATGCTCGGCGGGGCGACGCTCGCGGTCAAGGCCACCCTCGGCGTGCTCGCCGCCGTCGTGCTGTCGGCCACGACGAGCGCCGCCGACCTGCTCGCCGGGCTCGACCGCCTCCGGCTGCCGGGAGCGTTCGTCGCGATCGCGGGCTTCATGGTGCGCTACGTCGGCATCGTCTCCGGCGACCTGACGCGCGCCCGGATCGCGCGCGAATCTCGCGGCGCCACCGGACGTTTCGAGCGGCTCCGGGCGACCGCCGGGGGAGTGGGAGCGCTGTTCGTGCGCAGCTACGAGCGCGGCGAGCGGGTGCAGCGCGCCATGCAGGCCCGCGGGTACACCGGTCGCGTGCCCGACCTGCGCGCCGTGCTCGCCGCG
>NZ_BCNQ01000307.1 GCF_001515525.1 Piscicoccus intestinalis NBRC 104926 | reverse complement strand
GGTCCGCGAGCCCGGTCCGCGAGCCCGGTCCGCGAGCCCGGTCCGCGAGCCCGGTCCGCGAGCCCGGTCCGCGAGCCCGGTCCGCGAGCCCGGTCCGCGAGCCCGGTCCGCGAGCCCGGTCCGCGAGCCCGATCCACGAGCCCGGGCACGCCGACGTCGTCTCGCGGGTGTGGCCGGAAGGGTGCGCCCGGCCGGGTGCGACGGGTCGATGGGCGGTGGCATACTGGGCCCCACGTGCTCCGGGGTCGGTGTAATTCCGAACCGGCGGTGATAGTCCGCGACCCGCGTCCGCACCGGTCTGACCAGGCCGGCAGGCGCGGTTGACCTGGTGGAATTCCGGGACCGACGGTGAAAGTCCGGATGGGAGGCAGCACGGGCCGTGCTCGGCGGCGCCCGTCGACGGGTGCCGACCGGTGACCGGGTGACCATGCGTGGCATGGGTGCCCGGCGTCGGGTCGTCGCACGGCTGGCGCGACCTCGCGCACCCCGGAGCTCGTCACGACGAGCCGGGAGAGCAGATGAGCATCGCGAGCGGAACCCACGCCCCGCCTGCGCACACCCAGATACCGCGTGACGCCCCGCGCTCTCTGGCGCCGCTGACGCCCACGCAGGCCATGGACTTCGCGACCCGGCTGGCCGCGCAGGGGCCGTCGGTCGATCGCAACCCGCGCGTCGGCGCCGTGCTCCTCGACCCCGCCGGCCGTTTCCTCGGCGGCGGCCTGCATCGCGGGGCCGGCACCCCGCACGCCGAGGTCGACGCGCTGCGCGACGCCCGCGCCCGCGGCCACGACACCGCCGGGTCCACCGCCTACGTCACCCTCGAACCGTGCAACCACACCGGTCGCACCGGGCCGTGCGTCGACGCGCTGCTCGCCGCGGGCGTCGCGGCGGTCGTCTACGCGGTCACCGACCCCGACCCCGTCGCCGGAGGCGGTGCCCACCGCCTGGCCGGCAACGGCGTCGACGTCCGGCTGCGCCGCCACGAGGGCGCGACCGCGCTCACCCGCCGGTGGCACCGGGCGGTGCGGCTC
>NZ_BCNQ01000306.1 GCF_001515525.1 Piscicoccus intestinalis NBRC 104926 | reverse complement strand
GGCTCTTCACAATTCGGGGTGTAGGTGTGGTCTGAATCCGCCGGCTTCGAGGAGTGCGCGGGCGATGTAGTTGGTGAGGTTGCGGAAGCCGAGGGCCAGGCCACGCAGGTGCTCGAGGCGACCGTTCACGGCTTCGGTAGGTCCGTTGCTCGTGCGCGGCCGGTCGAAGTAGGCCAGGACGTCGCAGGCGCGTCTGGTCAGGGTGCGGCCGAGCTTGCGCAGTTCTACCAACGCCTCAGGCACACTGTCGGCGAGGGCGTCGATCACGGAGCTCATCTCGACGCGGCCGGCTGCCCGGTCGGGGTGACGGTAGGCGGAGATCATGCGCTGGTAGATCCCCCAGGTGCACTCGACGTGCACGTGCCGGTCCCCAGCGAAGAGCTTGTCAAGGCGCTCGTGCTGGCGGTCGGTGAGCAGGTCAGCCCCGGTGTGCAGGGTCCGCCGCGCGGTGTAGAGCGGGTCGCCCTTGCGTCCGCGGTGTCCGTGCAGTTCCTGCTGGACTCGGCGGCGGCACTCATCGAGAGCGTCCCCGGCCAACCGGATGACGTGGAAGGGATCCATAACCGTGACGGCGTCCGGCAGCTCCTCGGTGGTGGCGGTCTTGAAGCCCGCGAACCCATCCATGGCCACGACCTCGATCCCATCGCGCCAAGCCTGGTCCCGCTCGGCCAGCCAGTCCTTGAACGCCTTCTTCGACCGACCTTCGACCACGTCCAGCAGGCGTGAGGGCCCGGTGCCGTCCCGGACCGGGGTGAGGTCGATGATCACGGTGACGTACTTGTCACCGCGCCGGGTGTGCCGCCACACGTGCTCATCGACCCCGACGACCTTGACACCGTCCAGGCGGGTCGGGTCCTCGATGAGCAGACGCCGGTCCTCAGCCAGGACCGCGTCGTGGGCGGTGTTCCACGCCACGCCCAGTCCTTCGGCAACTCGGGCCATCGACAGGTGGCCGACGACGATCCCGACCAGACCCCACCGCAGGCCGGCGCGGGAGATCTTGGCCCGCGGCGGCGCCGCAGCGGTGGTGTCCTGACGCCACACGTGCGAGCACTCCTTGCAGCGGTAGCGGCGG
>NZ_BCNQ01000305.1 GCF_001515525.1 Piscicoccus intestinalis NBRC 104926 | reverse complement strand
GGACCGGCCGGTGCCGCGCGTCGAGGCGTCGAGGGCTCGGGTCGCCCCGGAGCGGCCGGAGGCCGAGGTGGCCCGCGCGTTCGGGCGCGCGGGTCCGCGGCGCTCACGGGTCTCTCGGTTCTCGCGGGCCTCGCGCGCCTCGCGGGCCTGGGTGGAGCCGGTGCGGCCGGAGCGCTCGCCGCGTCGACCGGCCGAGGGGCCGGTGGAACCCGAGGCGCCCGCCGGTCGCGACGGCCGCCGCTCCCGTGGCGCGCGGGCCTCTCGGGCCTCGCGCGCCGATCCGGTGGACTTGGCGCGGCTCATCGCGTGGTGGCCTCACCGCTCGATGACGAGCTCGCGGACCGGCGCGACGACGCGGACTCCGACGAGGCGCCCGACGACGAAGAAGACGAGCGAGCCGAGTCCGACGAGCGGCTGGAACCGGCGGTGTCCGACGAGCGGCTGGAGCCGGAGGTGTCCGACGAGCGGCTGGAGCCGGAGTCCGACGAAGCGGATCGCGACGAGGACTGCGAACCCGAGGAAGACGACCCGGTGGAGGACGACGACGAGGACGATCCGGGGGAGGCGGACCGACCCGACTCCGAGGTGCGCGCCGACTCCGACGACCTCGACGTCGACGACCCGGCCTTCGCCGAGGAGCCCGACTCCGAGTTCGACTTCGAGTTCGAGGACGAGCCGGAGTTCGAGGACGAGGTCGAGTCGGAGGACGAGCCCTCGGGGGCCTGCGCGGGGGCCTGCGGCACGCCGAGCACCTGGCCGTCGGGCAGCCGCAGGAAGGCCGGCGACGAGCCGGGCACCATGCCGAGCTCGGTGGCGGCCTGGGCGAGGGCGGCCGGGGCCTGGCGGGTGGCGATCTGCTCGTTGAGCGCCTCGGTCTGCTCGGTGAGCACGGTCGACTGCCGCTGCAGGTCGTGCAGCGCGTACGAGCCGCGGGCGAGCTGGATGTTCAGCAGCAGCACCGCGAGCAGTCCGGCGGCGAGCACGACGGAGCACAGCACGACGAACGGCATGCGGCGCGGCGGGCGGGGCGCGGCGGTGACGACCCGCAGGTGCGCGCGGGTGGGGCGCGA
>NZ_BCNQ01000304.1 GCF_001515525.1 Piscicoccus intestinalis NBRC 104926 | reverse complement strand
CTAGGACGCAATCCGCTCACCGCCGTGACGTGCCTGCACCTGGCCGATAAGGCGCAGAAGCAGTGATCTGAGCTGCTCGGGCACGGCCGGGTGCTCGGCGTGGAACTGCACGCCGGTCACCGGCTCCGACTCGTGCACGACCGCCTCGATCACGCCGTCGGCCGCGCGGGCGACCATGCGCAGGCCCTCGCCAAGGCGATCGATCGCCTGGTGGTGTGTGCAGCGCACGCGCATCCCTGCGGCGACCTCCCGCAGCGCGGGAGAGGTCGTCGAGAGCGTCGTCTCGACGAAGGGATCGCCGAGTTGGGGCACGGCCCGGTGCCCGGTCATGTGTGGGACGAGGTTGCCCCCGAGCGCGACGTTGATGAGTTGCATCCCTCGGCAGACCCCGAGTACCGGCGTGCCGACCTCGACCGCCTGACGGACCACCGCGAGCTGCGCACGATCCGCTTCCGGCTCATGGCTGCCGCTGCCGGGATACGTCGATGGCCCGTCGTAGAAGCGTGGATCCACAAGTCCTCGCCGCCCATGATCACGATCGCATCGCTCGCCCGGGCCGCCGCAAGGCTCTCCGCGAGGGGCACCTCGGCGCTCGGAACGAGACTCGCCCGCGCGCCGACCTGCTCCAGGCTCTCGAGGGTGCGTGCGTTCAAGGCATCCACCTGTGCTTGAAGCTCCGGGGCATGGGGGCGTGTCGACCGCAGATGGAACACGGCGATGTCGCAACCAGGCAACTCGTCTCCTCTTCACGACCTGACGCAGCAGGGATCAGTCCGACGTCGATGGTGCTCGACCCGAGGAACTGTGCCAGTGGTAAAGATATTCTGGCGCAGACGCCGCGAGACAGACCCGCGGGTGCAGCCCGGCCTGGTCAGCCCGTCAGCGCGGTCACGAGTCGGTTGGCGGCTCCTGCGTCGGCGTACGGCAGGAACAGCGACGGTTCGGCCAGCTCGATCTCCAGCACCTGCGAGGTGCCGTCGTCCGCGCGCACCGGGTCGACGCGGCCATAAGGCAGGGGCCCGAGTCGCTCGGTGACCAGAAGACCGTTGTTCAAGCCAACGACATCACTGGTTTGAGTTCTAGATTCCGCTGGCCGTGAAGCGCCCCAGGTTAGG
>NZ_BCNQ01000303.1 GCF_001515525.1 Piscicoccus intestinalis NBRC 104926 | reverse complement strand
CTAGTGGAGCGTGTCGTTAGTCCTTGAACGGTTCGGGTTTGGGATGATGGGGCATGGCGAATCGGCCTGCTCCAGCGCTGGCGTTGCGTGATGGGGATCGTGAAGAGTTGTCGCGGATTACGCGGTCGAGTTCGGTGCGTGCGGGGTTGGCGCAGCGGGCGCGGATCGTGCTCGCGGCTGCTGACGGGGTCGCGAACGAGCAGATCGCCTCGCGGGTGGGCGTCTCGAAAGGGACGGTGTTGACGTGGCGTGGCCGGTATGACTTGCACGGCCTGGCGGGTCTGGACGATGCGCCGCGCTCGGGTCGCCCGCGGCAGGTGGATCACCGCCGGATCGTGGCGACGACCCTGGCGCCGCCGCCGGCGAAGCTAGGGGTGACGCACTGGTCCTCGCGTCTATTGGGGCGTCACTTGGGGATCGGGAACAAGACGGTTGCCACGGCGTGGAAGGAGTACGGGATCCAGCCGTGGCGGTCCGAGACGTTCAAGTTCTCCACCGATCCCGAGCTGGTCGCCAAGGTCACCGACGTCGTCGGGCTCTACCTGGACCCGCCCGAGAACGCGATCGTGCTCTGCGTCGATGAAAAGTCCCAGATCCAGGCGTTGGACCGGACCGCTCCGATGCTGCCGATGCAGCCCGGTCTGCCCGAGCGGCGCACCCACGACTACCGCCGGCACGGGACGACGACCCTGTTCGCGGCGCTGGAGATCGCGACCGGGCAAGTGACCGCGGCATGCAAGCCCCGGCATCGACACCAGGAGTTCCTGGCCTTCCTCAAGCAGGTCGCCAAGGCCTACCCCGATCAGCAGCTGCACCTGGTCATGGACAACTACGCCGCGCACAAGAGGATCGAGATCCGCGACTGGCTCGCCGCCAACCCCCGCGTCCACGTCCACTTCACGCCGACCTCAGGATCCTGGCTCAACCTCGTCGAGGTCTGGTTCGGCATCATCGAACGCCAAGCCATCCACCGTGGCACCTTCGGCTCCGTCGCCGAACTCAACGCCAAGATCCGCGCCTTCATCACCGGCTGGAACGACCGCAAACACCCCTTCGCATGGACTAAGACCGCCGACGACATCCTCAAGAAAGCTAACCGTCAAACAACTTCAAACACGGGCCACTAG
>NZ_BCNQ01000302.1 GCF_001515525.1 Piscicoccus intestinalis NBRC 104926 | reverse complement strand
ACGCGCGACTGGGGCGGCCCGTCTCCCGGGTCGTGGGGGTCGAGGCCACGCTCGACGGCCTGCGGGCGGCGGGGCGGGCCGCGATCGAGGCGGGCACTGCGCCGCCCGAGCAGCCCTACCGGGGTGAGGCGGACGCCGCCGTGCTGTTCACCTCCGGCGCCACCGGACCGGCCAAGGGCGTCGTCTACCGCGCCGAGCAGCTGCGCGCCCAGGCCGAGCACGTGCGCGCGATCTACGGGCTGACGTCGGCCGACCGGTTCGTCGCCGCCTTCGCACCGTTCGCGCTGTACGGCCCCGCGATGGGAGTCGGGTCGGTCGTCCCCGACATGGACGTCACCGCTCCCGCCACGCTCGACGCCGCCGGCCTCGCCGACGCGGTGCTGGCGGCCGACGCGACCACGGTCTTCGCGTCTCCGGCCTCGCTGCGCACGATCGTCGCGACCACCCCCCGGCTCGACGAGCGGCGCCGCGACGCGCTGGCGCGGGTGCGGGTGGCGATGTCGGCGGGCGCGCCGATCCCGGTGGCGATGATGCGCGAGGTCGCCGGAGTGTTGCCGAACGCCGAGCTGCACACGCCCTACGGCATGACCGAGTGCCTGCCGGTCAGCGACATCGTGCTCGCCGAGCTCGAGACCGTCACCGCGGGCGACGCCGTCGACGGCGTGTGCGTCGGGCGGCCGCTCCCGGGCGTGCAGGTGCGCATCGCGCCGCTGCCCGCCGAGCCGTCCGGCGCCGACGCAGAACCCACCGACTCCCCCGGGGTCACCGGCGAGATTCTTGTATCAGCCGCTCACGTCAAAGACCGCTACGACCAGCTGTGGGCCACGCAGGCCGAGAGCGCCCGCGACGGCCTCGGACCGCACGGCCCGTGGCACCGCACCGGCGACGTCGGCCACCTCGACGCCGACGGCCGGCTGTGGGTGCAGGGCCGCCGGGTGCACGTCGTGCACACCGCGGCCGGGCCGGTACCGCCGGTCGCGATCGAGCAGGCGGTGCTCGCGCTGCCCGGGGTGGCCGACACCGCCCTCGTCGGCGTCGGACCGCACGGCTCGCAGGCCCCGGTCGTCGTCGTGCGGCCCGAGCGCGCCCCGACCGGCCGATTCGCCCCCGCGCTACCGGTACTCGTGC
>NZ_BCNQ01000301.1 GCF_001515525.1 Piscicoccus intestinalis NBRC 104926 | reverse complement strand
GCTCGCGCACGCTCGACGCGCCGCTGTGGACCGACGAGCAACGCCCGGCGCGGCCGCGCGGCGGGATGCCGAGCCGCGCCGAGGTCATCGCGCTGCTGGAGCGCGACGGGCTGCTGCCGGCGATCACGTTCATCTTCAGCCGGGCGGGCTGTGATGCCGCGGTGCGCCAGCTGCTGACGTGGGACGTGCGGCTCGTCGACGAGGCCGACGGGGCTCGGATCGCGCGGCTCGTGGAGTCCCGGGTGGCCGGCATCGCGGCCGAGGACCTGTCGGTGCTCGGCTACTGGGACTTCCTCGAGGGGCTGACCCGCGGGTTCGCCGCGCACCACGCGGGCATGCTGCCGACCTTCCGCGAGATCGTCGAGGAGCTGTTCACCGCGGGGGCGATCAAGGCGGTCTTCGCGACCGAGACGCTCGCGCTGGGCATCAACATGCCGGCGCGCACGGTGGTGCTGGAGAAGCTCGTGAAGTTCAACGGCGAGACCCACGCCGACATCACCCCGGCGGAGTACACCCAGCTCACCGGCCGCGCCGGCCGCCGCGGCATCGATGTCGAGGGGCACGCGGTCGTGCTGTGGAATCCCTCGCTCGACCCGCTGGCCGTGGCCGGGTTGGCCTCGACCCGCACCTACCCGCTGCGCAGCAGCTTCCGGCCGACGTACAACATGACGGTCAACCTCGTCGACCGGCTGGGGCGCCCGGAGGCGGCGCAGATCCTGCAGACGTCGTTCGCGCAGTTCCAGGCCGACGCCTCGATCGTCGGGCTGACCCGTCAGATCGCCGAGCACGACGAGGCGCTCGCCGGGTACGCCGAGGCGATGACCTGCCACCTCGGCGACTTCGCGCAGTACGCCGCGATGCGCGAGGAGATCTCGACGCTGGAGAAGGGCGCGGCCAAGGAGCGCTCGGCGAACCGGGTGCGGGCGGTGGCGCGCAGCCTCGAGGACCTGACTCCCGGTGACGTCGTCGCGCTCGTCGACGGCCGGCACACCGGGCGGGCCGTCGTCGTGTCGGCGGCGTCATCCCGCCGCGGTGCCCGCGGTCCGGCGCGCGACGTCACGGTCGTCACCGAAGACGCCCGCCAGCGCCGGCTCGTCGCGGCCGACCTCGACGTGCCGGTCGAGCCGCTCGGCAGCGTGCGGCTGCCGAAGGGGTTCAACGTGCGGGTCG
>NZ_BCNQ01000300.1 GCF_001515525.1 Piscicoccus intestinalis NBRC 104926 | reverse complement strand
TGACGGGCTCGAAGGCGTCGGGTCGCTGTGGCGAGGAGCGCTTCGTCGCTGCTCGGCCAGGTGGTGACTTCCGGCGTGCCGGGCGGCGCTGGAAGTCTCGGGTGCGGTGCAGCGCGGGTCGCGGCGACGGCCTCGGTGCAATCGGGCCGGTCCCGTCGGTGGGCGTTGCGGCGTCGTAGTCGTAGCGTGAGTGCAGCACTGAGACGTTGACTGCGGCGAGGATGAACGCCAGCAGGATGCCGGTGCGGTTGGTGCCCATCACTCGGGTGCTGCCGCGACGCAGTTGTGCGTGGTGCACCTTCAGGTTGGCGTTGGCGGACTCGACGGCGGAGCGGCGACCGTAGGAAGCCTTCCAGGCGGTGGTGCCGTAGAGCAGTCGCTGCCGGGTGCCGAAGTGGTCGTCGGGGCCGAGCGTCACGGTGGTCCCGCAGGCGCAGGGCTCGCCTTCGGTGCAGGAGGTCGTGGGTCGCGTGGCCGGGTCCAAGCGCATCGACTTGGGGGTATTCGGGCAGCGGACCCGCCCGGTCAGTGCTGGTCCTCGGTAACGCTGCGTTCCTCGTATTCGGTCGGGCTTGCCCTGCGTGGTGAAAGCGTAGGCGGCGCGCTCGTCGTAGCGGTCGCACAGCGCAGCGTTCTCGGCGGCGGTCATGCCCAGGCTGAACGCGGGGAGGTCATGGTGGCGCTGCGGAAGCACCGAGGTGAAGAGCCCGCCGTCGAGGAAGAGAGTTCCGGTGATGGGGCCTGGATGGGTGCCGCGCTGCGTGACATGCAGGTCGAAGACCTGCTCGATACCCATCCGGTGGATCGGAAGCGCCCACTTGTCGGCCTGGAGGTAGGTGTAGCCACGATCCGCCAGCAGGGTCTCGACTGGTGCCTGCTTCCCGAGTTGCGCCACGACGGCCAGGCCCGCAGCGGCCTTGTCCGATCCTCCCGGTCGCAGCGAGGCGGCGCGGATCAGCGGCGGACATCCGGGGCTCCCCAGGTCAGGGGTGTCCACGGCCAGGTGAAGGTCCCATCCGACGAAGATGCCCTTGCGGCTCTTGTTCTTGCCTGCCCGGTAGCCGTCTCGCGCATCGGGGTCTACCGAGTGCTGGAGCCTGCCGTCGTGCCCGACCTGTGGCCATCCTGGCTCGTTGACGGTCTTGGCTGGCGCTGCCTCGAAGTCGTCCTCCGG
>NZ_BCNQ01000299.1 GCF_001515525.1 Piscicoccus intestinalis NBRC 104926 | reverse complement strand
GCCTCGTGCACGAGCGTCTCGGCCGCCGGGTCGAGGTGCGCGGTCGGCTCGTCGAGCAGCACGACCGGGGCGTCGGCGAGCAACGCCCCCGCGATCGCCAACCGGGCCCGCTGGCCGGCCGACAGGCCGAACCCGTCGTCACCGAGCCGCACGTCGAGCAGGGATCCCTCGGGCAGGTCGCGGCCGGCGGTGCGGCCGGCGGCGACCTCCGAGAGGCCGAGCCGCGCCAGCGCCGCGAGCATCGCCGCGTCGTCGGCGCCGGGCGCCCGCAGCGCGAAGTTGTCGCGCACGGAGCCGGCGACGAGGAACGGCCGCTGGGTCACCAGGTGCACCCGGCCGGCCGCGGGCGCGTCGATGGACCCCTGCGTCGGCGTCCGCAACCCCGCGAGCAGTTCGAGCAGGGTGGTCTTGCCGACTCCGCTCGGTCCGGTGACGACGCTGAGCCCCACCTCGAACCGGGCGTCGACGCCGCGCACCACCCACGGCAGCTCGGGGCCGTATCGGTAGCCGAGGTCGTGCGCGACGAGCACGGGAGGCGCGGGCTCCGGCCCGCCCGAGCGGCCCGGCTCCGCACGCTCCGCGGCCACCGGCCGCTCCAGCTCGTCGGCGATCTCGCCGAGGGCGGCCGCGCCGTCGGCGGCGGAGTGGAACTCCGCGCCCACCCGCCGGATCGGCCAGAACGCCTCCGGCGCCAGGAGAATCAGCGGCAGCGCCACCGCCAGCTCCATCGAGCCGTTCGCCAGGTGGATGCCCACCCAGACGGCGACCATCGCCACCGAGATCGTCGCGAGTAGTTCGAGGGCCGCGGAGCTGAGGAACGCCAGCCGCAGCGTGCGCACGGTGGCCACGCGGTGCCGCTCGCTGACCTCACGCACCGTGCGGGCCTGCCGCCGCGCCCGCCCGTACGCGACGAGCACGGGCAGCCCGCGCATGACGTCGACGAAGTGCCCCGACAGCGCGGCGAGCGTGCGCCAGCGCCGGTTCGTCGCGTCGGCCGTCGAGGAGCCGATGAGCGCCGCGAACAGCGGCAGCAGCGGCACGGTGAGCACCGGGATGAGCGCGGTGATCGGGTCGAGCACCAACATCGCGACGATCGCCGCCGGGGGCAGGAAGGCCGCGGCCACCAGCGTCGGCAGGTAGCGCGCCACGTACGGCTCGACGCTGCCGGCGCCCTGGGTCAGCAGGGTCGCGGCCCGGTCGGCGCCGGGGCTGTCCTCGGCGGGC
>NZ_BCNQ01000298.1 GCF_001515525.1 Piscicoccus intestinalis NBRC 104926 | reverse complement strand
CTTCAGGGTGCGTCCGAGGGTGATGACCTCACGTAGGGCGCCGGGGACCCCGCTGCTGATGCTGGCGATGAGTGCCTCCATGCGGGCGCGGCCGTTGCCTCGGTCGGGGTCGCGGTAGGCGGCGACCAGTTGCTGGTAGACGCCGTAGGTGGCCTCCAGTTGCACGTGGTCGTCGCCGGTGAACAAGGCGTCGAGGCGGGCTTGTTGTCGGGGGGTGAGGATGTCGGCTCCGGTGTGGAGGGTGCGCCGTGCCCGGTACAGGGGGTCCTGGGCGCGGCCGCGGTGGCCGTGGAGTTCTTGCTGGATCCGGCGCCGGCACTGGTCGAGGGCGTCACCGGCGAGCCTCACGACGTGGAACGGGTCCATGACGGTGGTGGCGTCGGGCAACTCTTCGGTGGTGGCGGTCTTGAAGCCGGTGAACCCATCCATGGCCACGACCTCCACGCCGGCCCGCCACGCTTCGGGTCGGGCAGCTAGCCACGTCTTGAACGCCTGCTTGGAGCGGCCCTCGACCATGTCCAGCAGGCGTGCCGGGCCGGTGTCATCCCTGATCGGGGTGAGGTCGATGATCACGGTGACGTACTTGTCGCCGTGACGGGTGTGCCGCCACACGTGCTCGTCGACGCCGAGCACATGGACGCCGTCGAAACGCCGCGGATCGTTGATCAGGACCCGCTTGCCCTCGGCCAGGACGGCGTCGTTGGCGGTGTTCCACGACACTGCCAGCCCTTCGGCGATCCGGGCTACGGTCAGATGCGCGACCACGAGTCCTTCCAACGCCCACCGCAACGCCCGTCGGGACAACTTCGCCCGCGGCTCGGCGGCTCTGCTCATGTCCTGACGCCACACATGCCCGCACTCGCCGCAGCGGTAGCGACGCACGGTGATGAGCAAGATGCCGGGTCGCCAGCCGAACGGCTCGTGCGCCAGACGACGCACCACGGTGCCACGCGGCGTTCCCTCGCAGCCGCACCGCCGACACCACTGGTCCGGCTCAACGACCCGGCAGGCCAACACCGCCCGCTTCGGCTCGATCTGCTGCCCAACGACCTCCAGGCCGAGCTCGTCGAGGCGGGTGAACGTGGTCAGATCAGGGGGCGTGAAGGTAGCGTGAGGCACGTCGAGGTCTCCCGGATGGTGAGTGTGAGAACTTCCATCTTCGGGAGGCCTCGACCCTCATCCGCGGACCGACGCGCCGCCGTGATCACCCCGCCTCTACACCCTCAAATGTGATGAG
>NZ_BCNQ01000297.1 GCF_001515525.1 Piscicoccus intestinalis NBRC 104926 | reverse complement strand
GACGGGCCCTACCCCCGGAACTTGGACACAGGGTGTGATTACGCGGCGGTCGGCAGCGTAGCGGCCCGGCGGGCCTCGTAGGTGGACGGGGACAGGTAGCCGCACCAGGTGTGACGGCGGCGGGTGTTGTAGCGGACGAGCCACCTGAAGACCTGCCGGCGGCAGGTCAGCTCGTCTGTCCAGCAGGCGGCGTCCTGAAGGACCTCGCGCTTCATCGTGGCGTTGAACGACTCCGCGAGCGCGTTGTCGGCGGACGATCCGATGCCGCCCATGGATTGGGTGACACCGAGCTTCCTGCACAGCTTGGCGTAGGCCTTGGAGCAGTAGACCGACCCGTGGTCGCTGTGGAAGATCGCGCCCTTGAGGCTGCCCCGGGTCGCGGCCGCTGCGTTGAGGGCGTCCTCCACGAGCTCGGTGCGCATGTGGTCGGCGATCGCCCAGCCGGCGAGCCGACGTGAGTAGCAGTCGATCACGGTCGCCAGGTACAGGTTCGTCCCGTCGGCCAACGGCAGGTAGGTGATGTCCCCGACGTAGCGCCGGTTCGGGCGCTCGGCGGTGAAGTCCCGCTTGAGCAGATCCAAATACTTCTGCCCCGACGGCTCGGGGATCGTGGTCCGCACCCGCCGCTTCTTCGCGTAGCCACGGATGCCCTCGAGCCGCATCACCCTGGCCACGCGCTTGTGGTTCACGCGCTCACCGGCAGGGGCCGTTGTCGTTGAGCTCGGCGGTGATCCGCGGCGCCCCCTGGGTGTCGTCCTCGGCATGAACGGCCCTGATCCGCGTCGCGAGCTCAGCATCTGCCCGGGCGCGCTCTGCGCGAGCGGGGGCGGCGTTGAGCCAGGCGTAGTAGGACGAGCGCTCGATCTCGACGAGCGCGCAGTCGCTTCACCTCGAAGGTGGCGGAGTTGTCGGCGACGAACTGGAAGCGACTCACCAGCGCGTCTCCCCGGCGAAATACTTGGCCGCCCGCTGGAGAATCTCCCGCTCGGTGGTGAGCTTGGTCGTCTCGGCACGAAGCGCCGCGTTCTCGGCCTCGAGTCGGGCGATCCTCTGCTCGGGCGCCTCACCCTCGGGTACCGCGGGGCTCGGCCCTGGAGGCTTGGACTGCAACGGGCTGGAGGTCAGCGTTCCGTCGGCGGCGGTCTTCTTGCCGGTCCCGTAGACCTCGAGCCAGCCCCGCAGCGTGCCGCGCACGATGCCGAGGTCCTCGGCGATGCCGCGGACCGTGGCGCCCGGGGTGGACTCGTACAAGTCGACGGCCTGACGACGAAACTCCTCGGAGTAGTTCTTCCTGGCCATGGTTCTCGGATCATCTCGCTTCCCCAGCACCACGTGCTGGATTCAGCGTGTCCAAGAACCGGGGTCAGG
>NZ_BCNQ01000296.1 GCF_001515525.1 Piscicoccus intestinalis NBRC 104926 | reverse complement strand
CGGCAACCGGCGGCGCAGTCCGGCGAGCACGGCCTGCGCGTCGGCGCCACCGGCAGCCAGATCGGCGCCGGCCGCGGCGACGGCGTACCCGACGAGCACGAGGGAGCCGGTCGGCAGGCGTCGCGCGACGACCGCGGCCCGGGCGACCCGCGGGTCGGCGGCGAGCACCGCCTGGATCTCGCCGGGCTCGACGCGGTGCCCGCGGATCTTGACCTGGGCGTCGCTGCGGCCGTGGAAGTCGAAGACGCCGTCGGGGCGCCGGGAGACGATGTCGCCGGTGCGGTACATCCGCGCCCCGGGCGGCCCGTAGGGGTCCGCGACGAATCGCGCCGCGGTCGGTGCGGGCGCGCCGTGGTACCCGCGGGCCAGCCCGGCTCCGGCGACGTACAGCTCGCCGGGCACGCCGTCGGGCACCGGCCGCAACGCGGTGTCGAGCACCCGCACCGCGGTGTTGTCGATGGGCCGTCCGACGATCGGGGTCGCGCTGTCGCGGGTGCCGCCGCCGAGGGTGTTGATCGTGTACTCGGTGGGGCCGTAGAGGTTGTAGCCGTCGGTGCCGGGCGCGTCGCGCAGCGCCGCCCACACGTCGGCGCCGACCGCCTCCCCGCCGAGGAGCACGAGCCGCGGCGCGTGCGCGCCCGCCAGCAGGCCGTGGGCCAGCAGCGCCCCCGCCACCGAGGGGGTCACGTTGAGCACGTCGATGCGGTGGGTGGCGAGGTAGTCGGTCATCGCGGCCGGATCGCGGCGCACGGTCTCCGAGAGCAGGTGCACCTCGTGGCCGTCGAGCAGCCACAGCAGCTCCTCCCACGACATGTCGAAGGCGAAGGAGACGGCGTGCGCCACCCGCCACGGCTGGTCCGGCCCCGCGCCGGCGGGGGCGAAGATGCGACGCCGGTGGTTGGCGAGCATGTTGACCAGCCCGGTGTGCTCGATCGCGACGCCCTTCGGTTCGCCGGTGGAGCCCGAGGTGAACATGACGTACGCGAGGTCGTCGTGCCGGTACCCGGGCACGATCTCGCCGTCGCTCTCGGTGTGGCTCTCGGTGTCGGTGGGGGTGTCGGTGGGGGTGTCGGGCGAGGCGGCCCAGGTCGCGAGGGTCGCCGGGGTGATCGCGCACCGGGCCCCGGCCGCGCGGCGCAGGGTGTCGCGCCGCTCGTCGGGGGCAGTGACGTCGATGGGCACGTACGCGGCGCGCGCCGCGAGGACGGCGAAGACCGCGACGACGACGTCGTTGCCGCGGGGCAGCTCGATGCTCACGCGGTCACCGGGGGCGACGCCCGCGTCGCGCAGGGCGCGGGCCTGGGTGCGCACCGCCTCCCAGAGCTGCGCGAACGTCAGCCGGCCGCGATCGTCGACGAGGGCGGTGCGCTCGGGCACGCGCTCGGCCGTGCGCGCCAGGAGTTCCACGAGCCCGGCTCGGGGCAGCTCGCGGCCACCGTCGGGGTCGGC
>NZ_BCNQ01000295.1 GCF_001515525.1 Piscicoccus intestinalis NBRC 104926 | reverse complement strand
GGCAAACCGGCCTCGCCGCAGGAGGCGGTGGACCGGTGGCGGGCGATGTCGGGGCGCACGGGGGTGCTGCACAGCGGCCACTGGCTCATCGATCTGCGGCCCCCGGACGAGGGCGGCTCGGCCGCGACGCTCGGCGCGACCGGCTCCACCGTCGTGCACTTCGGCCGGTTGAGCGACGCCGAGATCGACGCGTACGTCGCCACCGGGGAGCCGCTGCACGTCGCGGGCGCATTCACCGTCGACGGGCTCGGCGGCCCCTACATCGACGCCATCGAGGGCGACTTCCACAACGTCGTCGGGATCAGCCTGCCGCTGCTGCGCGGCCTGCTCGCCCGGATCGGCCTGCCCTGGCACGCCCTCACCGGCTCCTCACGAGACCGCTCGGCGTCTGGGAGCGGCCGCCTCGGCGGGATCACCGGCGGCTGAGTGCCCTACTGCGATTCAGGCTCCGGAGAAGCGTGCGGTGCGGCGCTCGCGGAAGGCGGTGACGCCCTCGGCGAAATCGGCGCTGGACAGCAACGCGCCCTGACCGGCGTGCTCGCGAGCGAACGCGTCGGCGATACCGGGGAGCGTGGCGGCGTTGATGGCCTGGCGGGTGGCCCGGTAGGCGCGGGTGGGCCCGGCGGCCAGGGCGGTCAACAGGTCGGCGACGCCGGCGTCGAACTCGCGCTCCGAGAACACGTGGCTGACGAGGCCGGCCTCGAGGGCCTCGCCCGCGGGCAGCTTCTCCGCGAGCAGCGCCATTCGCATCGCCCGGGCTCGCCCGATCGACGCCGCGACCAGCTCCGTCGCTCCGCCGTCGGGCATGAGACCGATGCGGGTGAACGCCAGGAGGAAGTACGCGTCATCCCGGGCGAGGACGAGGTCGCAGGCCAGTGCCAGCGACACCCCGATACCGGCGACCGGGCCGTGCACGACCGCGACGACCGGCACCGGATAGCCGAGGATGGCCGTCACCACGGCGTTGCCGGCCTCGAGCACCGCCAGATCGGGGTCCTGCGATCCGCTCTCGCCGCCGAGATCCGCGCCGGAGCAGAAGCCGCGGCCGGCCCCGCGCAGCACGACGAGTCGCAGCTCCTCGTTTGCGGCGCGATCGGTGAGTTCGCGCTCGATCGTCCGCAGCATCGGCGCCGTGACGGCGTTGAGGGCGGAGTCGCGCTCGAGCGTCACCGTCAATACCCCGCCGGCCTCGTCGAACCGGACCGGCGCTTCTCGTTGCTCGCTGCCCTTGCTCATCCGCTGTCCTCTCCTCGTGCTCCGCACGGCATCGGCACATGCAGAAATGGCTGTGGCCTCACCCGATATCGGGTGAGGCCACAGCCTATAAAAGAAGTCCGGCGGCGTCCTACTCTCCCACACCGTCACCAGTGCAGTACCATCGGCGCTGAAAGGCTTAGCTTCCGGGTTCGGAATGGGACCGGGCGTTTCCCTTTCGCTATGACCGCCGTAACACCATCAGGCGCCAACCCCGGCCCC
>NZ_BCNQ01000294.1 GCF_001515525.1 Piscicoccus intestinalis NBRC 104926 | reverse complement strand
GGCTCTTCCGAGTTCCGGTGGGGGTGAGCGGCGCGCCGGTGGCGTGATGCGCGGGTGAGAGGGGTCGAGGCCTCCAAGATCGGGAGCGACCAAGCTGCCCGACCGGAAGGCCTCGACGTTGTCCGAGCCTACGGCGCGTTCTGCTGCGCGCTGCCATCACGACCTGACCTACTGCTCCCGCTGCGATCTGCTGGTGGGCCTCGGGGAGCTGCACGTGATCGCCGTCGAGTACGACCATGACGTCGGCCTGCTGACCGTGCGGGTCGAGTCGGCGCCCGCGCCGATGGGCTGCACAAGCTGCGGCGTGATCGCAGGCAGCCACGGCCGTCGGGAGGTGATGCTGGCCGACGCGCCGTGCTTCGACCGGCCGGTTCGGCTGGTGTGGCGCAAGCGGACCTGGCGGTGCGAGGAGTCGGTGTGCCCGACGAAGGTGTTCACCGAGCAGGATCCCGAGGTAGCCGCTCCGCGGGCATTGTTGACGACGCGGGCGTGTTGGTGGGCGATCAACCAGATCCGCCGCGAGCACGCCTCGATCAGCGGGATCGCCAGGCAACTCGGCACGACGTGGAACACGGTGTGGACCTCGATCCGGCCGCTGCTCCAGGAGATGGCCGATGACGAGTCCCGGTTCGCCGGCGTGAAGCGCCTCGGCGTGGACGAGCACGTGTGGCACCACGTGTCGGAGTTCCCGATCGAGGACGGCGGTCGTGGACCGAAGCAGCTGACCGGGATGGTCGACCTCACCCCCGACGCCGATGGCACCGCCCGGGCGCGGCTGCTCGACCTCGTGCCGGGCCGGTCGGGAAAGGCGTACAGCGACTGGCTCGCGGAACGCGGTGAGGCGTTCAAGAACGGTGTCGAGGTCGCTACTCTGGACCCGTTCCACGGCTACAAGAACGCCATCGACGACCAACTTGAGGACGCCACCGCGGTGCTTGACGCCTTCCATGTCGTCAAGCTCGGCACCCAGGCCGTCGACGAGGTCCGCCGCCGGGTGCAGCAAGAGATCCACGGCCACCGCGGCCGCAAGAACGATCCGCTCTACGGCATCCGGATGATCCTGCGCTGTGGTCAAGAGAAGCTCACCGACCGCCAACACGCACGCCTGAACCGGGCGGTCATCGCCGACGAACGCCACGACGAGGTCTACGTCGCTTGGCAGTGCGCACAGCAACTCCGCGCCGCTTACAAGGCCAAGAACCCGGTCGAGGGCCGGCGGATCGCGGAGAAGGTCCTCGCCTCGTTGCCCACCTGTCCAATCCCGGAGATCAAGCGGCTCGGCAAGACACTGAGGCAGTGGCGCGAGGCGTTCTTGGCCTACTTCGACACCGGCCGCGCCAGCAACGGCGGCACCGAGGCGATCAACGGTCTGATCGAGCTCCACCGCCGGGTCGCACGCGGCTTCCGCAACCGCGAGCACTACCGGCTACGCATGCTGCTCATCGGGGGCGGACTGTCCCACCCCCACCTCAGGTAGGAAGAGCCC
>NZ_BCNQ01000293.1 GCF_001515525.1 Piscicoccus intestinalis NBRC 104926 | reverse complement strand
TAACGGGCTCTTCGGATTTGAGTGTGGGTCATAGGTTGAGTCCTCCGCCGATGAGGAGCATTCGGAGGCGGTAGTTGTCGCGGTTTCGGAAGCCGCGGGCGATGCGGCGGTGGAGTTCGATGAGGCCGTTGATCGCCTCGGTGCCGCCGTTGGACGCGCCGCGGGTTTCGAAGTAGGCCAGGAACGCGGCCCGCCAGGTACGCAGTGTCCTGCCCAGGCGGGCGATCTCGGGGATGGGGCAGCTGGGGAAGGTCCGGGCGATCCAGCGTGCCTGGCGGCGGGCCTTCTTGGGGTCTTTCTCGTGGTAGACCGCCCGTAGCTGTTGGGCGCACTGGTAGGCGATCGCGACTTCCTCATGGGCCTCGTGCGCGGCTAGCGCGACGTCCAGCCGTCGCTGCTGGCTGGGCCTGAGCCGTTCCGCGCCGGCGCGCAGGAGGGTGCGGACCCCGTACAGCGGGTCCCCGCGGCGGCCGCGGTGTCCCAAGGTTTCTTGTTGGACACGGCGGCGGACCTCATCGACAGCCTGGGTGCCCAGCTTGACGACATGAAAGGCATCCAACACCGCGGTGGCGTCGGCGAGCTTGTCATCGATGGCGTTCTTGTACCCGTGGAAGGGGTCCAAGGTGGCGACCCTGACCCGACGACGGAACGCGGCGCCGCGCTGGTCGAGCCAGTCACTGTAGGCGGCGCGGGTGCGGCCCGGGACCAGGTCGAGCAGGCGCGCCCTGACCTGCCCGTTCTCATCACGGCTCAGGTCGACCATGCCGGTCAGCTCCTTCGGGCCGCGCCCACGGCCACCCGGGGCGGGCGCCCGGGTGTCGACATGGTGCCAGATGTGCTCATCGACGCCCAAGGTAGTGACCCCGGCGAAGCGGGACTGGTCCTGATCCGCGGCATCCAGCAGCGGCCGGATCGAGTCCCACACGGTGTGCCAGGACGTGCCCAGCCGGCGCGCCAGCCCGTGCACCGATGCGTTCTCCCGGCGCACCTGGGCCACGGCCCACCAGCATGCTCGTGCCGTCAGCAGGGCCTTCGGACCAGCGACCCGCTGGTCCTGCTCCACGAACGAGCGCTTCACACAGTCCGGGTCAGGGCACCGCCAACGGCGCTTGCGCCAGGTGATCCGTACCGGTCGCCCGAACGCCGGCGCGTCGACCAGCACGATGTTCACCCGGCCGTGACCGACCGCCACGACACCACACACCGGGCACCCCATGACCCGCGCCGCGGACTCCACCACGACCTGCACGCCGCCGCCGTCCCGGTCGCTGCGATCGACCTCGAGCACATGCAGACCCGGCAGATCAACCAGCAGATCACACCGACCGCAATAGCGGCCAGGTACAGCAGGGCAGCACAGCGTAGGCTCGGGCATCGTCGAGGTCCTCGAGGCAGGAGATGTGGAAGTCCTCTGATCCTCGGGGGCCTCGACCCCATCCCCGGCTCAAGCAAGACTCACCGGCGCGTCGAACCACCCACAGTCAAGTGCGAAGAGCC
>NZ_BCNQ01000292.1 GCF_001515525.1 Piscicoccus intestinalis NBRC 104926 | reverse complement strand
CCCGGATCCGCGAGTAGCGCGTGGGTCTTGACCGCGATGGGTTGATTTGAGCTGTGGGGACGGTGTTGGCGTCCTTGAGGCATGTCGGTGTGCCCGGTGTCGTTCCGGGTGACGGTTCTCCGGGTCCTTGGTAGTCGGGGTGGGACGGCGGGCATCAGGCCGCGGCGTCGAGTTCTCGGATCCGGGTCAGGACGACGGGTAGCAGGTGCTCGCCAGGTGGCAGCCGCAGCGTCAGTTGGCGGCCGTGATGGACCAGGCGGGCGGGGACGCAGAGCAGTTGGTGGCGCAATCGGGCGGCGTGCGCACGTCCGTTCTGATCGATCCCGGTGAGTGCTTGGAGCAGGACCGAGAGGTTCCCGGCCACGAGCGCAGCCCACATCCACACGGTGTTGATGGCGTGGTCTGCGGAGGGGAGCTTGCGCAGCGCGGCGCCGAGTTTGGCCTCGCGGATCCGCTCCTCGATGTCGGTGCGACGCCGGAACCAGGCCTCGACGTCCAGGATCGTCTCGGCGTCGCCGGCGGTGGTACTGGCGGTGTCGCCGGGCCGGTCGTTGGCCGGGATGTTGGTAACGATGAACGAGACCGCGTAGGCGTGGGTGGCGACGCCCTCCAACGCGAGTGTGAGCTGGTGCTCATCGATGGTGCGTCGGCGTCGCGAACGCGGGTCGGTCGAGATCGCCTCGGCCTCGATGCGGACCCGGCGCACGATCGTGTACGTGTGCTCCGGCCAGCCCGCCGGGGCGTAGTCGACCGCGGCGACCTGCGCGCCCGGCATGTCGATCGCATCGACCCAGGCATCCTGGGCGATCGAGGCGTAGGCGCGCCACATCGCGGTGTTCCGCTTGGCTGCGATCGCGAAGTCACAGCCCGCCTCGACCGCAGCCTCGGCGAGTTCGGCGGTGAAGTAGCCAGCATCGGCACGCGTGCGCAGACGGTCCGCAGCCGCAGCGGCAGCACGGACCGATACAGGGATCCCGGCCAGAGCGCGGACCAGCATGTCCGCCGCGCGGGGCCGGACATCGTCGTTACCGGCCAGCAGGTCCGCCGCGGTCGTCAGGCCGGCCTCGGCCCATGTCGCCAAATGCGGACGCCCCACACGCTGTCCTTGGTAGTTGTAGGCCACGCCCTGCTTCTTGACCCCGTAGACCTCCACATCAGTGGAGTCCAGATCGACCGTGACCCTCGCACCGAGCCCAATCCGACGCTCGATGGGCAGCAGATCCACCGATCGCTCAACCAGGTCAGCGATCGCGGCCTCGACCCCGGCCAGATGCTCCGGCCCGAACCGGCGAGCCAGACCCGCAGCGGTCGTGGACGCCAACCCCGGCACCGCCGAGAGCTGTCCCGCGGCCACGTCGGCACGCTGGCGATCCAAACAGACCAGCGCATCGCCACCCAGCAGCTGCGACTGCGCCATGGCAACCAGCAACTCGCCCGCCGACGCGCCGCGGTCGCGCTTCTTCAACTCGCCCACACCGCGGTCAAACCGGCCAACGACGTCCA
>NZ_BCNQ01000291.1 GCF_001515525.1 Piscicoccus intestinalis NBRC 104926 | reverse complement strand
CCACCGCGGCCGGCACCCCGACCGCCACCGCGACGTACTCGACCCCGGCGCGGCGATCGTCGCGCCACCACCGGCGCTCGAGCGCGGACGCGGCGGAACCGTACACGGCGACCGGGTGTCCGCGGCGCGGGTCACCGAAGAGGGAGTCGGCGGCATACCCGAGGGCGAGGCCGACGGCGACGGGCAGACTGGAACTCACGGGGCACAGTCTGCCCACCGGTGCCGCGGCGTGGACGACCGCCCTCGTACGCTGATCCGGACGGAACGCGATGCCAGGTGTGGCTGGGGGTGGATGCGGTGACCACGGTGCTCGTGCTCGGCGGGGTCCGCAGCGGAAAGAGCAGCTACGCCGAACGGCTCCTCGACGGCCGCCCCCACGTCACCTACCTCGCGCCGGGCGCCGTGCCCGACCCCGCCGACACCGAGTGGCTCGCGCGCATCGCGGCACACCGCGCCCGTCGGCCCGCGCACTGGCGCACGGTCGAAGGCGGTGACGTGCCCGCCGCGGTCGCCGCGGTCCAGCCCGGTCAGGCCGTGCTGCTCGACTGTCTCGGCACCTGGGTCACCCGCCTCGTCGACGAGGCCGGAGCCTGGGACGACAGCGGAGACGGTGGCGCCCAGGCCCGCGCCGCCGTCGAGGCCCAGGCCGCCCGCCTCGCCGCCGCCCTCGCCGGATGCGCCGGCGACGCGGTCGTCGTCAGCAACGAGGTGGGTCTCGGCGTCGTGCCGCCCTCCGCCTCCGGGCGGCTCTTCCGCGACCTCCTCGGCCGCCTCAACGCCGGTGTCGCCGAGGCCTGCGACCACCTCGCGTACGTCGTCGCCGGCCGCGTGCTCGACCTCACCGGCGTCCCCCGCGTCGCCGACGCCCCGACCTTCGGGCTCGGCGCCACGCCCCGTGCCGAGGCCGGCCAGCGGCCC
>NZ_BCNQ01000290.1 GCF_001515525.1 Piscicoccus intestinalis NBRC 104926 | reverse complement strand
GCCCCGTGCCGAGGCCGGCCAGCGGCCCGCCGCAACCCCAGTCGCGAACGCCGCGAACCCCGTCGCCAACCCGGACGGCGGCCTCGACGAGATCGGGCCCGACGGCCTCGACCTGTGGGAGGACGCCGGGCTCACGTGGCGCGAATGACCCCACCCCGGCTGCCCGATGCCCTCGCCATGGCGGTCGGCACCCTCACCGCCTGGCCCGTCGCACCGCCGACACGGGTGGACGCCCAGGTGGCCGGCCGCGCCATGCTGCTCGCCCCGCTGACCCAGCTGCCGCTGCTCGCGCTCGCCGGCCTCGGGGCCGGCCTCTGGCTCGCGCTCGGCGGTCCGGAGTCGGTGCTGGCCGTGCTCCTGCTCGCCGCCACCGCCCTGTCCACCCGCGCCATGCATCTCGACGGGCTCGCCGACACCGCCGACGGCCTGTCCTCCTCCTACGACCGGGCCCGCGCTCTGGCCGTCATGAAGTCCAGCGACGTCGGGCCCAGCGGCGTGTGCGCGCTCGTCCTCGGCCTCGGCGTGCAGGGCACCGCGCTCGCCGCGCTCGCCGGCGACGGCTCGCTGGCGTTGGCCGCCGTCGCCCTGCTCACCTCCCGCCAGGTGCTCGCCGGGGCCTGCCACCGCGCGGTGCCGCCGCTTCCGGGCTCCGGGCTCGGGCGCGCCGTCGCCGGCACCGTCTCCACCCGGCAGG
>NZ_BCNQ01000289.1 GCF_001515525.1 Piscicoccus intestinalis NBRC 104926 | reverse complement strand
GTCAGCCAGGCGGCGCCGACCCCCAGACCGGCGGCCGCCAGCAACAGGAGCGTCGTCGCCCCGGCTCCCAGACCGCGCCTGGCCGGCCGCGGCAGCGGTGCGGCGGGGGTGGTCGGTGGGGCCGGTGCCGCCGAGGGCTGCGACAGGGGCTGGGCCGAGGGCTGCGACAGGGGCTGCGACGCTGACTGGGATTCGTAGTGCTGAGGTGCGTAGGGCTGGGATGCGTAGGGCTGAGGTGCGTAGGGCTGGGCCCCGGCGGCTGGCCACGAGCGCGGCTGCTGCGGCGGCTGATTCACGACCGGAGGGGTGGTGGTGAACCCGGCGGACCCGGCGGTCGGGTTGCCGGCGCGGCCGTACGGCTGCACTGCCGGAACCCACCGCCCGGTCACCGGGTCGAACACCGACGTGTCCCCTCCGCGCGTCGGTGACCCGTGGTTGGCCGCGCCCGGCATGCCCGCCGGGGGAGTGGACCACCCGGTGGCCGGGCGCGAACCGTCCCGGCCGTCTGCGCCCTCGCTGGTGCGCCGGCGATGGTGGCGGACCGCGAGGTAGACGATGGCGCCGAGCATGAGCAGGCTGATGAGCGTGGCCCACCAGCCGCTGGAGTTGCTCGGCGCGTTGAACATGCTCAGGAGCGTGAAGACGCCCAGGGTGATCGAGCCGCCGTCGTGGTCGCGCACCGCGCGCTCCACCGCGAGGGTGCCGCGCTCGTCGGGGAGCAGGAACCAGGCGAGCAGATAGACGGTGAGGCCGACGCCCACCGCGATCCCGAGCACGACGAACGCGACGCGCACGAGCACGGGATCGAGGCCGAAGTGGTGGGCCACGCCGGTGGCGACGCCGCCGAGCACGCGGCCCTCGCGCGAGCGGCGCACGGGCGAGCGGCGCAGCGCGTCGTAGAGGCGCTGCGTCGAGTCGCTCCCCGAGCCGTCCGGGGAACCGCCGGGCATGCGCAGATCGTCGGCCATACCCTCTATGGTCGCTCGCCGACCCGGCCGGCACGCATGCGGTGCGACCCTGACGCCACCCTGAACCGCGCCTCCCCGAGCCGGGTGCCCGCCCTGACATCGGCGCGCGGGCGTGTCGTCGCGGGCGTGGCGGGTGTCACGATGGGAGCCATGACCTCCGATCCGAGCGCGAGCCCGCCGCCGGCCCCCGGCGACGACGCGAGCGCGCCGGACCCGGCGTCCACTACGGCGTCCCCCGCGGCGTCCCCCACATCGTCCCCTGCGCAGTCCTCCACGCCGCCAGCCGCGCCTCACCGGCTCACCCGGCTGCAGGCGGGCGGCGTCGTCGCGGGCGTCGCGATCGGTCTCGCCCGGCACTTCGGGCTCGACGTGCGGCTCGTGCGGGTCGCGTTCGTCGTGGCCAACCTGGCCTTCGGTCTCGGCATCGGCGCGTACGCGCTGCTGTGGGCGCTGACCCCGGCCGACGACGGAGCCGCGCACCGGCCGTCGCGGCGCGTGCCCGTGCAACTGCTGCTCGTCGGGGCGGCGCTGCTCGCGCTCGGGGGTCTCGGGCTCACCGGTCAGAACGTGCTGCCCGACATGGCGCGCCCGATGCTGCCGGTGCTCGCGGTCGCGGTCGGCGCGGTCATCGCGTGGCGCGACGTCGAGGCGTTCGAGCGGCA
>NZ_BCNQ01000288.1 GCF_001515525.1 Piscicoccus intestinalis NBRC 104926 | reverse complement strand
CAGAGCCGTGTTTCACGGCGAAACTGGCGGTTGTGAAGAGTCCGGATGACGGTGCGAGCAGCGCTGTGAGTGGCTCGTTGATGAAGTCGTCCCACACGATGAACAGCACCGAGCGGAAGCCAGGGTCGGATTCTCGGAATCCCTGGAACTTCTCGTCCGCCGACTCCAGGAACGACTTGACGGGGTTGTCGCGGGGCTTGGTCACTCCACCGGCAAGGGAGTCGAGCGCGACGACGTCTCGTGCATTCACCTGCCACCGATTCTGTCCGCGCTCCGCGCTGTGCTTCTCAAGATTGGGGGACTTCACCTCCACACCGAGCGAGCCCGTCGTGGCCAGATGGATCACCACCTCGGGGTTCTTCTTCGACCTCCCGGCGGTGGGTTCCATCTCGAACGTCGCTGGGGTAGGCCATTCATGTTGTACGAGGTGATCGATGACGAGCACTTCAGCGAGCAGCTGCAAGATGGTGTTGTAGTCGTCCGGGTTCTTCTCGCGCCCGTGTATCTGCTCCAGCCGGGAGATCATCGCCTCCGCGTAGCCGGGCATAAACTCGTCAGCGCGAATGAGAGCCCCGAGAAAGCGAGGCGTGAAGGAGATGGATCCAAGCGTGCCACGCCTGAAGTGGTAGTTCAGCCAGTGCCAGCTGGTGCCGATGGGGCCTGATAGCGCGCGGTCCCACAGAGCGTTGAACCTGTCGAATACGTCACTGCGCTCCATGTGAGGACGGTAGCGTCAAGTCGACTTCGGGACGTGCGCAAGCCGTAGGAGCATGCCGGCGGGGTGGCCGCGTCGACGCCTCCTGGTACGGACGTGGTGGCGCGCGGCGTGGACCGGTGAGCGTGTTTCACCCGTAGGGCGAGGCGAGACCCGTGGATGTAGACGTAGTTTGAACACCACGGCGTCGGAGGGGCTTCATGTGCAAAGTAACCCCCATGGCGGTGTGCAAAGTAGGGCGCATCTCGACAGCTGCTGTTGTCGAGATGCGCGTGTCTTGCAAGAACGACCGTTGATTCTCAGAAGTAGCCGACAGTGTGCGAGCACGGCGTCTGATCAGAAGGCGGCGAGCCTGTCCTCCCGATCCTGGGCAGGACCTTCGCTCGGTGGGGTCACGACGTAGCCGAGTTCCTCGAGCACCCGGACCGCCTCGCTGGGACAGTCGCGAACGGCGGCTCCCGTCTGGTGCCGTCGCCAATGCACTCGGTTAGCGCGGAGCACCTCGGGCCAAGTTTTGCCGGGAATGGCGCCGAACTCCTCCTCGATCATCTGTAGGACGTCCTCCAGCGTTGGCCGGAACCGATGGCCGCCCGTGGGGAAGTGAATCCGCGACATGCGTGCCGACTCAAGCTCGGCATCCGGAGCGGCTTGGCGGCGTGAAGCCCCTGATACAGCGGCCAAGGTCATCACACGCGTGAACTGATCGCGGTGAGCGTGAACGTGCAAGTGCCCTGCGGGCAATCCGTCTCCCTGATCGTGGACATACTCATACCGGAAGAGGGGGTCGCCCTTGGGGCGGCGGCCGGCGTAGACCGCAACTTTGGAACTCAACACCTTGAGGTAATGCCCGGAGCCGTCGAGCTCGCAACGGTAGGTCACCTCAAGCGCCAAGCTTCCAACTTGACCGGGATCACGATGCCGTCCGTGTCATCAGACC
>NZ_BCNQ01000287.1 GCF_001515525.1 Piscicoccus intestinalis NBRC 104926 | reverse complement strand
GCGGAAGGCCGGCCAGCAGCGCCCGCCCGGGCCCCGACGTCAGGGCCCGCGCGTCTGCCGGGGTCATGCCGCTCACCGCGCCATTGTCGCCTGCCACCGGCGGCGGCCCCGAGCGGGCGGGCGTGCGGGCCGGTCACCGCCTCGCAGCCCCACCGACATCTGCCCTTCGCCGCCCCCTCCCCGACGGTTCACCCGTTCGGCGCGCGCAGCCGGTTGACTTCTGCCGTGGTCACTCTGGACGTGCAGACACTGGACAAGATCGTCGACGAACTCTCCGACCGCTACGCGGGCAGCTTCACGCGCGAGGAGGTGAACGAGGTCGTCCAGGCCAGCCATGACGAGCTGGCACCGACATCGAGGTCGCCGCAGTACCTGCCGGTCTTCGTGCGCAAGTTCGCGCTCGACCACCTCGTGCACCTCGCGGAGGAGCGCGGACTCGACCGGCATGGCGTGCAGGACGTGCTGTTCATCTGCAACGGCAACGCCGGCCGCTCCCAGATGGCCGCGGCCCTGGCCAACGAGCTCGCCGAGGAGCTGGCTCCCGGCCGGGTGCGGGCCTGGTCGGCCGGGGTCAACCCGATGGCGGAGGTGCTGCCCGAGGTGCGCGAGGTGATGTCCGAGCGCGGCATCGACATCGGCGAGGCCTTTCCCAAGCCGATCACCTCCGATGCGACCAAGGCCTCGGAGTACATCGTCGCCATCGGCGTCTCCGACGACGAGCTGCCCATCCACGGGCGGCACACGCTGCACTGGGACATCGCGCCGGTCATCGATCAGGGCGTGCCGGAAACCCGGGCGGCCCGCGACGACCTCGAGCGTCGCGTGCGCGAACTCCTGACCGAGATCACCGCCTGAGCCGGGCCGCCGAAGAGCCGGCTCAGCGCTGCCTCACCGGTGCAGGTACGAGGTGTACGAGTTGAACAGCGCGCGCTTGGGAGCCGGGTACAGCCCGGCGTGACGCAGCCGGCCGTCCGCTCGCACGGTCCACGTGTTCAGCGCCGGCCCACCGAACGCCGAGGGCACCGACAGCCATCCGATGCCGTAGCGACCGGAGCCGGGGGCGAACCGCCCGTACTCCAGCCCGGCGTTGCGCAGCGCGGTCCGGTCGGCGCCGGTCGCGACCGTCGCCACGACCCGCCGCGGTGCGGGCAGCTGGTACGGCGGGTACAGGAACGAGACCGAGCCGACCTTGCGGGTCGCGCCCACCGAGCGCAGCGCGGCGCCGAGCGTGCGGTGGTTGGTCTGCGGATCGGAGTCGCTCATCGTCGCGTACCCCGCCTTCGCGCCGAAGCGATCGACCGCGGTGTTGACGACCTTGCGGGCCACGGCCGAGGTCAGCGCGGAGCCGGAGTCGGCGACGCGCGGTGCGCCCGGCAGCCCCAGGTGCACGTTGCGGGCGGGTACCCCGAGCCGCGCCGCGGCGGCGCGGAACTCGGCGTCGCGGGCGGCGACGAACTGCGCCGTGGTCAGTCGATACCGCACGACGCGTCCCGTGCTCGGCGAGCGCACCCCGCGGGCCAACACGGTGCGCGCCCCCGAGGACTGCCCGGTCGTCACGAGCACGAGGTGCACGCACGCCGGGCCCGAGCGCGAGACGGCGCGGCGGATCGACGCGCCCATGCTCAGCGTCTCGTCGTCCTGGTGCGGCACGAGATAGACCAGCG
>NZ_BCNQ01000286.1 GCF_001515525.1 Piscicoccus intestinalis NBRC 104926 | reverse complement strand
CGGTCGCTCGCGCGAAGAACGGCCCGCCGCACCAGCCGCGCATCGCCGGGCACGCGCCGCACCGCCTCCCGACTCAGGGAGCCGGGGGGCGCGTAGCGAGCGGTCTGCACGGTCGCCACGAGGCGGACCAGCGCCTCATCGGCCCCGTCCGCCTGAGCTGCCTCGTCCTCGCGCAGCGCCGCGGCCGCCCGCAACGACTCCTGCTGCTGCGTCAAGGTGTCGGCCGCGTCGACAGCGACGCCGAGGTCGCCGACGCGCTCCAGCAGCTCCGCCCAGTGCGCCTCGACCCGATCGGCGTCCGCGCCACCGTGCGCCCGCTGCCCGCGCCGGCCGTGGCCTGGATCGACGGCCAGCCGCGCCCGCCGGGAGCGCCACGCCGCGACCGGCAGGATCGCCGCCGCGAGCAGCAGCGCCAGGGGCGCGAGCAGGGCCCACCACCACGACCGGCCCTGCGCCGGCTGCTCGCCGGGGGTCCGGGCGTCGAGGTCGCGCTCCGGTCGTTGCGGAGCCGGGGTCGAGGCGGCGGCCGTGGGGCTCGGGGACGCCGCCGACGCGCTCGCCGTCGGGGAGGCCGTGCCCTCGCCCTGCGCGGGCTGCGCCACCGAGTACGCCGGGGGAGTGCCGCTGCGGGTGCCGGGGGTCGGCTCGAACCGCAGCCATCCGACTCCGGCGAAGTACAGCTCCGGCCAGGCGTGCGCGTCGGAGGGCACGACCTCACGGACCCCGTCGACCTCGGTGCCGGGCAGGAACCCCGTCGCCGTGCGCGCGGGGATGCCCAGGCTGCGGGCCATGAGCACCATCACGGTCGTGAACTGCACGCAGTAACCGCGCTTGGTCTCCAGGAACCGGTCGACGGCCGTGGCGTTGGCCTCCTCTTCCGTCAACCCCGGCGGCGGGGGAGCCAGCTCGAGCGAGTACGTGAACCCGCCCGAGGAGCGCAACCACTCCTGGATCGCCATCGCCTGGTCGTACGCCCCGTCGGCGTCGGCCGTCACCTGCTGCGCCAGATCCCACACCAGCGGCGTGATCTCGGAGCCGTCGAGGGTTTCCTGCGCGCTGCGCGGATACACCTGCAGTTCCTCGTCGCGCAGCACCCGCGGCTCCGGCGTGATGTCGAGATAGGTCAGGGAGTAGCGGCCGGGCACCGAGTCGACGGTCAGCACACCCGTCGTGCGCCCCTGCGCCCACTGCGCGTCGTACACCCGGCCCTCGATGACGTCCGGCGGCGACGCGAGATAGGGCGCCGCGAGCCGGTTGTCGGTCACCTCGATCTGCCGCTGCTCGGCCGGGCTCACCTCCTGCTGCCATCCCAGCGGGTAGCGCAGCCGCGGCGACGTGCTGGGCACCTCGGCGTCGTCGTCCGGCACCCACTCGCCGTTGCGGTACACCGACGACACCGCGACCCGCAGCGGAGGCGGGGTCGGGTCGTCCGTGCGGTAGTGCAGGATCGGGCGACCCTGGGTGCTGCGCAGGTCCTGCACCATCTGCGTCGACGGCGAGAAGCCGACCTGGCCGCGGCCCCCGATCCCGCCGGTGCCCAGGCCGTCGGCCAGATACCGGACCGGCAGATGCGGCAGCACCGCCGCGGCGCCCAGTGACACGACGATCGCGCACACCCCGAGCAGCGCCGTCGCGCTCGAGCGCCGCCCCGCCGCCCGCGACGCGCC
>NZ_BCNQ01000285.1 GCF_001515525.1 Piscicoccus intestinalis NBRC 104926 | reverse complement strand
CCGACTTGCACAGGCTTAGTGGGTCACGGCGTTGAGGATGTCTTGGGCTGCGGGGGTGATGGCGGCCTCGGCGGTGACCTCGGTGCTGGCGATGCGAATGGTCGCGTCGCGTAGGGGCTGCAGCGTGCGGACGATCTTCTTGATGCTCATGCCGGTCTGTTGCTGCAGGTGACGGGCCACTGCCAGTGCGGTGACGACGACGGTCAGGTGAGCCTCGATGGCGTCGCGGTGGTGATGAAACATGGGCCGGGCCCGCAGGTCCGTCTTGGACATGCGGAACGACTGCTCGACGTGCCACAGGTCGTGATAGGACGCGATGACCTTGTCTGCGGGCATGATCGCGGCGGGGATGTTGGTGACGTAGCCCTTCAGCCCGACCAGCCGGCGGGCCCTGGCCAGGGAGGTTTCGTCCAGGATCGCCGCGTCCCCATGGATCGTGACGAACCGTGGCGTGCGCGCGGCGCGTTCCCCGGCCACGACGGCCTTGGCGCGGTTCTCCTGCGACGTCAGGGTGCGCCGGTCCCGTGCCGCTCGCTTCTTCGAGTACTGCCACACGGCCCGCCACGACTTCGGATGCGTCGCGGGTTTCCAGACAGGCTCGTCACGGACCGCTGTGTTGTTCTCGCTGGCTGCGGCCGCGTGCCGGGGCGTGATCGTGTCGATCAGCTGCCCGTCGTCGAAGGCGTCACCGTGCCAGCGGAAATGAGAGGCCAGATCGTTGGGGGCCTTCGTGACGCGAGACCCGACGATGAACCGCAGGTTCGCCGCGTCCAACTCCCTCAGGTTGCCGGCGGACAACATGCCGGCGTCGGCGACGACGACCATGTCCGCGGCACCGTGGCGCTTCTGGAACGCGCGGATCGTCGGCAAGATGGTCGCGGTCTCGGCCTTGTTGCCTTCCCAGCAGGTGATCTCCAGCGGGAACCCGCCCCGGTCGACCAGGAGCCCGACCACGACTTGGGGGTCGACGCGGCGTTCCTTGGAGTAGCCGACCTTACGCAGCTCGTCCTCGTGCTCGGCCTCGAAGTACAGGGTGGTCACGTCGTACAGCACGAGCGTCAGGTCGCCATGGCGGGCAGCGTGTGCGAAACACGCCGCGGCGACCTGGGCGCGGTAATCCCGTTCGTGGGCACGGCGCAGCGCAGCCAGCAGCGAGTTGCGGTGACGTGGGTTGATGCCGAGCTCGCTCAGCACGCGGGGGCTGTCACGCACCGACGTCGGCTCGACTAGGCGGGCCAGGACGAGCTGGAAGAACCCCTCATCACCGATCGCGGTGAAACCCAGCTGGTCGTAGGCGCCCGCGATCACGCCCGCGAGAACGCGGCTGGTCGTGCCCGTCACCACCGCCGTCGCGAACGCCTTCGCGGGGGCCGCCTCGACGGCGAGATCGAGGCTCAGCTGTCCCGGGTGCAACTTCGCCCGGCCGGCCTCGAGCAGCACGGTCAGCTCGGCGTCGTTGTGCGCCGATCCCAGATGCTCGACGACCTTGTCGCGTCGACCTTCCCGAACGGCGATCTGCACCGCTGTCGCGCCCGAAGCGGTCTTCACCTTCCGCAGGAACGGGCTCACCCGTAGGAGCTTAGTGTGTCACCCCAACACCCCGCGGCGCCCTGACCAGCATCAACACCAGCCAGAACCACCACAAGCCCCCTCACCTGTGCAAGTCAGGG
>NZ_BCNQ01000284.1 GCF_001515525.1 Piscicoccus intestinalis NBRC 104926 | reverse complement strand
AGCATCGAAGTCGATAGCCCCTGCCCGAGAACCCCTCGGCAGGGGCTTCGTCATGCTCTGGGGCCGCGATTCCCTTGGACACTTAGGCAAGAGGGCGTGGGGGTTCGATTCTCAGGGACGAGCGGTCGCGAACGTGAAAACTCCCAGCCAGAGGACCTCTGACCGGGAGTTTCGTGAACCTGATGGCAGTTCTTCTGTGAACTACCCGTGGTGCGCGAGGGGGGAGTTGAACCCCCATGCCCTTTCGGGCACACGGACCTGAACCGTGCGCGTCTGCCTATTCCGCCACTCGCGCGCGCCGTCTTACTCTGCCAGACGGCCGGGCAGAACTCCAAACCGGATCCTGGCGAGCCGGTCGGCGACGCGGCGCTGCCCAGGGGAACGGGCGCGAGACTGACAGGCCGCCGGTCGCTGCGTCGGCGCGGGCGCGGCCCGTCGTAGGGTCGAGCGGTACCGGCCCGGCTCCGGGGTGTCGCGTCAGAAGGTGCCCGAGATCGGGCATACATCGCAAAAACGGCTGTTCAGCAGGCTCGACGGGCCTCTCATCAACCGGGTCCGCGCCACACAGTGATTGCTGCGTCGGTCGCGTCCAGCAGCCTGTCAGTCCTCCCCGATACCCTTGCGTGGAGATTGTGGGATCCGAGCCAAGGGGAGGGGAGGGCCATGGGGCTGTTCGATCGCGTTGAGGGAAAACTCGACAGGGTCATCAACGGTGCCTTCGCGCGCGCCTTCAAGGCAGAAGTGCAGCCCGTGGAGATCGCCGCGGCCATGCGCCGCGCGATGGACGAGCGGGCCTCGGCCGTCGGCCGGGGGCGCACGATGGTGCCCAATGTCTTCACCATCGAGCTCGACCCCTCCGACTACGACCGGCTCACGATGTACGAGGAGGCGCTGGCCAACGAGCTGCTCGCCTCCGTCGAGGAGCACGTCGAATCCCAGCGCTACATCACGCAGGGTCCGTTGAACGTCGCCTTCGCCAAGATGGACGACCTCGACACCGGTGTCTTCCGTGTCCGCCCGACCTCGGCGGCCCAGGTGCCCGAGCGCAAACGCACCGACCCGCAGTCCGCGCACCGCTACCAGGCGCCCAGCCCGGTGCAGCGGCCCCGTTCGTCCGCGAGCCGGCCCGACCGGGGAGCCGGTGCGGGCGCCGGCGGCGGATACCTGGGCCACCATGAGGCCGTCGCCGATCGCGAGGCTCGCGAGGAACGCGAGCGCCAGGCCGCCCGGGGCGCCGACCGGGCTCGCCACGACGCGCGATACGACGATCGGCGCGGCGACCGCTACGACGACGAGCACGACCGGTCCGATCGCTACGACCAGGGATACGACGATCGACACGAGCGCCCCGGCGACGCCGGCGGCCGCCGCCCGATGCGCATCTACGCCCACGACGAACACGACGCCGGGTGGGACGAGCCCTGGGAGTCCGAGTCGCGCCGCCGAGGCCAGCGCGGCGAGCACGACCAGCGCGACCAGCGTGGCGACCGCGACGCCTGGGACGACCCGCGCGAGGGCGCTGACGACCGCGGTGGCGAGCGCAGCGACCGCGAACCGCAGGAGCCCCGCGGACGTACCCCGGTCGCCCGGGTTCGTGGCCGCGGGGAGCCCATCCAGGTCACCGAGGTGGCCGTCGGCGACGCCGCCGGGGCCGCCGGAGCTGCCGCCGCCGGAGCT
>NZ_BCNQ01000283.1 GCF_001515525.1 Piscicoccus intestinalis NBRC 104926 | reverse complement strand
GTACCCAGGGCGCCCTGCGCGACGCGCTGGCCGCGCTACCCGCCGAGGGCCTGCCCGAGGCGGTGGAACGAATCGGTCCGGTGCCGGCCGAGATCCACGCGCCGGACGCGGGGTCGAGCCCGCGGGCGGGTGGCGCCGCGCCGATTCCGGAGGCCGACCGCCCCGCGCACGTGCTGCTGCGCGCCGACCCGGCCGACGCCCCCGCGGCGACCGCGGCGCTGGGTCGGCTGCGCCGCGTCCGCAGCGTCCGCAAGGACGCGACCGCGATCGGCGTGCGCGTCGGCGCCCACGAGCTAGGAGGATGAGCCGCTGGCCGCGCTGACCGCGCTGACCCGTGCCGACCGTCTGCCGAGCACTTGCCGACCGTCTGCCGAGCACTCGCCGACGTGCGGTGCATGACGGCGAGGGCGCGACGATCTCCTAGACTCGCAGCGACCCGACACCGACGAGAGATCACACGTGGCTATCCAGGACATCCGGCTGTTCGGCGACCCGGTGCTGCGCACCCCCGCCGCACCCGTCGTCGACTTCGACAAGGAGCTGCGCACGCTGGTGCGCGACCTGTTCGACACGATGCGCGACGCTCCCGGCGCGGGGCTCGCCGCGCCGCAGATCGGCGTCGGGCTACGGGTGTTCACGTGGTGGGTCGACGGCGAGCTGGGTCACCTCGTCAACCCGCAGCTGCGGCTGTCGGCCGAGCAGCAGGAGGGCGACGAGGGCTGCCTGTCGATCCCCGGCGTCGTCGCCGACACCCCCCGCGCCCTGCGCGTCGTCGCCCGCGGGTTCGACGAGCACGGGGAGCCGGTGACCATCGAGGGCAGCGAGTTGCTCGCCCGCTGTATCCAGCACGAGACCGACCACCTCGACGGCATCCTGTTCATCGACCGGCTCGACAAGGAGGCCCGCCGCGAGGCGCTCAAGGCGATCCGGTCGGCCGAGTGGGCCGGGCTGCCGGGCCCGATCGTGCAGGTCAGCCCGCACGCCACCCACGGCAAGGGGCTGTGATGCGACTGCTGTTCGCCGGCACCCCGGCTCCCGCGTTGACGGCGTTGCGGGCACTGCTCGACTCGCGCCACGAGGTGGTCGCGGTGCTCACCCGCCCCGACGCGCGCACCGGCCGGGGCCGCACGCTGCATCCGAGCCCGGTCAAGCAGGCCGCCCTGGAGGCGGGCCTGGAGGTGCTCACCCCCGCCCGCCCGCGCGACCCCGAGTTCGCGGACCGGCTGCGCGAGCTCGCGCCCGACGCTGCCCCGATCGTCGCGTACGGCGGGCTCATCCCGCGCGCGCTGCTCGACGTGCCCGCGCACGGCTGGATCAACCTGCACTTCTCGCTGCTGCCCGCCTGGCGCGGCGCCGCCCCCGTGCAGCACGCCCTCATCGCCGGCGACGACGTCACCGGCGCCAGCACGTTCCGCCTCGAAGGGGGCCTCGACACCGGTCCGGTGCTCGGCACGTACACCGAGGCGATCGGCCCCACCGACACCGCCGGCGACCTGCTCGACCGCCTCGCCGAGGGCGGCGCCCGGCTGCTCGTGGCGACCCTCGACGCCCTGGAGGCGGGCCGCCTGGAGGCCGTGCCGCAGCCCGCCGACGGCGTGAGCCTGGCGCCCAAGCTCACCGTCGACGACGCCCGGGTTCGCTGGGGCGACCCGGCCGCGGCTGTCGACCGGCGCGTCCGCGGCTGCACCCC
>NZ_BCNQ01000282.1 GCF_001515525.1 Piscicoccus intestinalis NBRC 104926 | reverse complement strand
GGCGCTCGCGCCCGCGTGTTCGGCGCCGCTTGCGCCCGCGTGTTCGGCGCTGCTCGCGGCCGCGTGCTCGTGCCCGGGCCCAGAACCCGGCGCAGATCCAGATCCGGAGCCGGTGTCGGTGTCGGGTCGTCCGCCGCCCTGGTCGCCGCGCTGGGCGCCGGGCTGTGGGCCGTTCTGGGGGCCGGGCGCGGGCTCGTCGCGCAGCTCACGCGAGGATGAGGTCACAGCTCAGTGTGTACCCGGCGTCGTGCCGTCGAACAACCCGCGCCCGCGCGCCGGAACACCGGAGTCGCCCGAGTCGAGTTCGCCCAGGGGCGCCTGGGTCGCCGGAGTCCGGTCTCGACGGACGGTCGCGCCTGCGACCCGGCTCAGGTGGGCACCGGTGCGGTGGAATCGCGTTCGATGAGCGGGCAGGCCAGCCGCACGGTGGTCTCGCGCGCGGGCTCGCGCTGCCGTCCGGGGTGCCCGAGCAGACGGTCGACGGCCACCTCGCCCATCTGCCGGTGCGGCAGGGCGAAGGTCGTCAGCGCCGGCACGACGTGCGCCGCGAGCTGCTCCTGGTCGTCGAAGCCGAGCACCGACACGTCGCCGGGAACCGACAGCCCGAGCTGCGCGAGGGCGAGCAGGGCGCCGGTGGCGACGCGGTCGTTGACGGCGAAGATCGCGGTGGGTCGACGGGCCGGCGACTTCACCCGCCCCCGGGAGTCGGTCAACGCGCGGACCGCCCCCGAGTAGCCGACGTCGATCGACCACATCTTTCCCAAGCCGATGACCGGGCAGTCGGTGGCGGCCAGCCCCGCCTCCCGGATCGCGGCGCGGTAACCCTCGCTGCGCTGGACGCCCGCGACGTCACCGGGACCGCCGAGCATGACGATGCGGCGGTGCCCCAGACCGAGCAGGTGCCGGGCCGCCTCGCCTCCGGCGGTGACGTTGTCGGGCACCACGCTGGTGTGCGCTCCGGAGGTGTCGAAACAGTTCGCGAGCACGAGGGGCAGTTGCGTCGCGGGGAGCGAGGTGACCTCTCGGACCGCCATCGCCGCGTAGACGAGCCCGTCGACGCGGCGCCGCGAGAACTCCTCGACCGCCTCCTGTTCGCGCTCCTGGCGGCCCTGGCTGTCGAAGAGCACGAGCACATAGCCGGAGTCGGCGGCGCGGTCGACGGCCCCGGAGAGGATCCGGCCGGCGAACGGTGACGACGCGATGGAGTCGGTGACGAGACCGACGACGTGGGTGCGCTGCAGCCGCAGGCTCTGGGCCACCCGGTCGGGCGTATACCCCAACTCCTCGGCGGCGGCCCGGACACGCTCTGCGGTGGCCGGCGCGATGTTCCCCTCCGCGCGACCGTTGAGCACAAAGGACACAGCGGTGCGAGACACGCCCGCCAGGCGTGCCACATCGGCTGCCTTCACCCTGTTGCTCACAGGGCCACATTTCCATAACACGTGGGCGGATGAGACATCGATCGTCGACCGGTCACGGTCTTGCGCTAATCGCCGGGTGCGATGTCGCGAGCTTGTCGCGGATTCAGACACCTGCGAAAAATGGCCCGCCGTGCGGGATCCGCGGACAATGAGCAGATGTCGACGCAGCCGCGTCGCTCGCGATCGGAGGGATGGTCATGGGCTGGGTCTGGGCCGGATTGGTGCTGGCGGCGCTGCTCGTCGTGGGGCTGGTCGTCGTGCTCGCGCGCCGCGGCGGGTCGACGGCCGACCGGCGCGGCGTCGAC
>NZ_BCNQ01000281.1 GCF_001515525.1 Piscicoccus intestinalis NBRC 104926 | reverse complement strand
TGTGCGGCGTGGCGACGCCTCCCGGCGCGTGGCGGCGGCCCCGGCCGGGTCGTTCGGCTCCCCCCGAGGCGCTCGGGTCGACCTGCCGGCCGCGCGCGCCGGTCGCCGAGCCCGTCCCTGAACCCGTCGCCGAGCCCGTCCCTGAACCCGTCGCCGAGCCCGTCCCTGAGCCCGTCGCCGAGCCACTCTCGGAGCCGGTCTCGTCCGTCTCCGAGAGCCCGTCGCCGAGCGAGCGGGCGGCCGCGACGACGCTCGCCGGATCGGGGTTGGTGCGGGCCGAGCCGTCGGGGAAGATCACGGTCGGGACGGTCTCCGAGCCGTCGTTGAGGTCGCGCACATAGGCGGCGCCCTCCGGGTCGTCCCAGATGTCGACCCAGTCGACGGTTCCCGTCACCCGGGCGCGCCACAGGGCCAGCCGCAGCCGCAGGCAGTAGACGCAGCCGGGGCGCCAGTAGACGACGACGGTGGAGTGGCGCACGTGGCGCTGCAGCGCCTGCCAGTGGCCGGTCGATCGGCGCGCCGCCAGCGGCGACGTCAGGTACGCGCACAGCAGGCACAACACCAGGACCGGTGCGGCCAGCACGGCCAGGTCACTGACGACCAGCTGGGCCGTGACGAGCAGAGCGACGGCGCTCCAGCCCGCCGCATGCCACCACTTGGCCCGCGTCGACCGACTCACGCTGTCGAGAGTAGGGGCCGGTTCGCCTCGCTCGGTAGGTTCGCCTCACCCTCGTGACCATGGTGTGACCACGGCGTCCGATCCGTGGACGAGCCGGGTCGGTTGGGAGCGGGATTCAGCGCATTCTCAAGGCAATTCGGCGAACCAGACGCAGGTTTCGCCGTAGCGGCGGGCGTCGCTGCGGCGCAAACCGGCACCGTCGGTGGGCCAGCTCGGCTCCGGGGATCGGGTCGAGCGCTCCACGACGACGAGGGCACCGGGGTTCAGGTGCGGCACCAAGGCCGCGAGCACCCGCGCGAGCTCGGCCTCGGACAGGTCGTAGGGCGGGTCGAGGAAGGCCAGATCGACGGGGCCCGGGCTGCCGCCGAGGTAGCGCAGCACGGGCTCGGCACGCACCTGCACGCGGCGTTCGGTGCCGAGTTCACCGCGGTCGCCGCCTCCGGCGGAGCGTTCGACGAGCCGGCCGTTGCGGCGCGCGAGATCGGCTGCACGGCGGGCGGACTCGACGAGCACCACGTCGGCGGCGCCCCGGCTCAGCGCCTCGAGCCCGAGGGCGCCGGAGCCGGCGTACAGGTCGAGCACCCGCGCCCCGGCGATGGCGTCGAGGTGCTCCAGGCGGGAGAACAGGGCCTCGCGCACCCGGTCGCTCGTGGGGCGGGTGCCGGCGCCGGCGGGCGTGGCCAGCCGCAGCCCCCCGGCGGCCCCGGCGATGATCCGGGTCATCCGCGCTCCAGGAACGCGGCCTGCTCGTCGTCGATGAGCGAGGCCACCAGGTGCGCGAGCTGCGGGTGCGCCGACAGGGTCGGGTCGGCGTCGAGCAGCGCCGCGGCGTCCTCGCGGGCGTGGTCGATGATCTCCTCGTCGTCGCGGCCGCGCAGCGAGAGCAGCCGCAGCGACGTGCCGCCGCTCTGGCGGGCGCCGAGGATGTCGCCCTCGCGCCGGTTCTGCAGGTCGAGCCGGGACAGCTCGAAACCGTCGGTCGTGCCCGCGACCGCCTGCAGCCGTTCGATCGCGCGCTGCACCGGCTCCGGCGGCGGTGGCGGGGCGCCCCGG
>NZ_BCNQ01000280.1 GCF_001515525.1 Piscicoccus intestinalis NBRC 104926 | reverse complement strand
CGTCTCCTCGCGCGCCGGGTGTCCCGCTCGTCGGCCGGGCTCGCGGAGCTGCCGTCGCACGTGGTGCGCACGGCGTTCCGCCGGCGCGGCAGCGGGATCCCCAACGAGTTCGCGGTGGCGGTGCTCACCTCCCGGCGCGCGGCGCGGCTCTTCGGCGGCGCCGACGTCGTCGTGCCCGTCGACGCGCTGTCGACCCGGGCGGCCTGGCTGCTGGCCCGACGCGAGCCGCGTCCCGACGTCGTCGTGACGTTCCAGGCGGCCGAGCGGGTCATCGCGCAGCGGCGGGAGCGCGACGCCGGGTGAGCCCGTCGCCGCGCGAGGTCGGCGGTGCCCGGCGCCCGGCGTGGCGCACGGGGTGCACTGGTGCCGGGGGCGGCGTGCGTGTTGAATCGGGCGTATCGAACGTCTTCCGCGGAAAGCAGGTTCAATGCGTCGACCCACCCTCGGCTCCATCGGTCGGCGCCGGTCTGCCGACGAACTCGCCGAGGGCTACGCGCGCTGCCGCGAGCTGACGCGCGCGCACGGCACCACGTACTACTGGGGCACGCTGTTCCTGCCCCCCGCCCAGCGCCGCGACGTGTACGGGGTCTACGCGCTGTGCCGGCTGGCCGACGACATCGTCGACGAACCCGACGCCGCCGGCCTCATCGACCTCGCGGTGCCCCCGGGGGCCGATCCCGCGCGGCGGCTCGACGCCTTCGAGGAGCGCTTCTACGCCGAGTGGGAGCACGGCGGCGACCCGCACCCGATCCTGGCGGCCGTCGGCGACACCGCGCGCCGGCTCGACCTGCCGCGGGACTGCTTCGAGCGGTTCTTCGGCGCCATGCGCCTGGACCTGACCCGCACGAGCTGGTCGAGCTGGGCCGAGCTGCGCGACGTCTACATGGAGGGGTCCGCGGCCGTCATCGGCGAGATGATGCTGCCCGTGCTGCGCCCGCGCACCCCGCGGGCCAAGGAGCCGGCGCGGGCCCTCGGCCTGGCCTTTCAGCTGACGAACTTCATCCGCGACGTCGGCGAAGACCTGGACCGGGGCCGCGTCTACCTGCCCGCCGACGAACTCGCGCGGTTCGGCGCCGACCCGTGGGCGCGCACGGTCACCCCCGCGTGGCGCGACTTCCTCGCCGCGCAGATCGCCCGCAACCGGGCGCTCTACCGCGAGGCCGAGCCGGGGGTGGCCATGCTGCCTCCGGCCGCCGCCCGCTGCGTCGGCAGCGCCCTGTCGATGTACTCCGGCATCCTGTCGCGCATCGAGGCCGCCGACTACGACGTCTTCACCGGCCGCCGCCGCGTCGACCCCCTCGCGAAGACGGCCGTCGCCGCCCGCGTCGTCGTCACCGGCCGGAGCCGGATCGCCCCGCGCGTGACGCCGCCGGCGCCCCCGCCCGGCAGCCTCGACGCCCTCCCCCGCACCCCGGCTCCGACCGACCCGATCACCCCCGCCGCCGGCCGCGACGACCCAACCGACCCGATCGCCCCGCCCTCCCCCACAGCCTCGTTCGGGTCGGGGGCCGGCGGCTGGTGCGTCGTCGGAGCCAGCGGCGACCTGCGCCCCGGCGCGTCCCTGCGGCGCGTGGTCGGCACGGCCCCGGTCACGCTGTGGCGCGAGCGCGACGGCCGGGTGCAGGCGGGACCGGTGGCCGGGCGCCCCACCGTGCCCGCCCTCGACGACGGGACGCTGCTGTGGGCCCGGGTGCCCGCCCTGGAGGCCGACCCGGG
>NZ_BCNQ01000279.1 GCF_001515525.1 Piscicoccus intestinalis NBRC 104926 | reverse complement strand
TCAACCGGCCCAAGGGCCTCGGCCAGCGTGCGGGAGCGTCAGTGAGGCCGCCGGTCTCCCGCCTGGGGCCTCGAGGCGGCACGGGAGGGCCGTAGTCAGGCGCGCTACCGGTCGCCACCGAATGCGTGGCGTCATGACCCGGGAAGCCTTGAGAGGCCGCCCGGACGGCCTTGCGGGCCTCGGCGTACGGATCGACCGCTGGTGCCGCGTCGGGACCTTGGGATGCCTTGCCCTTAGCCCCCTCGTGAGCGCGCACGCGCATCCCGAGCACCATGCGGCGCTCCGCGACAGCGCTATTCGGAAGGCTTTTCATGGTCCATGAGAGCCTTTTTGTAGTTATTGCGACCCGCAAGATCTCCAACCATAAAACCTAGAGGTGCCAATATGCTCAAAAAGCCCGTATAGGGAAGCGCAATAAGGAGGGCAAAGATAGCCAATGAAGCCTCCACTATCATCAGCCATCTTGGGCCTCGGGCAAAAATGAATCGTCCCAAGAGGAGCCCAGCTACTAATGGCCCGATATATAGCAAGCTGCCATTGCCGCCCTGACGGAAAAAATCACCCATCTATGGACACTCCCTGGCACCAGTGCTCGAGTTAATGAAGCATCGACCACTCCGAGTGACACTTGATTCTGAACCTGAAGTGGAGGCGGTCCCGGCGCTACAGAGCACAGCAAAACCGTAACCTCCGACAGCGAAGATGGCGCTAACCGTTGTGACGTAGGGGTGTGGCACCTTTGTCCCGACACCCACTCCTGCCATCGCAATTACAAAGCCCCACTCGTTACAACCCATTCTGCCGCCGCTGCCGCCGGTGGGGTCGGTGGTGTTGCAGGGGTTGCCGCCTGCGTAGGTGTAGGGGTTGGTTTCTTGGCTGGTGGGGTCGGGGGTGGTGAAGCGTCCGATGACCGGGTCGTACCAGCGCACGCCGAGGCGGTAGAGGCCGGTTTGGTGGTCGCGGGGTGCGCCGGTCCAGGTGAGGGTGTTCCACCAGGCCAGGGGTTCGTCCAGGCCGGGGGCGGAGCGGATGTTGCCGTAGGGGTCGTAGGCGTAGGACACGATCTTGACCGCGTTCGACCCACCGGCAGTGTTCGCACCGATGAGGCCGATGACGCTGCCGAGGCGGTCCGGGATCACGTACCCGACACGCTGCTCGGCCCCGGTCCCGCGGATGACGGCCAGGGGTTTACCGTTCGGGCCCCGCAGGGTCTTCTGGGCCGCCCCGCCGGGGTCGATCTGGGAGGCGATCCCGAGCAGGGAATGCCCGATCTGCTCCCCGTGAG
>NZ_BCNQ01000278.1 GCF_001515525.1 Piscicoccus intestinalis NBRC 104926 | reverse complement strand
TTGCTCTGCCCGGCGCCCTCGTCGGGCCCGGCGTCCTCGTCGAGCCCGGCGCCCCCGTCGAGCCCCGCGTCGTCGGCCGGCCGGTCGTCGACCTCGTCCGGCCCGTCGCCGCCGGAGGGGAGGGACCCGACTCCGGTGGTGATGACGACCGCCGCGGCCAGCCCGGGCACCGCGGCGAACCGGGCGACTTCGTCGGCCTTGCCCTTGGCCCGCAGCTGCCGCATGGCGTGGAGCAGGTGGGTGCGGGCCGCCTCCGGCAGCCCGCCGCCGTCGAGGAGCACCGGTCCGTCGTCGCCGGCGGCGACGAAGAGGGCCAGGGCGTCGGTCTCCTGATCCGCGGGCCGGGTGGACAGAGCGATCTCGGGCACGGCACGTCCTCGATTCGTCAACGGTTCGATGAGACTCGATGCACTTCGAATGGATCGAGATGGTGGTCGCGAATTGCCGCTTGCGAGGATAACTGCCCGGTCGCCCCCGCCAGGCCGGGCGAGTGTGTCCGATTCGATCCGGGTTAATTCGGGACCGTCCGCGAGGCGGATCGGCCAGGGACCGGGCGGGCCGGCCCGGCTCCGGCTACCGTTCCGACATGAGCCTGACCTCACCGTTGCACGATCGCCACGTCGCCCTCGGCGCCAAGCTCGCGGACTTCGGCGGCTGGCAGATGCCCATCGAATACCCCGGCGGCGGGGTGCTTCGTGAGCACGCCGCCGTCCGTGAGCGCGTCGGGATCTTCGACGTGAGCCACCTCGGCAACGCGCGCGTGAGCGGCCCGGGGGCGGCCGACTTCGTCAACGCCTGCTTCACCAACGACCTGGGCAAGATCGCGCCGGGGCAGGCGCAGTACACGATGTGCTGTGACGAGGAGTCCGGCGGCGTCGTCGACGACCTCATCCAGTACCTCATCTCGGACGACGACGTCTTTCTCATCCCGAACGCGGCGAACACGGCCGAAGTCGTGCGGCGGCTGCAGGCCCAGGTGCCGCAGGGCGTCGAGGTGGTCGACGACCACCGGGACTGGGGGATCATCGCGGTGCAGGGGCCGCGCAGCGCGCAGGTCGTGCAGGCGCTCGGGCTGCCGACCGACCTGGAGTACATGTCGTTCGAGCGGGTCGACCGCGACGGGGTGCCCGTCATCGTGTGCCGCACCGGGTACACCGGCGAGAAGGGCTACGAGCTCGTCGTGCCGGCCGACGCCGCGCCGGGGGTGTGGGACGAACTCGTCGCGGCCATGGCGCCCTACGACGGCCTGCCCTGCGGGCTCGGCGCCCGCGACACGCTGCGCACGGAGATGGGGTACGCCCTGCACGGCAACGAGCTGAGCATGGACATCACCCCGAACATGGCCAAGGCCGGCTGGGCCGTGGGTTGGGACAAGCCGGAGTTCTGGGGCAAGGACGTGCTGACGGCGCAGCGGGCTGAGAAGTCATGCCGGCTCTCGACCGGGCTGCTCGTGACCGGCCGGGGCATCCCGCGCAAGGACTGCCGGGTGCTCGACGCGCAGGGGCAGGAGATCGGGGTCGTCACGTCGGGCACGATGTCGCCGACGCTGCGGCAGGGCATCGGGTTGGCGCTGCTCGACCGCGGCAACCCGCCGGGCACGGCCGTCACCATCGACGTGCGCGGCCGTCAGTTGGAGGCCGAGGTGACCCGCCCGCCGTTCGTGCAGACCGACGTCTCGGGGTAGGTCACCCGCACAGCGCCGCGGCGGCGAGGGCGGCGGCGAGGCTGATCTCGATGGCGGCCCCCAGCACGTCGCCGTTGATGCCGCCGAGGCGGCGCACCGCGTGCCCCACGGTGACGGCGGCGGCGGCCCAGCCCGCGAGCGCGAC
>NZ_BCNQ01000277.1 GCF_001515525.1 Piscicoccus intestinalis NBRC 104926 | reverse complement strand
CCCCGATCGGAGAGATCGTCGCCTCCCGCTGGGAGACGTTGACCCAGTCGTCCCCGGCCGCGGCGGTCCCGTGGAGTGTCCCCGATTTTTCGGAGTGTGGTTTAGGCTGCGATTCCTGTGAGTGTGCGGTGCCCAAGTACTGGGCGGAAAAAATCCCACCGACACAACCTGCCAGGCCTCCGAGGGCCGCACCACAAGATATCCCGCCGCAGCGGCCTAGCGCTTTCTGGCGGAATACGGACCCAAGAAAAAATTGGCTGCCAGAAATGAAGAAAAGCAAATGGCACCCAATCCGATAGCGGAGATCAAAATATGTCCGAACGCGATGCCTACCCCTACTGCAGTTATGCCGATCGCCATTAGCGCAATGGCCATGCCTGGCAAGATTGCCATCAGTTTGGCCACTACTCGATTGCCGCGCACATCACGCCTCCGAGGATGGAAGTAGCGAACGACACTCCAGCGCCGATAACCACACTACTTCCCCACGTGACCGGCGCAAGGGCGAGACCAAGACCAACGGCCACTCCAATATCAGCTGAAAGCAAAGAAGTCGCAACCAAACATCCACCCTGGGCAAGCGACATGCCCCAACTGCCGGTGGGGTCTGTGGTGTTGCAGGGGTTGCCTGCGGCGTAGGTGTAGGGGTTGGTTTCTTGGGTGGTGGGGTCGGGGGTGGTGAAGCGTCCGGTGACCGGGTCGTACCAGCGCACGCCGAGGCGGTAGAGCCCGGTTTGCAGGTCGCGGGGTGCGCCGGTCCAGGTGAGGGTGTTCCACCAGGCCAGGGGTTCGTCCAGGCCGGGGGCGGAGCGGATGTTGCCGTAGGGGTCGTAGGCGTAGGACACGATCTTGACCGCGTTCGACCCGCCACCAGCGCCGATGAGGCCGATGACGCTGCCGAGCCGGTCCGGGATCACGTATCCGACGCGCCGCTCGCATACCTCGTTCATTTCATAGGACCTTGAGGAGGCTTGGGGCTCATCAGTGATCCGTATCGTCGAAACCGCCTAACTCCTACTACTACCAGAGTAAGCACTAGAGTCAACGACGCCAATGACATTAGAATAAACACCCACGCTGCAACAGTATTCTGATTGCGAATGTTGAGAACAGTCGCAACCGATGCCAACACAACCGCGGCCAAGAAACATATCGCAGCAAACGCGAATCTGAACGGTGAGAGATCAGGCCTCAGCATTCCGACCGCTCATTCCGAATACTCGAATGGCATGCAGCAGTGGACGCGACTCCTACAATGCCCGCATAAACGCCAACCGTGGCTGCAGCCGTGGCGATAAGGGGACTCGCGGTCACGGCGCCAACCCCTAATGCCGCTAACCCGACGACTCCAGCCGCGAGGCTGATGTTCTCGCCCCACCCCCCTCCAGTTGGGTCGATCCTGTTGCTTGGATTCCCGCCGGCGTAGGCGTAGGGGTTGGTTTCCTGTGCGGTGGGGTCGGGGGTGGTGAAGCGTCCGGTGACCGGGTCGTACCAGCGCACGCCGAGGCGGTAGAGCCCGGTTTGCAGGTCACGGGGTGCGCCGGTCCAGGTGAGGGTGTTCCACCAGGCCAGGGGTTCGTCCAGGCCGGGGGCGGAGCGGATGTTGCCGTAGGGGTCGTAGGCGTAGGACACGATCTTGACCGCGTTCGACCCACCGGCGGTGTTCGCGCCGATGAGGCCGATGATGCTGCCGAGGCGGTCCGGGATGAGGTATCCGACGCGCTGCTCGGCCCCGGTCCCGCGGATGACGGCCAACGGTTTGCCGTTGGGGCCGCGCAGGGTCTTCTGGGCCGCCCCGCCGGGGTCGATCTGGGAGGCGATCCCGAGCAGGGAATGCCCGATCTGCTCCCCGTGGG
>NZ_BCNQ01000276.1 GCF_001515525.1 Piscicoccus intestinalis NBRC 104926 | reverse complement strand
GGCGGGCGACGTCGCGGGTGCGGGCCTGCGCGAGCGGGTCGTCGGGCCGCGGGAACGGGATGCGGTCGATGAACACGAGCTGGCACGCCGAGCCGGGCACGTCGACCCCCTGCCACAGCGACAGCGTGCCGAACAGGCAGGTGCGCGCGTCGGAGGCGAAATCGCGCACGAGCGTGGCGGTCTGGTCGTCGCCCTGGCACAGCACGGTCCACTCGGGCCCGAGCCGGTCGCGCATCTGTTCGCTCGCGGCCTGGGCCGCGCGCATCGAGGAGAACAGCCCGAGGGCGCGCCCGCCCGAGGCCCGCACGAGCGCCTCGATCTCGTCGAGCAGCTCCGGCGCGGTGCCGTCGCGGCCGGGCTTGGGCAGGTGCGCGGCGACGTAGGCGATGGCCTGGCGCGGGTAGTCGAACGGGCTCCCGACGTCGAGGCCGGACCAGGGCGGGGCGCCGTCGCCGAGCATGCCCAGCGACCCGGCGACCGCATCGAAGCTGCCGCCGAGCTCGAGGGTGGCGGAGGTGAGCACGACCGTGCGGTCGCCGAGGATGTGGTCGCGCACCTTCATCGCCACGCTCATCGGCGCGACCCGCACGCTGCTCGTGCCGCGGCGCAGGTCGCGGGCCAGCCACGCGACGTCCTGCTCGGACTCCCCGAGCAGCCGGTCGGCCACCCGGTACAGCTCGTCGAGAGCGGCCTTGGCCTGGGCGCGCGAGCCGTCGGTGTCGACCCCACCTCCGGGCGGCGCCTTGATCTGCCCGTGCACGGCCTTGGCGGCCTCGGTGACGCTGGTCAGGGCCAGGGCCAGCTGCTCGGGCAGGTGCGCCAGGCGCCCCTCCTCGGCCTGGGCGAGGGCGGTCTCGACGAGGTCGGCGGCGACCTGCAGCTCCTGGGAGTCGTCGGCGAGCTTGGCGCACCGCTTGGCGGCGGCGGAGACCGTGGCGGCGGAGATCTCGTCGGTGATCGTCGAGGTGATGCGGTCGACGAGTTCGTGGGCCTCGTCGATGACGAGCAGGTCGTGCTCGGGCAGCATCGCGCGCTCGTCGAAGGCGTCGATGGCCATGAAGGAGTGATTGGTGACGACGACGTCGACGTCGGCGGCGTCGGCGCGGGCGCGTTCGACGAAGCACTCGGCGACCATCGGGCACTTGCCGCCGAGGCACTCCTGCGCGGAGACCGAGACCTGCCGCCACGCGCGCTCGGAGACGCCGGGCACGAGCTCGTCGCGGTCGCCGGAGTCGGTCTGCTCGGCCCACTCCCGCAGCCGCGCGACCTCGGCGCCGAGCCGGGAAGCGGAGGCCTCGACGGTGCCGAAGGAGATCAGCGACTCCTCGTCGTCGGCCGGGTAGCCGCCGGCGAGCTTGTGTTGACACACGTAGTTGCGGCGGCCCTTGACCAGCGCGTAGGAGGGCCGGCGGCCCAGCGTCGTGCCGAGCGCGGCGGCCAGGCGCGGCAGGTCGCGGTCGACGATCTGGGCCTGCAGCGCGAGGGTGGCGGTGGCGACGACGACTGGCCGACCCGTCTCCTGGGCGTGGGCGAGGGCGGGCACGAGGTAGGCCAGCGACTTGCCGGTGCCCGTGCCGGCCTGCACGAGCAGGTGTTTCTCGTCGGCGACCGCGTCGGACACGGCCCGGGCCATGGCGATCTGCCC
>NZ_BCNQ01000275.1 GCF_001515525.1 Piscicoccus intestinalis NBRC 104926 | reverse complement strand
TGGATGATCAGGTGGCGGCTCCGGGGTTGGGTGTGCAGGATTTCTATGGGATGGAGGAGTTCGGGGTTCGGGAGTTTTTGTCTTTGGGGGTGAATGTGGCCAACGGGAATCTGCTGGTGCGGGATACGGATGTGAAGATCAACGCTGCGGGGGTCGCGACCCGTTCGGACCGGTTCTTCAACGGCTTGTCGGGGCGGTCGGGGGCGTTCGGTCCGGGGTGGTCGATGGCCGGCGGTCATGATGTGGGCTTGGAGGTGGGCGCGTCGAGTGTGGTGTTCCGGGGCCCGTCGGGGTTCCGTGCCACGTTCACGGGGTCGGGGTCGTCGTGGACCGCGCCGTCGGGGTTGAACGCGACGTTGACCAAGAACGCTGATGGCACGTGGCGGGTGAAGCAGAAGCGGTCGGGGGTGACGTGGTCGTTCACCGCGGGCGGGTATCTGACCCGGCACGCGGACCGGAACGGGGTGGGGTTGTCGTACACGTACAACGCGGACAACACGGTGGCCTCCCTGACGGATGCGGCGGGCCGGGTGGTGACGTATGCCTATAGCGGCGGGCTGGTCTCGAAGATCACGGACTCGGCCGGGCGGGAGTACACCTACACCTACAGCGGCGGGCGTCTGGCGTCGTCGAGGACCCCGGACGGGCACACGACCAGTTACTCGTACACGTCGGCGGGGCGCCTGTCGCAGGTGAGGACCGCCCGCGGGGTGGCGGTCGGGATCGGGTACGACACGAGCGGGCGGGTGACCTCGATCACCCGGTACACCGAGCTGAACGCCGGCGGTGACGCGCAGACAACGACGTTCGCGTACCCGTCCACGTCCAGCACGACGCAGACCGATCCGCGGGGCAACACGTGGACCTACACCCGGGATACGGCGGGGCGGGTGACTGCGGTCAAGGACCCGTTGGGCCGGTCCCGGTCGGCGTCGTGGACGGCGAACTCGGCGGTCGCGACGGCCACGGATGCGATGGGCGCCGGTGGTACGGGTGGGAATGTGACGACGTATTCGTATGACGCGGCGAACAACCCGACCCAGGTGAAAATGCCGACCGGGGCGGTGTCGTCGGCGGTGTACACCACCGGTGGGGCGTGCGGGTCGACCGATACGGCGAATCCGGATCTGCCCAAGTGCGTGACCGACGACGCGGGGAATTCGCGGGCGATGCGGTACGACGCGCTGGGGAACCTGCTCTCTGAGGCGGACACCACGGGCGGGACCACCACCGGTGCGAAGCTGGAGTACACCTATCAGCGGGCCGCGTCCGCCACGACCGGCCCCGATTGTGGGGGCAAGCCGGGGCAGCGGTGCACCGCCAAGGACCCGAACGGGGGCGTGACGTCGTACCGGTATGACGCTGATGGGAACATGACCCGGATCTCCCCGCCCGCCCCGCTTGGTGAGCGGGTGTTGGAGTACGACGCGTTGGGCCGGTTGACCGCGGTCACGAACGGGCGGGGGCAGCGGACCACGTTCTCCCACGATGCGCAGGACC
>NZ_BCNQ01000274.1 GCF_001515525.1 Piscicoccus intestinalis NBRC 104926 | reverse complement strand
GATCTCCGCCGAGGCGGGCACCGGCTACCTGTCGGACACCGCCGCGGTGCGCGCGGCCGCGGGGCAGGCCCGCGCGGCCGAGCTGTCCGCCGTGCTCCCGGGGGCCGACGTCGCCGCGTCGTCGACCGCGGCCAACGACGCCCGAAACCGCGTCGACTCTCTGCTCGCCGCCGGTCCGACGGCCTTTCCCGACAACATCGCCACCAGCTGGCGCAGTTACGCGGCGCAGTCCGGGCAGGTGCTCGGCACGGCCGGCTCCAACGCGACCGCCGCCGCCACGGCCGCGACGACGACGAGCGCGGCCGCGTACTCGGCGTTCGCCGCCGAGCTGCCCGCCGTCAACACGAGCGCCCCCGACCCGGCCACCCCCGACCCGGCCGCCCCGTGGGCCTGGCTCTCGCTGCTCGCCGGCATCGCGGGCGGTGTGCTGGCCTGGATCGGCCTCGACCGACGACTCAAGGACTACCGATGAGCAGCCAGTTCGCGGTCGCCCCCCAAGCCCCCGGCGCCATGGGCGAAGACGTCGACCCCGAGCGCCTGCTCACCTACCTCACCGACCTCGGAGCGTGGCGCGACCGGCGCAAGGTCGAACTCGACGAGCTCGACGAGGCCTGCCTGCGCTCCCCCGACCGCGACGCGCTGACCCCGGACGTCATGCTGTCGATGACGCTGTGGCAGGCCGTCGCCGGGCGCCACGACCTGCTCGTCGCCACGTGGGATTCCGGCCGCGTGCTGGAGCCCGAACGCCGCCGGCTCACGACGCTCATCTGGGGCCGCCTCGACCAACGCGGCGGTCAGGGCAGCGCGCTCGCGGTCAGCCTCCCCGAGGCGTGCCGGCTCTCCGACACGCTCGCGGGCTCGCTGCGGGCGCGGCTGCGGCTCGACGGGGCCGAACCCGACGTCTCCGCGCGGGTGCGCGACCTGCGGGCCGCCGTCGAGCGCATCCGCGACCTCGTCGCCGCGATCCCCGCGAAGAACCGCGCCTCCGCCGAGCAGGTGCTCATCGGCCTCGACCGGCGACTCGTCGACGTCGCCGACCGCGCCAAACGGGGCGCCGACGTCGGCGGCCTGCTGCCGGCCCTCGAACAGGAGAGCGCCCGCACCGAGCGCGACCTCATCGTCGCCGCCTCCCAGCGCGCCAAGGCCAAGCACGACCTGACGACGGCCCGGCAGCGCCGCGACGAGCTGGCCGCCCGCGGCGACGCCCTGCAGCGGCTCGCGGCCCGCACCGTGGGCGCCGTGACACCCGCCCCAACCCTCGCGGTGCCCGACGTCAACGCGCTCGGCGAGCCGACCGGCTCCGACGTCGACGCCTATCTGCAGCGACTCGACCGGGTCGAGGCCGCCCTGGAGACCGTGCACCGCGCCTACTCCGCGGCGCTGGAGAAGCGCGAGGAGTTCGCCGGGCAGATCCGGGCGTACGCGTCGAAGGCCGCCGCCCTGACCGGCGACGCGGCCGACGACGCGGCCGAGCTCTCGCGGCGCGCCGAGGAGACCCTCCAGCGCACGCCGGTCGACCTCGACCGGCTGGCCGCCCTCGCGGCGGCCCAACAGTCCTACCTGGCCGCGCACGAGCGAGCCGGTTCGGGGCGCTCCGCGGCGAACGGTGGCGCGGCACGGGAGGCGGTTCGGCGATGAGTTCGGCGACGAGGTCGGGAATGCGACCGTGCGACCAGACCGGCTGCCCGGGGCACTACGTCGACGGCTACTGCGACTTCTGCGGGTTCCCCGACCCGCAGGCCTCCACCGACGATTCCGCACACTACTCTGTGCCGACCGCCACCGCGGCCTCGACGTCCGCCCAGGAGGCGGGCCTGCCCGACGGCTCCGCCGACCCCACCGGCTCCGGCTTCGGGGGCGGCTCGGGCTTCGGCGGCAGCTCGGGCGTCTCGGGCTTCGGCGGTGGCTCGGGCGGCTCGGGGGGCTCGGCGCGCGCGTCGGCGCGCAGTTCGGCGTTCCCGGAGGA
>NZ_BCNQ01000273.1 GCF_001515525.1 Piscicoccus intestinalis NBRC 104926 | reverse complement strand
CGTGCTCGTCGGGCTCGCGGAGGACGCGGGGCCGCCGGCGTTGCCCCTCGTCGATGCGCGCCGCCAGCCGCACACCAGCCGGCAGCCCGGCCACCGGCGCCGCGGCCAGCACGAACACCGGCCAGTAGCCCACCGTCTCCACGAGCCAGGGGGCGGCCGACATGGCCAGCATGCTGGGCGCGGCGATCGCCAGCCCGTAGGCGCCGATCCCCGCGCCGCGGCGGGCGGGCTCGATGAGCTCGGCGACCGCGGAGGAGCCGCACACCGTGAGTACGCCGAAGCCGATGCCGCGCACCGCCGACCACGCGAGCACCCAGGGAAGCGCCGGCGACGCGCCGATCGCCAGCGCCGGCAGCCCGAGCAACGTGAGCCCGACCGTCAGCACCGTCGCCCACCCGAAGCGCCGCAGCAGCATCGGGATGAACCCCTGGGTTGCGACGGTGGCCGCGAGCATGACGCCGTTGACCAGACCGGCTCCGGCCGTTCCCGACCCCCCGGCCACGACCCACAGCGGCACGACGGGGAACAACGCCGCGTAGCCGGTGAACCCGAGCACGCTGAGAGCGGCCAGCGCCGGCATCCCCGGCACCGCCCAGACCGAACCCACATCACGCGCCACGCCAGGGACGCTACCCGGCAGGTCCGACAAGCTCCGACCGAGTTTCCCCCAGGGCCTCCCCCCACCCCGCTGAGAACTGCGTGTCAGTGTCAGCGTTGGGGGTGCCGCTGTTGCGGTGGTTGGATTCTGAGCATCTGGCGTCTGGCTCGAGAACTGCGTGTCGCCCCGCTTTCGGGGTTGACGTCCCGCGAGTTTTGCCGGCGCTGGGTGTGAAGGACCGGCCGGCGTGACTTGATAGGAGCGTGGCATCGCCCCCGACTGAGAAGTGTCCGCCGGCCGGCCCGACCGTCCTCACTGATTCAGGTGAAAGGAGGCAGCCTCCATGGTTGTCGTTGGGGCCGATGTGCACAAGCACACGCACACATTCGTCGCGGTCGATCAGGTCGGGCGCCAGCTGGGCAAGGTGACCGTGGCGGCCCGTAGTGATGGGCATGCTCGGGCGTTGGCGTGGGCGCGTGAGCGTTTCGGTCAGGAGTTGGTGTGGGCGATCGAGGATTGCCGGCATCTGTCCGCGCGGCTGGAGCGTGACCTGTTGACGGCTGGTCAGCAGGTGGTGCGGGTGCCGCCGAAGATGATGGCCGAGCAGCGTCGGATCGCGCGGACTCGCGGTAAGTCGGACCCGATCGATGCGTTGGCGGTCGCGCGGGCCGCGGCCCGTGAGCCCGGCCTGCCGGTCGCGACTCATGACCAGGACTCTCGTGAGGCCAAGGTGCTTGTCGACCGGCGGGAAGCGTTGTTGGGCACCAGGACCCGCAAGATCAACTCGCTGTTGTGGCGGGTCCATGAGCTGGATCCTGCGATGGCGCCCAAGCCGCGGTCGCCAAACCGGCTCAAGCACCAACAGGTGCTGGCCACCCGGCTGGCTGAGCTGCCTGGGATCGTGGCCTAAATCGCCCGTGACGAGCTCGCTGACGTCATGGCGTTGACCAAGCGGATCAACGTCCTGGAGGCGCGCATCCGCAAGCTGGCCCGTGACCGGGTGCCCGCGCTGATGGAACTGCTCGGCTGCGCCGCGCTGAACGCGGCCAAGCTGCTGGGAGAGTCGGCCGGGATCACCCGCTTCGCCAGCGAGGCCCAGTTCGCCCGCCACGGCGGGCTGGCCCCGATCCCGGTCTGGTCCGGACGCACCAAGGGTCGGGTACGAATGACCCGATCAGGCAACCGGCAGATCAACGCCGCGATCCACCGCATCGCGCTGACCCAGATCCGACACCGCGACTCCCCAGGGCGCGGTCTACTACCAGCGCAAAATCGCCGAAGGCAAAACCAAGACCGAAGCCCTGCGCTGCCTCAAACGCCGCCTCGCGCGCTGGACCGTCCCCGGTTTGGTGGTGAGGTGTATCAAGGATGTTGGACACAGGTTTCTTTCT
>NZ_BCNQ01000272.1 GCF_001515525.1 Piscicoccus intestinalis NBRC 104926 | reverse complement strand
CGCGAGAACGTCATCCTCGGCGGGCTGGCGGCGGGGCTGTCCCGCAAGGAGGTCGAGGAGCGAGCCGACCAGGTGGCGGACTGGGCCGAGCTCGGCGACTTCATCGACGCGCCGATGCGCACGTACTCCTCGGGCATGTTCTCGCGGTTGGCGTTCTCGGTGGCCGTGCACATGAAGCCCGACATCCTCATGGTCGACGAGGCGCTGTCGGCCGGCGACGCGAAGTTCCGGGAGAAGGCCCAGGCCAAGATGGAGGAGCTGCGCCATTCGGCGCGCGCGGTCTTCCTCGTCAGCCACGCCCTCGGCAGCGTCAAGGAGATGTGCGACGACTGCATCTGGCTGCACAAGGGGCGCATCGCGATGCACGCGTCGCCGCAGGAGTGCATCGACGCGTACACGCAGTTCGTCAAGGTCGGCAAGACGCCGCAGACGATGGAGGACCTGTAGGTGTCCACGCAGCGGCGCGCGCCCGTCGACGTCACGATCGTGACGTCCGGTCACGACGTGGCTGACGCCCGGCTGCACCGGGAGGTGGCGGCCCTGCTCGCGCGCGGGTTGCGGGTCGAGGTCTTCGGGCTCGGGGAGGCGGCGGACGCCCCGCCGGGGGCGATCGTGCGCACGTGGCCGCGGCAGGGCTCGCTGCGGCGGGCGCGGCTGGCGGCGCGGATGGCGGCCCGCGCGAACGGGCGGGTGCTGCTCACGCTCGACCCCGACTCCGCGCTGGCGGCGAACGCGGCGGTGCTGACGAGCGGGCGGATGCTCGTCGTCGACGTGCACGAGGACTTCGCGACGCTGTTGAAGGACCGGCCGTGGGCCCACTCCCTCGGCGGTCTGGCGGGAGTCGGTGCGCAGGGCCTGGTCAAGGCGTTCCTGTCGGTGGCGTCGCGGGCGGCGCTGACGGTGGTGGCCGACGAGCACGTGCCGCCGCTGACCGCGCGGCGGCGGTTCGTGCTGCCGAACGAGCCGGCGGCGGCGATGCTGCCCGATCCCGGCCCGCGGGGCGAGCGGCCGCGGGCGCTGTACGTCGGCGACGTGCGCTCCACCCGCGGCGTGTTCGCGATGCTGGAGGCGGTCGGCGGGCCCCGGACTGGGAGCTGGACGTCGTCGGGCCGGTCGCCCCCGCGGACGTCGACGAGCTGCGGCGCCGGCTGACGGCCGATGTCGCGCTGGCGCAGCGCGTGCACCTGCTGGGACGGCGCCCACCGACGCGGGCGTGGGAGCACGCGAGCGGCGCGTGGTGCGGGCTGCTGCTGCTCGCCGACACCCCGGCGTTCGCCGAGGCGATGCCGAGCAAGCTCGGGGAGTACCTGGCGTGCGGGTTGCCGGTGATCACGACCGACCTGCGCCGCCAGGCGGCCGTCGTGCGCGACTCCGGAGCCGGCGTCGTCGTGCCCGCCGGCGGCGACGAGTCCGTCGGGGAGGCGGTGGCGCAGGTGCTGCGCGACTGGTCGGGTTCGGCTGACGGCCGGGAGCGGCTGGACACCTGCGCCCAGGCGGCGGTGAAGCACGCGGCCGCAGCGCGGCGCGAGCGCAGCGTCTACGAGGACTTCGCCCACGCGGTCGCGGCGCTGCTGTAAACGCTCTGACCGCATCGCTGCCTGGGCGGGGAAACCGCGGCCGTTTGGCGAAAAAGCTTCAGACGTAACCGTTTCCGTCGACTTGAACAGAGGGGACCGGGGTCCTGAGGGACGTCGGTGACGCTGCCCCCATGCGACAGGTCCTCGGATGCCCGAATCCCCTCGCCGCCCGTGCTCCCACGTGGATCACAAGCAGGCTGGCGCCCGCCACACCCCGCGCTTCCGGGTTGGACGGCCGGTCCTGTGGACGTTCTCCGTGGCCATATGTCTGACGTTAGCTGCGGCTGCACACGGTCTCCTCCCACCGACTGCCAGGTCGGAGGAGGCGAACAACATCGTTCAGCATTCATCTCCTAATGCGCCGCGCAGAGCAGTATTGGCGCGGCTGATGCCGATTCGCGGTAGCGCCGCTGTGCCGACGATGACCTGCCGGGTGGACGCGGCCCGCTACGGCTCGCCGATCGGTCTAGTGTGCTCGGCCATGGTGCCCGCGGGTGCCAGGCTGACCTCAATGCGCGTCGTGTTGCCCAACGGCACGTCCGGGGTCTTCGACTTCGCTTCGAGCGCCACAGGTCGGTACGCGCAGCCATCGCGGCGAGTTGTCACGTGGACCGCGCACCGCCCGGTCGTCATGCGAACGCGCGGCCGCGCGGTCTTCCGTTTCAGCGGTGTGATCCTGCCGCGCGCGATGAACACGCTGACAGCCACTCTTTATAACGGGCGGAAGGTCGTGGCTGCGGGCGAGTCGCGCGTATTCAGCCGCCTGGGGCCCGTCCAATCACGGCGGTGGCGGGCGGCAGCCATGAATGCGTTGAGGGAGTACGAGTCGGCCGCGCGCGTCATGGCGCGAGCACCCTCGGCTACGCCTTTGCCACCGCCGCCTACGCCGACTTGTACGGATGGGAGGACAGACGCACTCTAAACTCGCTCAGGGCACTGATGACGCAGAAGTCTGCCCGTGGGGGATGGGGCTTGGGCTCCCCGTGGGACGCTTTTGGCGACGGCACAGTTAACCCTACGGACACCGACTAATCGATCACGTTGAGTGGTCACGTTGGGCCCGTGCTCCTGGACGCTTACCGGGCCGGCAAGGCACCACCTGCTGAGGTGGAGCACATCCTGACCCGGCTCATGTCCATGCCGCTCGTACCGCGGCAGCCCGCCGGCACGGCCTGCCTGGCCTACTCCGATTCCGGTCACGACGGTCGGGTCTGCGTATTCAACATCGCGGCCTCGGCTGCGCGCTTCCTGGAACGACTCCGGGTCGCTGGGTTCGCGCGGCCCGGTCAGCGCGAACTCATCGCGGCCCTCGAGCGACGCAATGCGCTCGCTTACCGGCCGAGAACCGGGTTCTGGCCCTATCTGGAGGGCAGGTTCGCCGACCAGGACTGGAACCACAACGCCGTAAATGCCGAGCAGGCGTATCACAGCAACCAGCCGCACGGCATCGCATCGATCCGCATGATGATGGAGGCCCCGCGACCAGCCGGGATCAACCCACTGGCGTTTGTCACGCTCTTACCGCACCAGTGTTCGCGGACTGATAAGGCCGCAGATCAGGTCGGTGTGTTGTACACGCGGTTTCGGGCGTACAACTTCGGTGGACCGACAAGGGAGAACGAGCGGCGGCGGGCAGGTCTGTGGGCGCAACTCGCGGCGGAAAGTGCGAAGGCCTCGGGCGTTTGTCCGCGTTAAGC
>NZ_BCNQ01000271.1 GCF_001515525.1 Piscicoccus intestinalis NBRC 104926 | reverse complement strand
GGACTGCAGTCCTCACCACGACACGCAGTTCTCAGGGACGTTCGCCGTCGGGTGAGACGGGCGGCCGGAGCACGACGAAGGCCGACGCTGTGGGCGTCGGCCTCGGGTACTGCGGTGCCCCCGGCAGGATTCGAACCTGCGCTCCCGCCTCCGGAGGGCGGTGCTCTATCCCCTGAGCTACGGGGGCGAATGTTCGCCCGATCGGGCGAAGCACCTGGATGAGGGTATCAGCCTCCGAGGGGCCGCTTCGACACCCGTCCGGCGCGGCCACCCCGCGCGGCCGCCACCGCGACCGCTCCCCGCGACCACCGACCGGGCGCGGTGTTGCCCTGGCCGGCACGCGAGCGCGACATCGGGAGCGCGCCGTCTACAGCCGCACGACCTGGGCCTGCGGGATCGCGGCGTACCGCCCCGGCGTGCAGGTGAGCAGCACGACCTGGGCGTGGGTGCCGAGCCGCCCGACGGCGGCGCACACCCGGCGCAGCTTTTCGGGATCGGAGTAACCGAGCGCGTCGTCGATGACGACCGGCACCCCCTGCTCCGGATCGACGATCGAGGCGCAGGCCAACCGGGTGAGGATCGCGAGCTGTTCCTTGGCGCCGGTCGACAGCGCCCCGTAGGGCACCCGGAGCCCGTCGAGCACCCGCGCCCGGATCGTCAGGTCGCCGTCGACCTCGACGTCGAAGCTCGGGCCGTACACGATGCGCCCTAGGCGGCAGACGGCGTCGCCGAACGGCTGCACGTACGCCCGTTTCGCGGCCTTGCTGCGCGAGGTGAGGGTGTCGCGCAGGAGCCGGGCCGCCTCCGCGTGGCGGCGCACCCGGTCGTGTTCACGGCGGGCTCGCTCGTGCTCGGTGCGGGCCGTGTCGTAGGACTCGGCCCGCCCCTGGCCGCCCGCCTGGTCGAGCCGGGCCTGCACCCGGATGAGCTCGGACTCGGCCTCCCGCAGTCGCGCGCGCACCGCGCTGACCTCCGCCGACGACGCCGCGGCAAGCTCGGC
>NZ_BCNQ01000270.1 GCF_001515525.1 Piscicoccus intestinalis NBRC 104926 | reverse complement strand
GCCGCCGCGTCGACCTCGCGCTGCGCCCGCCCGAGGGCATCGGCGGCGGTGGCCTCCGCCGACTCCAACGCCTGCGCGGAGCGCGCCTGGCGCGCCGACTCCAGCCGCGACTCCTGGCCCGCGACCTGCTCGGCGACCGCGTGCACGAGGCCGTCGGCGCGGGTCAGCTCCACGCGCATCGACTCGACCCGTTCGCCCAGCGCCTGCGCCCGCTCCCTCGCCACGTCGAGCCGCTCCCGGGCCGCGGCCTCGGCCTCCGTGGCCTGCGCGATCGAGAGCGCCGACCCCGCAGCCGATTCCGCATCCGACCCCGCATCCGATTCCGCAGCCGGCTCCGATGCCTCGTCCGAAGACGCCGCGAGCCGGGCCTCGAGCACCTCGACCCGGTCGGCGAGGTCGTCGCGGGACTGCCCGTCGAGCAGCACTCGCAGCCGCGCCTGGGCCCCCGTGAGATCGGCCTCGAGGTCGCGACGCCGGTCGTGCGAGGCGCGCGCCTCGTCGGTCGTGGCCACGCCGGCCGCGCGGAGCCGGTCGGCGAGGGCGTCACGGGCTCGCTGCACGGTCCGGGCCCGGTCGGCGGCACCGGCCTCAGGGCGCAGCTCGACGTCGAGCACACCGGGCAGTCGGATGTCGAGCGGGTCGGTGAGGGCCCCCTGCCAGGCGTCGCCCTCGGCGAGGTCGATCCGGCGGCCGTCGATGACGAGCGAACGGGCCCCACCGAGCGCTCGCAACACCACCGCCGCGCTGCCGGCGGCGTGGCTCGCGGCCGCCAATTCCGCCGCTTGAGAGGCGGATTCGATCTCCCGCAGGGTGCCCGCGTCAACCGGGTGGAGGGCCAGTTCGGCGCGCAGACCATTGATCTGCGCCTCGGCCTCGACGACATCGGCGAGCCGCTTACGGGAGGCGGTGAGGTCGGCCGCGTCACGGGCGCGGGCCCCGCGGACGGTCGCCCGGTCGAGGTCGCGGCGCGCGCTCTGCGCGGCTCGGGCGGCGGAGACGACTTCGGCCTGCATCCGGTCGTGCTCGGCGCGGGTCGGCTCCCAG
>NZ_BCNQ01000269.1 GCF_001515525.1 Piscicoccus intestinalis NBRC 104926 | reverse complement strand
GCTCGGGTGGGATGACGCCGGGAGCGGAGTCCGCGAACACGTCGGCTGACGGAACCCACTTGCGCGGCAACGTGGTCCAGACAGTCCAGCCGATGCTGACGAACACCCAGAGCGCGACTGCGGCGAAGAGCACGCCGAAGACCGTGTCCCCGTCCACGCGACCTCCCCTGTCGTCGACCCGTCGCCGAGTCTGGCAGGTGCGGCGGGCAGACCGTGGGCGCTCGCGCGGCCGGCGCTCAGGAGTGTCGGGCGTGGCGGCCCTGCTCGGCGAGGGATTCGCCGCGGGCCGGGTGACCGCTGGGCAGGGCCTCGATCCACCATCGAGCCCCGCGTCGCAGGGTGGCCACGTGACCGTGCCACCCGAGCTGTCGTAGGGGCAGCCGCTCCCGCGCCGGGATGGTGAGCCGCCCGACGAACCACCACGGGGTCAAGCCGGCCCCGATGAGGGCGGCGATGAGAACGATCTGACCGACGACGCCGGTCAGCGCCTCCAGCGACATGTCCTGCTCCTTGTGAATCTGCATGGTGTTGAAGTGAATTCGGGCAGGGGGCAACAACGCGACTGCTGGTCGTGAGGTTCCCCCTGGGCCCGCCCCCGGCGGGCCGTGCGCTCGGCATCGAGCCTTCTCCAGGCTGACACATCGCGGTGACGTTTCACCAATCGCGGGCGGCACCCGCGCAGGTATCGCCGAAACGACGATCCCGATGCGGGTGGCCGGGGCATCGGCCCAAGTCGCGCGCATGGACCGGCGATCCGGATCGTCGTTTCGGCGATACCTCGTGGGGTGCCCGCCGGATCGAGGGCGGGTGAGCGGTCAGGCGAGCCTCGTCCGGCGTCTCGGGCGGGGCGGCGGGGCGGGCCGTCGGCAGGCGGAGCGGCGGCGGGGCGGCGGTGGGCTGTGTCAAGAATTTTGGACGGGTTTTTAGGGGTTTTCTTACGCAGCAGCGGGTGCTGTTGCGCGGTAGTCGGTGAGTGCTTGGAATGGGGTTCGGTAGCCCAGGGTTGAGTGGAGTCTTTTCCGGTTGTAGAACACTTCGATGTATTCGGCGACCGCGAAGCGGGCTTTGGCTCGGGTAGGGAAGATGTGGCGGTGGTACATTTCGTTCTTCAGGGTCGCGAAGAACGACTCGGCCGCGGCATTGTCCCAGCAGACACCGGTCCGGCCCAGGCTTCGCCGGATCCGGTGGGCTTCGGTGAAAGCGGCGAATTCGGCCGACGTATATTGGGTGCCGCGGTCGGAGTGAAAGATCGCATCGGGCTGGACGTGGCCGGCGTCGATGGCCATGGTCAGTGCGTCGGTGACCAGGCTGGTGCGCATGTGCGGCGCCAGTTGCCAGCCCACGACCATGCGGGTGGCCAGGTCCAGGACGACGGCCAGGTAGAGCCAGCCCTGCCCGGTGCGCAGGTAGGTGATGTCACCGACCAGACGCTGCCCTGGCGCGGCCGCGGTGAAGTCCCGTCCGAGCAGATCGGCCGCGGGCACGGGTTGTTCACCGGGCACGGTGGTGCGCTTGTACGCCCGCGGCTGGACGGCGCGCAGGCCCAGCTCGCGCATCAGGTCGGCGACCAGCCCGACCGAGGCATCGATCCCGCGCTGGTTCAACGCCGCAGCGATCCGCCGGCACCCCGAGGTGGACCTGGATGCGGTGAACTCGAGCTGGATCTGCTCGGCGAGCATGGCCCGCCGGGCTGCCGTGGCCGTCTGCGGCCCCGCGGCTCGCTCGGCCCAGGCGTAGTACGTCGAGCGGGGCACGCCCAGCAGGGCGCACATGAACGCGATCGGGTAGGTGGCCTTCTCCGCCTGGATCAACGCGCAGCGTTCGGCTACGGGTGCGTCCGGGCGAAGAAGGCCGCTGCTTTTTTCAGGAACTCGTTCTCCATCCGCAACCTGCGGATCTCGTCTTCCATTTCTTTGACACGAACACGTTCCACGGGCGTCAACTCCGGCTCCGGCTCGGGATTCTCACGACGCCACACATTAACCCAGTTACCCAGCGTTCCCTCGTTAATCCCCAAGTCGCGCGCGACCTCCGCGATCGGGCGACCAGTCTCCAGGACCATCTGCACAGCCTCAGCCTTAAACTGCGGACTGAACTTCCTGCGCCGCTCAGACATGAACACATCCTCTC
>NZ_BCNQ01000268.1 GCF_001515525.1 Piscicoccus intestinalis NBRC 104926 | reverse complement strand
GGCCCCCGACCGGCGGCCCGAGGCGCTGGCCGCCATCGCGCAGGGGGCGGCCCTGGGGGCCTATCGGTTCGTCGCGCACCGCGGCGAGAAGTCCGCGGCCTCCCTGGCGAAGGAGGGCCCGGTGCCCGCGATCGACGTGCTCACCGGCTCCGCCACCGGCAGCGACACGGGCGACAACGGCAACAACGGCAACGACAACACCGACGCCGCGGAGGAGGTGGCCGCCGCCGTGACGGTCGGCCGCTGGCAGGCGTGGGCCCGCGACCTCGTCAACACCGCCCCCAACGTGCTCTACCCCGAGTCGTTCGCCGAGCGCGCCACGCACGACGCGCCGCGGGGCGTGACGATCGACGTGCTCGACGAGGACGCCCTCGCCGAGGACGGTTTCGGCGGCATCGTCGGCGTCGGCCAGGGCTCGGCCCGCCCGCCGCGGCTGGTGACGATGTCGTACGAGCCCGACGGCGCGCAGGGCCGGCTGGCGTTCGTCGGCAAGGGCATCACGTTCGACTCCGGCGGTCTGTGCATCAAGCCGCCGAAGAGCATGATCACGATGAAGTGCGACATGGGCGGCGCCGCCGCCGTCGCCGCCGCGGTCTGCGCGGTCGCCGAGCTCGGGCTGCCGATCGCCGTCACCGGGTACCTGTGCCTCGCCGAGAACATGCCCGGCTCCAACGCGCAGCGGCCGGGCGACGTCGTGACGATCCGCGACGGGCAGACCGTCGAGATCATCAACACCGACGCCGAAGGCCGCATGGTGCTCGTCGACGGCATCGCGCTGGCCTCCGAGAGCGGCCCCGACGCCATCGTCGACGTGGCCACTCTCACCGGCGCCGCGATGGTGGCCCTCGGCAACCGCACGGCCGCGGTCTTCGCCAACGACGACGAGCTGCTCGGTGAGTTGACCAGCGCCGCGACCACCGTCGGGGAGACCGTGTGGCCGATGCCGATCGCCGAGGAGATCCGCTCCGCGATGGATTCGCAGGTGGCCGACATCGCACACACGGGCGCCGCGATGGGCGGTGCGATGACGGCGGCGGCGTTCCTGCGGGCGTTCGTCGGGCCGCAGGCGCAGGGCGGCCGCCCGATCCCGTGGGGGCACCTCGACATCGCCGGGCCGGCCTTCAACGAGTCGGCGCCACACGGCTACACGGGCAAGGGCGGCACCGGCTTCGCGGTGCGCACCCTCGTGCAGTTCGCCCGCGAGCGCAGCGAGGCCTAGCTGGCCTAGTTCTCTGGCCTAGCTCGCCCGGCCGGGCCGGCCGTCGCCGTCGAGCGCGCGACCGGTCACGACGATGCGCTGCCCGAGGGGCTCACCGCCGTGCTCGCCCACCGGGCCCGGCCCCGTCAGCCGAAGTGCGCGGCCGCAGGTGCGGGTGCGGGAGGGTCGAGGACGCTGTTGAAGGCTCGGTCGAGGTCGTATCACCGCGGCTGAAGGCACAGCCGGGGTCGTATCGCCGCTGCTGAGGGCCGGGTCGTATCGCCGCTGCTAAGGGCCGGGTCGGGTCGTATCGGCGCTGCTGAGAGCCCGACCGGGTCGGATCGGCGCTGCTGAGGGTCCGGGCGAGGGGCTTGTCGAGCCCGCCGCGCGGCGGTCCCGGGATCGAAGACGAAGTTGGCATACATACTCGCCGCCGAGACCGCCGGGCTCGGGCATCGCCTCAGGTCACGGGCGCGGGCGGAGCGCCCGGATCCGAGTATGTAAGCCATCCTCGTCTTCGGCCCGGCGAATAGCAGGCACAGCGCACGCGGGCCAGCCTGCCCGAGCCCTTCCCGAGCCCTGCCCCAGCCCTGGTTGAGCCCTGCCCGAGCCCTGCCCGAGCCCTGCGGCCCGGCCCGGGCGATGCGTTCTGCCGGTAAATCCGCGGCACCCGGTCGCACTTGTCGAATGCGGACACGGACTTGACCGACTCCTGACCCAATCCTGCGTCGGACCCGAATTCCCTTGGGCAGCATGGCGATCAGCCATCGCGGCAATCCGGACAATACGAGTGCGTGCGTGACCGAGGGAGACATCGATGACCCTGCTGCGGCCCGCCCCCGCCCGCACGGCAGGTCGCGGCCGCTCGTCGGGCTCGTCGCGGTCATCGGGGTCGGCGGGGTCGGCGGGGTCGGCGGGGTC
>NZ_BCNQ01000267.1 GCF_001515525.1 Piscicoccus intestinalis NBRC 104926 | reverse complement strand
GTGGACGCGGTCGCGACGCTCGGCGCAGCCGGGACGCCCGGGGCGCCCGGGGCGCCCGGGGCGGTGGGCGTCGTGGGCGCAGCCGGGGCGCCCGGGGCAGCCGGGGTCGCCGAGGTGCCCGGGGGGTTCGAGGCGCCCGGGACGTCGCCCGTTCGGCCGGTCTCGACGCCCTGCGACACGCTCTCGTCACTCACGACACCAGCCTAGATGGCATCGGCGACCGCTCCTGGCGGGCTCGGCCTCCGCCCCTCTCTTTCTGCACAGACTTGTGTGGGATAGGTGGGTCAACATCGCGGCCCGTGTCGACTACCCCACCCCGCGCCATCTTCCCTACACTGGTCGTTAACCCTTTGTTCACTTTGGGAGGTGTGGCGTGGACACTCACAGCGCCACCTACGCGCGACTCATCACCCGGGTCACCGACGACCTGGCCGAGCGCTACAGCGCGACGTTCACCCACGAGACCGTCGAGGAGCTCGTGGCCCAGGCCCGCACCGAGCTCGAGTCGACTACTCATCACCCCGAATTCGTGCCTGCCCTCGTCGAGCACTACGTGCGCGACGTGCTCGTCGCCCGGGCCGCGTCGCAAGGTGCGCTGCACGCGCGGGTGCCGACCCTGCTGTTCGTGTGCGAGCACAACCAGGGCCGTTCGCAGATGGCTGCGGCTCTCGCCGAGCACCTCGGCGCGGGGCACGTGCACGTGCTCAGCGCCGGCGTGCACCCCACCGGTTACCTCAACCCGCACGTCGTCGAGGCGCTCGCCGAGCGCGGTATCACCCTGGAGCGGGCCTACCCCAGCCCGCTGCGCGGCGACGTGCTGCACGCCGCGGACGTCGTCGTGCGCATCGGCTGCCAGACGACCGACGAGTCGGGCCGGCGGTATCTGGACTGGCAGGTCGACGACCCGTTCGAGCAGCCGATCGAAATGGTGCGGCGGGTCCGCGACGAGCTGGAGGAGCGCGTGCGCGGCCTGCTCGCCGAGCTCGAGGTGCCGATGCGCGAACACGTCGCGGAGCCGGTCGTCGGGAGCCCGCTCGCCCGCCGCCGGTGGATGCCCGCCCGCCGGCCCAGCCTGCTGTCGCACTAGCCTGACGGGGTCCGTCGGCCGCGGCCGGCGATCCTGAGTTCCACGAGCCCGAGCGGGGAGTGATGGCTGCGCGTCGACGCATCGCCGTGGTCGGAGGCGGTATCGCCGGCCTGACGCTCGGAGCCGCCCTCGACCCACGGCGGTTCGAGGTGACCGTCTACGAGGCCACGCCCCACCGTGACGCCGTCGGATCGGCCCTCGGGCTGTGGCCGGCGGCCCGGCGCGCCCTGACCGGGCTCGGCGTGCTCGACTCGCTGGAGACCGGCTCCCCCGGGCACGGCGGCCTGCACCACATGGGCGGCCGCCGGGTGGCCGCGGGCGGCGCGCCCGGCCTCGTCATGGTGCGTCGCCCCGACCTCATGCGGGCTCTCGGCGCGGCACTCCCACCGGCGGTGCGGCGCGTGACCGCCGAGATCACCGACCCCGCATCGCTCGACGCCGACCTCGTCGTCGGCGCCGACGGGGTGCGCAGCGTGGTGCGCGGCCTCGTCGACCCGCGCGCCGCCACCCGCCGGCAGACCGACTACGTCGTGCTGCGCGGGCTCACCGACTCCCCGCCGCCGCCCGGAGCCGTCGGCGAATACTGGGGCGGCGGAATGTTGTTCGGCATCGTTCCCGTGGGCAGGGGCAGCTACTGGTTCGCCGCGCATCGCAGCGCGCTCGGCCCGGAACCGCTCCCCGTCGAGGCGGTGTTGCAGGAGGCGCGGGCCCGGGCGGAGTCGGTCCGAGCGGCCCGCGTGGTGCGCGACACCCTCGCCGCGCCGCAGGCCTCTGCGGCGAGCGCGACCCGGCTGTGGGTCGCGCCGCCGCTGCGACGCTACGCCCGGGGTCGGTACGTCCTGCTGGGCGACGCCGCGCACGCGATGACCCCGAACCTGGGGCGGGGAGCGTGCGACGCGATCGTCGACGCGGTGACGCTCGCCCGCGCCCTGACCCGCGGGGGGCCGTGGGCGCGGCGCGCGTGGCAGACGCGCCGGTTGCCGCCCACCCAGCTAGCCCGGGTCGGGTCCGGTGCGCTCATGCGGCTCGCGCTCGACGTGCCCGCCGGCGCGTTCGCCGGGGCCTCGGCCGGCGCCGCGGTC
>NZ_BCNQ01000266.1 GCF_001515525.1 Piscicoccus intestinalis NBRC 104926 | reverse complement strand
GTCGTGCCGCGGGTGCGCGCCCTGGCCGGTCAGGCGTCGGCGCGGGCCGACCTGCCGGCCGAGCTCGTGCTGCCGACGGCGGTGGCGCACACGGTCTTTCGAGTCGTCCAGGAATCGTTGACGAACGCCTCGCGGCACGGGCGGAGCGTTGCCCGGGTGTGTCTGCGGGCCGCTCCCGGCGCGCCTGGCGTGCCGGGCGTCGAGGTGGAGGTGCGCAACGACCTGCTCGATTCTCGGGGTGAGCGCTGCGATGACGCGGCCAGCTCGCCCCGGAGCCCCCACGGCCTCGTCGGCCTCCGCGAACGGGTGCTGCTGCACGGTGGCCGCCTGGAGGCGGGTCCGCGCGGCGCGGAATGGGTCGTGACGGTCGTCGTGCCGGGGGAGCCTTGACGACCGGCGCCGCGAGCCCGGCGGCGGGCGGGGGTGGCGGACCGATCCGCGTGGTCGTCGTCGACGACGACGAACTCGTGCGCGCCGGGCTGGCCGCGATCCTGACCGCTCAGCCGGATCTGGAGGTGGTCGGCCTCGGCGCCGACGGCGTGGACGTGCCGAGGCTCGTGGCCCGCACCCGACCGCACGTCGTGCTCCTCGACGTGCGGATGCCTCGCATCGACGGCATCGAGGCCACGCGGCTGCTCACCCGGGCGAGCGATCGGGCTCCGGCGGTCGTCGTCATCACGACGTTCGAGAGCGATGCCGCGGTGCACGACGCGCTGCTCGCCGGTGCGCGCGGCTTCGTGCTCAAACGCGCCGCACCCGAGGAGCTGTTCGCGGCGATCCGCACCGTGGCACGCACCGAGTCACTCGTGTTTCCGGCGGCGATCCGCCGCGTCGCGACCCGGAGCCGCGCGCCCGACCCGCCCCGGTGGGTCGCGCAGCTCACCGACCGCGAACGCGACGTGCTCGCCCAGGTGGCCGCGGGGGCGACGAACGCGGAGGCGGCGGCGAGCCTGTTCGTGTCCGTCGAAACCGTCAAGACCCACCTGCGGTCACTACTCGCCAAGTCCGGGTCGCGGCACCGCACCGAGCTCGTCGTGCGCGCCTACGAGGCGGGGGCGCTGACGGTCGGCGACGCCTGACCTTCACACAACTGTGTGCGATCGGCGGCCGATGCAGGCCCGGCTCCCGGGGATGGGGGAGACTGGGCCGATGCCCGCCTTCGACCTCGCCGCCATCGGCGCCGGGCTGCCGTTCGCCGCGAGCCTGCCCGCGTTGGCCGAGGCGCTCGCGGGTGGGGTCGCGGTCGTGCAGGCGCCGCCAGGCACGGGCAAGACGACGCTCGTGCCGCCGCTGCTCGCCGACCTCAGCGGGGCGGGGCGGGTCGTCGTCACGGCCCCGCGTCGGATCGCGGTGCGGGCGGCGGCGGCCCGGCTCGCGCAGCTCGACGGGTCGGCGGTGGGGGAGCGGGTCGGCTTCACCGTGCGCGGCGAGCGGCGGGTGTCGCAGGCCACGCGCGTCGAGTTCGTCACGCCCGGAGTGCTGCTGCGGCGGGTGCTGGCCGACCCGGAACTGCCGGGCGTCGCGGCCGTCGCCCTCGACGAGGTGCACGAGCGGGCCATCGAGACCGACCTGCTCGTCGGCATGCTCGCCCAGGTGCGGGCCCTGCGCGACGACCTGCGCCTCGTCGCCATGTCCGCCACCCTCGACGCGGGCCGGTTCGCGCGCATCCTCGCCGGTGAGCATGCCGTGCCCGCACCAATCGTCGAATGCCCCTCGGCGCTGCACCCGCTCGACGTGCGGTGGCGCCCCGCGCCCGGTGCGCGGTTCGACCCGCGCGGCGTCGCCCGCGACTTCTTGTCGCATGTCGCTGCGACAACGGTCGCCGAGCTTGAGGGCCTGCCGGAGGCCGACGTCCTCGTTTTTCTCCCCGGCGCGCGGGAGGTCGACCAGGTCTGCGCACGCCTGCGCGACGCGCTGCCCGGCGTCGACGTTCTGCCGCTGCATGGTCGGCTCGCCCCGCGCGAGCAGGACCGCGTGCTGCACGGCCGCGACGTCCACGAACCCGGCGGCCCGCGGCGTGTCGTCGTCTCGACCGCCATCGCCGAGTCGTCGCTGACGGTTCCCGGGGTGCGGCTCGTCGTCGACGCCGGGCTCTCCCGCGAGCCCCGCCGCGATGCCGCCCGCGGCATGAGCGGCCTGGTCACCGTCGCCGCCTCCCGCGACGC
>NZ_BCNQ01000265.1 GCF_001515525.1 Piscicoccus intestinalis NBRC 104926 | reverse complement strand
GTGGCCGGCGGGCTTCGAGGGCATCAAGCCCTCGCCGGCCACCCGGGACGCCGTCGACGTGCCGAAGGGCTGGACGTGGAAGCCGGTGATCAGCTGGGGCGACCCGCTGTTCGACGACGCGCCGGGCTTCGACTTCGACAAGCAGTCGGCGGCCGCGCAGGTCAAGCAGTTCGGCTACAACAACGACTACACGACGCTGCTGCAGACCTCGCCGACCAAGGGCCTGCTCGTGTGCAACCACGAGTACACCAACGACGAGTTGATGTTCCGCGGCATCACCGACGCCAAGGACCTGTCCGTCGACCAGCTCAAGGTCATCATGGCGGCGCACGGCATGGCGGTCGTCGAGGTCACCCGCCGCGGCCCCGGGAGCCCGTGGAGGTACGTGCGCGGCGGCACGCGCAACCGGCGCGTGCACGCGCACACGCAGTTCCACGTCACCGGTCCGGCCGCCGGCCACGACCTGCTGAAGACCTCCGCCGACCGCACCGGCAAGGTCGTGCTCGGCACGCTGAACAACTGCGCGGGCGGCACCACCCCGTGGGGCACGGTGCTCTCCGGCGAGGAGAACGTCGACCAGTACTTCAACGCGACGAACGCCCCGGCGGACCGCAAGGAGAGCCTCAAGCGGTACACCACCGACACGGCGGGTCGCGGCTGGGAGCGCGCGGACAAGCGCTTCGACGTCGGCACCGAGCCCAACGAGCCGCACCGCTTCGGCTGGGTCGTCGAACTCGACCCGCACGACCCCGACTCCACGCCCCGCAAGCACACGGCGCTGGGCCGGTTCAAGCACGAGGGCGCGACGATCGCGATCGACGCCGACAACACGGTCGTCGCGTACAGCGGCGACGACGCCCGCTACGAGTACCTCTACAAGTTCGTCGCGAGCCGCAAGTACCGGCCCGGCTCCTCGCGCTGGGCGCGGCGGCACAACATGTCGCTGCTCACCGAGGGTGACCTGTACGTCGCGAAGTTCACCGGAGACGGTGACAAGGACGGCGTGCACGACGGCACCGGCACGTGGCTGCCGCTGGTCGTCGACGGCAAGTCCAAGGTCAAGGGCATGAGTGTGGCGGAGGTGCTCGTGTTCACGCGCATCGCCGGCGACAAGGTCGGCGCGACCAAGATGGACCGGCCCGAGGACGTCGAGCCGAACCCGGTCAACGGTCGCGTGTACATGGCCTGCACGAACAACACCAAGCGCACGCCGAGCGAGGTCGACGAGGCCAACCCGCGCGCGAACAACAAGCACGGCCACATCGTCGAGATCACCCCGAAGGGCGGCAAGCACGCATCGCGGGAGTTCTCCTGGAAGCTCGTGCTGCTCGCCGGCGACCCGAAGGACAAGGACACCTACTTCAACGGGTTCGACAAGAGCCAGGTCTCGCCGATCTCCTGCCCCGACAACGTGACGTTCGACTCCCGCGGCAACCTGTGGATCTCCACCGACGGCCAGCCGGGCACGCTGAACCACAACGACGGGCTGTTCATGATGCCGGTCGACGGGCCGGAGAAGGGCAAGCTGCGGCAGTTCCTGTCGGTGCCCACCGGCGCCGAGACCTGCGGGCCGCTGATCAGCAAGGACGAGCGCACGGTCTTCGTCGCCGTGCAGCACCCGGGCGAGGTCGACGGCGCGAGCGCCGACAAGCCGGCCTCGACGTTCCCGTACACCAGGTTCAAGGGCCCGCGTCCCTCGGTGATCCAGGCGTTCCGAGCCTGACCTGCTGACGACCGGCGTGGGGGCGGGCGGCTCCTCTCGAGCCGCCCGCCCCTCTTGTGTTGTGTTGTGTTGTCACATCACGGCATGACGTAGGTGTGGGTGCGGCGCTCCCCCGTCGGCACCGACTTGGTGTACGTGACGGTGAGGCGTGAGTAGAACTGCGCGGCCTCGCCCCTGACGATGCGGTGCGCGCGCACCGACACGGGGTAGTTCTTGAGCTTTCCCTTCGCGCAGGAGGGCGCGCACGTGTTGACGGTCATGACGCCCTTGGCCCGCGCGGACCGCTGGCCCCAGCGCTTCCACTGCAGCCGGTCCAGGTACTGGTTGGCGTCGGCGCACGCGACCGTGAAGCGCCGCGGCCGGTTCGTCACGTCGTCGGTGACGCACTGGCGCAGGAACGTGTAGCCGGCCGGTCCCGGGGTGTGCTTGGCCGTGGTTCGGGCCGGTTGAGCCGGTGCCGAGGCGGCGTGCGCGGCCGGCGCGCTCGGCCTGGCCGGCGCGCTC
>NZ_BCNQ01000264.1 GCF_001515525.1 Piscicoccus intestinalis NBRC 104926 | reverse complement strand
AGACCGCCGCCGCGACCGTGGCGCGGCGCGGCGGCCGCGCCACCGTGGGCGGCGACCCTGCTCGTGGAGTCGGCGCTCACGTCAGGAGATCGTCGCGAACTCGGTCGTCGTCACCGGGTTGATGACGACATTGTTGAGCTCGCTGCTCGTGACGACGATCTGCGCCGGCTGGATGAGCGGGATGAACGGCCCCTCGACGTTGACGTCTTTCTGGAACGCCTGGTAGGCGGCGGCGCGGGCGTCGCCGGTGGCCGCGGCGGCGGCCTTGGCGAGCTTGTCGGCTTCCGGGGCCTGCTGCGGCGTCCACGCGGCGCGCTTGCCGAGGCTCTCGCCCGGCGCGAACACGAGGTAGTTGGCCGGGTCGGGGTAGTCGGCGCCCCAGTAGGCCACGCCCGCCTGCGCCTTGCCGCTGCGGAAGCTGTCGAGGCTCGTCGAGCTCGGCTGCGGGTTGAGCTGCAGGTTGATGCCGAGCGGCTGCACCTGGGCCTGGATCGTCTCGGCGACGTTCTGCATGCGCACGCCGCCGACCGAGACGTCGTTGGAGTACAGGATCGAGACCGGCTCGCCGTTGTAGCCCGACTCCGAGAGCAGCTGCTTGGCCTTGGCCTGGTCGTAGGTGTTGGAGGGGTCGGACTCCAGCGAGCCGACGAAGCCCGCGGGCACCATGCCGCCGGGGCGGGTGGCGCCCTGGCCGGCGAGCGCGACCACCCCGTCGTAGTTGATCGCGTGGCGCATGGCCTGCACGAACTTGACGTTGGCCGACTGCTTGCCGAACTCCGGGGTCATGTTGAACCACATGAAGATCGTGCGGGCGCTCTGCGCGGTGACGACCTTGGTGCGGCCCTGGTTCATGTCGGAGACCTGGTCGGGGCCGAGCGAGAACGCCAGCTGGGCCTGCCCGGCCTGGGCGTTGACCTTCTGGGTGGCGGCGTCGACGTTGTCGATGACCACGCGGCCGTAGGCGGGCTTGTTGCCGGCGTAGTGCTCGTTGGTCTTCAGCACGACCTTGGACTGCACGTCGAACGACTCGATCGTGTACGGGCCCGAACCGGCTCCGGTGCTGTTGAAGAAGTTCTCCGCCTTGTCGTTGGCGTCGGCGGTGCCGCCGTTGGCCTCGACGGCCTTCTTGTTGACGATGCCCAGCGACGGGTTGGGCAGGATGTACGGCAGCTGCGGGTTGGACTCCTTGCTGGTCAGCACGATCGTCTGGTCGTCTTTCTTGGTGACCGTGACGCCGTCGAGCAGGAACGCCGGGTTGCCGCCGATGCCCTGCACCCGCTGCAGGGAGAAGACGACGTCGTCGGCGGTCACCGGGGTGCCGTCGGAGAAGGTGTGGTTGCCCTGCATCGTCAGCGTCAGCGTCTTGTTGTCGGGCGAGATCGTGAACGAGCAGATGCCCGGCTTGGGCTCCTTGACGTTGGCGCCCTCGAACTTCAACGCGGTCTCGTAGATCTGCTGGTCGAGCATGACGCCGGTGAACTCGAACGACCGAGCCGGGTCGATGGTCTTGAGGTCGAAGGCGTCGTTGGCGACGAGGGTGCGCGTCGACCCTCCGCTCGCGCTCTGCCCCGCGTCGCCGCCTCCGCAGGCGGCGAGCGCGACGACCAACGTTGCCGTCGAGACGCCCGCCAGCAGTCGAGTCCGCTTCATCTCCAGCCTCAATTCCGTTCGTGCCAGATGGATGGGCAGGTGCGCACGCCGTCCGGCCGGCGGCGATACGCACTGTTGTGGTTCTGGCGGCACCATAGGGGCGAGCACCGACAAGGTCGTGGAGCCAGGCCGCGCGACACGCAACCGCAACACGCTCAAGGCGAGCGGCGGAAGCGGTCGGTGCGACCCGCGCAAGCGGGTGGAGTGACCGCTCGCGAGAGGTCATTCCGCACATCTCCCGCATTTGCGCAGGTCAGCGGCCCAACTCAATGGTTTCGGAGGCTGATTGACCGGTCAGTGACGCGCCAGCGGTCACGGCATAAGAACCTATGCGGTCAGGCCGTGCTCGTAGGCGTAGCGCACGAGGTCGGCGCGGGAGACCACACCGGTCTTGGCGAAGAGGTGGTTGATGTGGGTCTTGACGGTGCTCGGGGAGACGTACAGCTCGCGGGCGATGTCGCCGTTGGCGCGGCCGGAGGCCACGAGGCGCAGCACGTCCAGCTCGCGCTCGGTGAGGCCGTCCGGGCGCGGGGCAGGCGGCTCGCCCGCACCCCGCCTGTCCGGGGAGCCGGTCGCCAGGCCACTCGATCCCGCGGGCGCGCTCGT
>NZ_BCNQ01000263.1 GCF_001515525.1 Piscicoccus intestinalis NBRC 104926 | reverse complement strand
CGGACTCGACGGGCTCGGCGGCGCGTGCCTCTTCGGGCCCGGGGGTCGAGTCGGGCGCCGGACGCTCCGACGCCCCGCGAGAACCGTTGACCGCGGCCATGTTCGGCGCGACCGGCTCCGGTTTCGCCGGGCTCGGCGCCGGGTCGGGCACGTCCGGCTCCGGCCCTTCCGGCGGCTCGGGCGGCTCCGGCGGCTCCGGTCGCTCCGACGCGGGAGCGCCGGTGTCAGGGGAGGCACCCGCGCCCGCGGCAGCTCCGAGCCCGGCGTCACCGCCTCCGGGCCTGACGAGCCCGGGCCCGGACTCGGGTTCGGGCGGCCGAATCTCCGGAGCCGACGGCGACTCCGATGACGCCCTCGACCTCGGCGCCACGGTGTTGCCGGTAGTCGCCCGCGCGTACGCCCCGCACATCGGGATCGGGCTCGCGGCGTTGTGGATCGGATGGAAGCTGGGCCGCAAGCTACCCGGCTGAGGCCGCCGGCCCGGCTCCGCGCAGAATTGTGGGCCGGCGCCGCCCGCGCCGGCCCACAATTCGCTGCCGCCCATGGCTTTTCGCAGCAAGTCGGTGGCGCCGAGCCGCTCGAGGAGGAAAGCTACGGGTACACCACGGCCGAAGGAGCCCCGTCATGACCGTGTGCGCGCAGTGCGGATTCGCGTACGACTCGATCACCGCGCGCAACGCCGCCGACCAGCTGGAGTCGGCCGGGGCGACGCTCTCGGCCACGATCGCGTCGGCCGGCCGTCGAGGCGACAACCGGGCGGACGGGTGGAGCGTTCTCGAATACGGCGGGCACGTGCGTGACGTGCTCATCACCCAGCGCGAGCGGCTGCTGCGGGCCCGGGTGGATCCGGGTGCGCAGGTCGTGCCGATGCTCACCGAACAACGGGTGGAGTGGGGCGAATACCAGGGCCTGGACCCCATCAACCTCGCCCTCGAGCTGCACTGGTCGGCCGCGCGGCTGGCCCGCTCGCTGCGGCTGCTCTCGTACTACGACTGGGATCTGGAGCTCATCTACAACTACCCGACGCCGCAGCCGCGCGACCTGCGGTGGCTCGCCGCGCACACCGTGCACGAAGTGCATCACCACTACCGCGACATCAAGTCGCTGCTCGCCGCACCCCCGCGCCCACCCCAGTCGACGTAGGCCCGCGGACCCGCGCCCACGGGCGAATCGTCAGGCGCCGGTGGCGTGTTCGGGCTCCCCCGGCGCAGCGTCGTCGCTGCGCAACAGCGTCATCGCACCGGCGAGCGCGAGCACGAGGCCGACGGCGACGAGCCAGATCGTGCCCTCCCGCGGCTCCTCGGCGAGCAGGGTCCAGCCGATGGCGGCGGGCACGAGCGTCGACATGAGGTAGTTCGTGCCGAGCACCGCGACGGCGTGCGCGCGCTTGAGCCCGACCGTCAGGTGCACCTGGCCGAGCACGAGCCCGGCGACGAGCAGGAACGCCGCGAGCCAGGACAGCAGCGGCCACTCCCACGGCCGCCACATCGACAGCCGCGGGTCGGCGACGAGCAGCCGGGCCGTGATCGCGCTGATCGCGAACCCGGTGCCGGCGAACAGCCCGCTGATGCCCGGAGGCAGCCGCACGAGCAGCGCGAGCCCGCAGGCCGCGACGGTCGCCGCGATGACGACGAGGTGCACGGGCGCGATCGGCACCGCGGCCCCGGGCACGGTCGTCAGCGCGAGCGCCATGATGCCGCCGCTGACGGCGAGGATGGCGACCCCGTCGCGGCCCCCGATGCGCCGGGTGCCAGCCAGGTGCTGGATGACCGCGGTGACCGCCAGCCCCCCGACGACGCAGGCCTGCACGATGAGCAGCGGCAGGTGCTGCCGGGCGGCCAGCGTGAACACGAAACCCGCGCCCTGGCAGGCGGTTCCGACCCACCACGCCGGAGACCGAAGCGGCCCGCCCGCGGACTGCGCCCCGTCCGAGAGCCGCGCCCCCGCGAGCCCGTACGCGAGCACACCGATGACCAGCGCGACGACGGAGAGAATCACCGCCCCAACCTACCCGCCGCCCCCAACGACCCCGAAAACTGCGTGTCGTGGTGAGAATTGCAGGTCGGCGAACCGCCAGGCCGACCCGCGCAGCGTCGCGACGGGGCTGCCGTACAGCTCCACGCTCAACTCGATACCCGCGCTCACGGAGCCGGCTCCCCAGCCGTGGGGTGAGCAGACTCAGCCCGGTTGTAGGGCCCTCAGCTGACGTAGATTTCTACGTCAATCACCCCCGACATCCCTGAACCGCGTCTCGGGTCTGA
>NZ_BCNQ01000262.1 GCF_001515525.1 Piscicoccus intestinalis NBRC 104926 | reverse complement strand
CGGGTGGCCCCGCAACGGGACCCGGCCGTCTCGGCTCCTTCCCCGACGGGATGCCGAGCGACCCGGCCGCGGCGTTCCGCAGCCTGGACCTGCTCGTACGCCGCCACCTCGACGGGCTGCTGCAGGGCGATCACGTGGGGGTGCGGCTCGGCTCGGGCAGCGACCCCGAAGAGGTCGTGCGCTACCGCCCCGGCGAGGACGACGTGCGCCGCATCGACTGGAACGTCACGGCCCGCACCGGCGACCCGCACGTGTGGCGCTCCCGCGCCGAGCACGAGCTCGACACGTGGGTGCTGGTCGACGAGACCGCGAGCATGGATTTCGGCACCGCCCGCTGCGAGAAGCGCGACCTGGCCACGTTCGCCGCCGCGGTCGTCGCGCTGCTCACCGACGGTCCGGGCAACCGGATCGGCCTGTGCCGGCTCACCCCCGGCGGGGTCACGTGGCAGCCGGCGCTGCCCGGCCGGGTGGCCGCCCGCCGCATCACGCACGCCGCGGCCGCCTACGACCAGAACGGCCGCCCGGAGCCGGGCCCGCCCGGGCCGACCCTCGCGCAGGGCTTGGTCGGTCTGCAGCGCCGCGTGCCCCGGCCCGGCCTGCGGGTCGTCATCAGCGACTTTGTTGAGCCCGACGGGTCGAGCGAGCGGCCGCTGCCGTGGGAGCGGGAGCTGCGCCGCCTGGCGTCGCGGCACGACGTCATCGTCGTCGAGGTGCTCGACCCGCGCGAACTCGAGCTGCCCGACCTCGGGCTGCTGCTGCTGACCGACCCCGAATCCGGTGCGCGCCAGGAGGTCTGGACCTCCACGAAGCTGCGTCGCCGGTACGCGCAGGCCGCGGCCGAGCACCGCGCCGCCGTGGCGGCGGGCGTGCAGGCGTGCGGCGCCGACCACGTGGTGCTGCGCACGGACACCGACTGGGTGCGCGAGCTCGCCCGCTTCGTGGTGACCCGGCGCCGGGCCGCCACCCATCCCCGGAGGATGCCCCGATGACCTTCCTGTCGCCGTGGTGGCTGCTGTTGCTGCTGCCGGTCATCGCGCTGGCGGTGGCCTACGTCATCGCGCAGCGGCGCCGGTCGCGGTACGCGGTGCGGTTCGCGACGCTGCCGATGCTCGCCAAGGTCGCGCCCGCCTCGCCCGGCTGGCGCCGCCACGCGCCCGCCGCGGCGTTGCTCGCCGCGTTCCTCGTGCTCGCCGTCGCGGCCGCCCGCCCGGAGGCGGAGATCCGGGTGCCGCACGAGCGCGCGACCGTGATGATCGCCGTCGACGTGTCGCGCTCGATGGACGCCACCGACGTCGAACCCACCCGCATCGGCGCGGCCCGCGACGCCGCGAGCGCCTTCGTCGAGGAGCTGCCCGACACCTTCAACGTCGGCGTCGTCGCGTTCGCCGGCGACGCGATGGTCATGGCCACGCCGACGACCGACCGCGACGCCGTCGTCCGCGAGCTGCAGAGCCTCACGCTGCGCGACAGCACCGCGATCGGTGAGGCCGTGTTCACCTCCCTGGACCAGATCGCCGCGATGGCACCCGAACCCACCGAACCCGGAGCGGCGCCCACGTCGCCCGGAGCGCCCGGAGCCCCCGGGGTCCCCGGCGCCCCGCAGGCCCCCGACGGGAGCGAACCGCCGGCGGGGGCGGAGTCGGTGCCGGGCCGCATCGTGCTGCTCTCCGACGGATCCAACGTGCGCGGCCGCAGCCTGGAGTCGGCGGCGGCCGCGGCTCGGGAGGCGGGCGTTCCGGTGTCGACGATCGCCTACGGCACCCCGAACGGCGTCATCGAGATCGGCAACCGGGTGATCCCCGTGCCCGCCGACACCGACTCCCTGGCCCGGTTGGCCGAGGACAGCGGCGGCCAGGCGTACGAGGCGGCCAGCGGAGACGAGCTGTCGGAGGTCTACGACGACATCGGCTCCTCGATCGGGTGGCGCACGGAGCCGCGCGAACTCACCCCCTATCTGACGGCGGCGGCGCTGCTCATCGCCCTGGCTGCGGCGGCCATGTCGCTGCGCTGGTTCGCCCGGCTGCCGTAGGAGCGACCGTGACCAGCAACGAGCCGCAACGCCCATCGGACCGGACGGACTGGCCGGGTCTGGGGCGACCCGCCGGCCCGGACTTCGTGGCCGGCGAGCGGGCCGACCCGGCTCCGGAGACCGAACCGGCGACCGCCGCGCAGCCCTGGTGGATGCCGTCCAGCCGGCCGGTCGAGCCAGTCGAGCCGGTCGACGAGCCGGTCGATCCGGTGGTGGAGCCGCGGGCACCCGGGCGGCCGGTCGCGGCGGAACGGCCCAGCTACGCACGGTTCACG
>NZ_BCNQ01000261.1 GCF_001515525.1 Piscicoccus intestinalis NBRC 104926 | reverse complement strand
CTACTGGCTCCGGCCGCGGTCGCCGCGCTGCGTGACGGCACGGTGCCCAAGGGCGACGCGCTCGCGGTGGCGCGGATCGCCGGGCTGCAGGCCGCCAAGCGGACCCCCGACCTCGTGCCGCTGGCGCACCCGGTCGCGGTGCACGGCGTCGAGGTCGAGCTGCGGATCGCCGACGACGGCGTCGACATCGCCGCGACCGTCGTGACCGCCGACCGCACCGGCATCGAGATGGAGGCGCTGACCAGCGTGACCGTCTGCGCGCTGGCGCTCATCGACATGATCAAGGCCGTCGACAAACACGCCCGCATCACAGACGTGCGGGTCACCGCCAAGAGCGGAGGCCGTTCCGGCGACTGGTCCGAGCCCGAGCCCTCGCCCGAGGCGGACCGTCGTGAGCCGGCTGGCGAAGACCCCCGGGAGGCGTCGTGACCAGCGAGCACGCATCGCCTCGACGGGCCGTGGTGATCACCGCCTCCAACCGCGCGTCGGCGGGGGTGTACGCCGACCGGGGCGGGCCGATCATCGCCGAACGCCTCGCGCAGTGGGGTCTCGAGGTCGACGGGCCACTCGTCGTGCCCGACGGCGACCCGGTGGGGCAGGCGCTGGCGCAGGCCGTCGCGGGCGGCGCGGACGTCGTGGTGACCACCGGTGGAACCGGCCTGACCCCGGGTGACCAGACGCCCGAGCAGACCCGGGCGGTCATCGACCGCGAGGTGCCGGGGATCGCCGAAGCGATCCGCTCGGCCGGGGTGGCCGCGGGCGTGCCGAGCGCGATGCTCTCGCGAGGGCTCGCGGGCCTGGCCGGGCGCTGCCTCATCGTCAATCTGCCCGGCTCCACGGGCGGGGTGCGCGACGGGCTCGCCGTGCTGGAGCCGGTGCTGGCGCACGCCGTCGACCAGGTTCGCGGGGGCGACCACTGATGGCGGGCCTGTGGCCGTGCTCGCTGACGGTGCGCCACCCGAGCGGGTCGGCGATCGTCATGCGCGCGCTGCGCGGCCGAGACCGCGAGGAGTGGGAGGAGTTGCGGGCCGCCAACCTGGCCTGGCTGCGCCCGTGGGAGGCGACGAGTCCGTTGCCGCCGCAGGCCCGTTCGAGCTTCCGTTCACTCGTGCGGCACTACGACCGCGAGGGCCGTGAGGGGCGGCTGCAGCCCTTCGTCATCGAGCGCGACGGCCGGCTCGTCGGGCAGATGCACCTGTTCAGCATCGGCTGGGGCGCGCTGCGCGGCGGCTCCGCCGGCTACTGGGTGGCCCAGAGCGCGGCCGGCCAGGGCATCGCGCCGCTGTGCCTGGCGGCGCTCATCGACCACGCGGTCTACGGGCTCGGGCTGCATCGCGTCGAGGTCAACATCAGGCCCGAGAACGTGGCGAGCCTGCGGGTCGTCGCCAAACTCGGGCTGCGCGACGAGGGGCTGCGGCTGCGGTACCTGCACATCGACGGCGACTGGCGCGACCACCGCTCGTTCGCGGTGACCGCCGAGGATCTCGACGGCACCTCGATGGTCAAACGGTGGCGTCGGGGGCAGCCCGGCGGGCTGGAGATGGCGCCGACCTGAGCACCCCGCGCTCCGCCGCCGACGCGACCGCTGACCAGGGCATACGACCTGAAACAGGCAGCAAGTTACACGCGTGTAAGTCAATGTGCCGACACTCCGGAGCGCCTGCCTGACGCGCCTGTCAGATGCTTCTACGGTGGGGTTGTGTCGCCCAGCAGCCTGATCTTCGTCGCCGTGGTCGTCATCTGGGCTGCCTATCTGGTCGTCCATGTCTCCCGCCGTCGCGAGCATCTGGCGACCGCCCGCACCGTCGACCGGTTCTCCAGCCAGATGCGGGTGCTGCAGCGGCGCGCCGTGCGGGTCGACCCGCCCGCGCCCTCGAGCGTGCGGATCTCCTCGGCGGGCATGACCCGGCCCCGGCCGCTGGTCGCCCAGGCCAGCGCCGACCAGCTCTTCCTCGAGACCGACGCCACGGGCGCCACGGACGAGCGCCGCGCGACGAGCGTGCGCGCCTCGGTGCTCGCCGACCCCGATGACCCCCGCGAGCCGGGCTCCGACGACTACTTCGTCGACCGCCCCGGCGACACCGGCTCCCGGCTTCGGATGCCGGCCCGACGCCCCGGATCCCGGCGCGCCCGGCTCACTCGCACGATCGCCCTGGGTCTGAGCCTCCTGCTGCTGGCGGGGACCGCGCTCGCGACGTTGCTCTCGGCCCTGCCGTGGTGGAGCCTGGCCGCGCCGGTCGCGCTCCTGGCCGGCGTGCTTGCCTGGCTGCGAGCCGCCGCCCGGGCGCTCGTGGCTCAGCGCCGTCGCGAG
>NZ_BCNQ01000260.1 GCF_001515525.1 Piscicoccus intestinalis NBRC 104926 | reverse complement strand
ACGGTCGCGCACCGCGCGGGCCATCCGCGGCGGCGGCGCATACGACTTGGCGACCTGTGCCATCGCGTACCCGGTCAGCGGGTCGGCCACCAGCCGCTGCCACGTCGACCCCGCCGCGAACGCGACCTCGCGAACCGTGTCGGCGTCGACCGCGACACCCTCGACCGTGCCTGGTTGCTGGTTGAGCCCGGCCAGAGAAGCGAGAGACACGACGACCGACACCTTCGCGGCCGGCCACCCGCCGTCCCCGGGGTGATCGACCACGGTCGGCGCGTCGGCGTGCGGCTGCCCGAACAACAACAGGTCCAACGCAACGTCGGAGCGCAGCTGCGCCAAGGTGCGCGGGTCACCGCCGGCGCGGGTCGCGCGGGCGATCGCGTCGATCCGCCGAAAGGCACCCAGGCAGCGGGCATCAGTGCCGCTGACCCCGAAGCTGCCGGCGCCGTCGTCACCGATCGTGACCCACGCGTCGCGTTGCCGCACCGCTCGCGCCCGCCGGGCGCGGGTGTTGACGTGCTTGACCATCTCCCGGCGCTTCTTACGGCAGAACGCCCCCTGCCCCAGCGGCGCACCGGTCGCGGCGGCCTTCTCAGTCGCATACGCGAGCACCGCGTCGCACACCTTCTGGCCCGCCTCCGCCGTGACCTCGGGCGCGTCGAGTTCGCGCACCAACGCACACCCCTGGCCGAAAGTGATCGCCCGCGCGGCGACCGCTTCCTTGATCGGCGCGGCGACCGACTCCGGCGCCACCCCGAGCGCAACCCGACCGTGCCACACACCGGCCGGCCCACCAAGGGTCGCGACCGCGGTGTCGACGATGCAGGCGCGGGCCTCGTCCAACAACACCCCTGCCGACTTGCGATACCGACGCGCCAACCGGCCCCGGTCGATCTGTTCGTTCTGCACCGCCAGGTCCGCGGCCGCCTGGGCCTGCGCCAACTCGCCCGCGGCATCCGAGGCCTGCACATCAAGCTCGTCATACGCCTGCGAAATCTCCCGCAACCGCACCCACCCGCCATTCTCGGGCTGGTCACGCAAATCCCGCGCGGCTGAAATCAACCGCGAGATCACCGCACCATCAGACCGCGGAACCGCACCCACAGACATCACACGACCCCCTTTCCACCAGATCCAGCCAAGTTCGAGCAGTAGTTCGATTCTACCCCACTGGACAGCGGTAATATAGACCACAAGGCGCATCTGTGGATAACTCGAATATCGGTTTCCAGGCCGGGGAAGCCGTTCGAGAAGCAGCAGTTCCTCACCGCACCACGGCCTAATCCGGAGACGATTCACGCCACAGCGGAAGCCTATTTCCCCAGGTTTCGTCCGCGCGCGACAGAAAGCGCCAGAGAGCGCGTCATGGCCCCGGCCGCGAGAACCCACGCCGCCAGACCCACCCAGAACCAGGCGCGCCCGACGGCCTCGACGAACGGCAGCCTGTCGGCCTGGCCCAGGTACATGCCGGCGACCGCGTACATCCCGAGCGGGAACACGATGCTCCACATCGCGGGCACGTAGCGCAGCGTCACCCGGTGCACGACGTGCCGCCACACCCCGACGGCCACGAGCACCGGAATGAGCCAGCTCGCGAACGACCAGAGCACGACCGACAGGCCCGCGACGAGGCCCCGCGTGGCATCGACGATCGGCGTCTGCAGCATCTCGACCACTCGCGCGCCCGCGACGACGGTGATGGCCACCGCCCCCATCGACACCCAGTACGTGGGATCGAGCTCCTCCGGGGTGAGCTCGTAGAGCATGAGCCGCAACGAGACGAAGACCGCGGCGGCCGCGTACAGCACCAGCCCCACCGACCACGTCAGCACGGCAACCACCGCGAGCGCCGAGCGGGCCGGTGTCAGCACCGGTTGCAGGGTCGCGGCGACCACCGCCACCGACTGCGACGCGACCACCCAGATGAACCAGCTGCCGTTCGCGGCCGCGAGCACCGGCTGCGGATGCGATCCCAGCACCGCCGTCCACGGCACCGCGTAGCCGAGCACTAGCCAGGTCGTCAGGGCCACGATGAGCAGCGCGGTCGCCACCCCGTGCCGGCCGGCCGCCGCGAGGCACACCGCGACGACGTCCGTTCCGGCGACGAACGTGAAGTAGCCGAATGCCCGCCGTGGATCGCGCAGGTCACGACCCATCGCCGCCCGGTAAGCCAGCAGGCGCCACGCGTGCGCCGCCACGAGACAGGCGTATCCGAGCGTCGCGATGAACACGAGCACGGACGCCAGCGCCCCCAGGCCGGTCAGCGCAGCGCCCACCCCGACGATCCCGGTGGCCATGACGAACGCGAAGGAGCCGGGCGCAAGGCCTTCCGGTGTCCAACGTGGGATCCAG
>NZ_BCNQ01000259.1 GCF_001515525.1 Piscicoccus intestinalis NBRC 104926 | reverse complement strand
CCGACCCGTCGTCGCCGCCGGCGAGCGCGGCGCGGGCCCGTTCGGCGGCCTCGCGCAGGGCGTCGACATGGGCCAGGCGCGCATCTTCGGCGGCGAGCTCGTCTTCCTCCCCCGGCTGCGGATCGAACTCGGCGAGCCGGTCGAGTTCGGCGCGCAGCACCTGGGATTCGACGTCGCGGTCGCGCTCGAGGTCGCTCACCCGGGCCAACTCGGCCGTCAGCGCGGCGGCCCGGGCGTACTCCTGCTCGTACGCCTGGCGCGGGCCGCGGACGGCCCGGCCGCCGAAGTCGTCGAGCAGGGCGCGATGCTCCTCGGGCCGGCGCAGCCGCCACTGGTCGGCCTGGCCGTGCACGGCGACGAGCAGCTCCCCGACCTCGGCGAGCACCCCGACGGGGGCGGACCGCCCACCGACGTGCGCGCGGGAGCGGCCCTGGGAGGTCAGGGTGCGCACGAGCACGAGTTCGCCGTCGGCGTCGCCGCCGGCCTCGGCCACCCGCGCGCGGGCGCGGTGCCCCGGCACGGGGTCGGCCAGTCCCTCGACGACGGTGGTCGCGGCCCCGGTGCGCACGGACCCGGAGTCGGCCCGGGCGCCGAGCAGCAGCCCCAGCCCGGTGACGACCATGGTCTTGCCCGCCCCGGTCTCGCCGGTGACGACGTTGAGCCCCGCGGACAGCTCGAGGAGGGCGTCGTCGATGACGCCCAGGTCTCGGATCCGCAGCTGCGCGAGCATGACCCCAGTTTAGGAGCGACCACCGACAAGACCCCTCGGCCCGCCTCCGGCGCGGCGCCACATCGCCGTATCGCCCCCGTCGCGCGTTCGCCACGTCGCCGCGGCGCCAGCCGTCGCGAGCGTCGGCGAGCACGTCCGGCCCGCGGATCACCGGCTCAGATGGAGCCGCGCACCCCGCGCCACCCCTTGACCGGCAGGTGGAACTTGGCGACGAGGCGGTCGGCGAACGGCTGTCGCGAGAGGCGCGCGAGGCGCACCGGGTTCTCACCGCGCAGCACCTCGACGCGAGCTCCCTTGGGCAGGTCGACCGGTCGCGCGCCGTCGCACCACATGATGCCCTTGCCGGAGTGGTCGGAGAGGAGCTCGACGGCGATCCGGCTCGTGGGGCCGACGACGAGCGGGCGCGCGAACAGGGCGTGGGCCGAGATCGGCACGACGAGCATCGCCTCGACGTTCGGCCACACGATCGGGCCGCCGGCGCTGAACGCGTAGGCGGTCGACCCGGTCGGCGTCGAGGCGATGACGCCGTCGCAGCCCCACGTCGACAGCGGCCGACCGTCGATCTCCAGGACGAGTTCGAGCATCCGCTCCCGGGCTGCCTTCTCGACCGTCACCTCGTTGAGCGCCCAGCTGCGCGCGACGACCTCGTCGCCGAGGCGGGCCTCGACGTCCATCGTCATGCGGTCCTCGATGGTGTACTCCGCGTTGACGATGTGATCGACGACGCGGGCGAGATCCTCCCGCTCGGCCTCGGCGAGAAAGCCGACGTGCCCGAAGTTCACGCCGAGCAGCGGCACGCCGGCGTCGCGCGACAGCTCGGCCCCGCGCAGGATCGTGCCGTCGCCGCCGAGCACGCAGACGAGTTCGCAGCCGGCCGCCGGGTCCTGGGCGTCGGCCGGAGCCGGGTGCGGACTGTGCCCGTCCGTGAACACCGGGTCGTGCACGACGGCCTCGATGCCGTGCCGACGCAGTTCGCCGGCGAGAAAGGCCCGCATGTGCTGCATGTCCGTGCGCACCGCGTGGGAGACGAGCAGCACGCGCCGCGTCATCCGTGGTCCTCCTCTGGTCGGGACGAAGCCCGCGCGTCGGCGGGGTGCTCGAGGCCCATCGGCTCCCGCTGCGGGGCCGGCCCGGGCGTGAACCAGCCTAGATACTCGCGGTTGCCGCTTGCGCCGCGGACCGCACTGTCCATGATGTCCCGAGCGTGCCAGCCGATGGCGCGTGCGGCGTGCAGGACCGCCTCCAGCGCGTCGCGTCGGGCCGCCTCGGTCTTGACGACGCCGTGCTTGTCGAGCCCGCCCCGGCCGACCTCGAACTGCGGCTTGACGAGCAGCACCGCGTCGCCGTCGGGAGCCAGCAGCGGGGCCAGGTGGGGCAGCACGAGCCGCAGGGAGATGAAGCTGAGGTCGGCGACGAGGAGCCCGAACGGCCCGTGCCCCGCGGTCAGGTCGGCGGGGTCGACGTCGCGGATGTTCACCCCGGAGCGCTCGGCGACCCGCGGGTCGGCGGCGAGCTGGGGCACGAGCTGGCCGTGCCCGACGTCGAGGGCGACGACGTGGGCGGCGCCCTGTTCGAGCAGCACCTGGGTGAAGCCGCCGGTGGAGGCGCCGACGTCGAGGCAGCGCCGGTCGCGGGCCGACAGGCCGGCGGGGCCGAAGCGCGCGAACGCGGCGTCGAGCTTGCCGGC
>NZ_BCNQ01000258.1 GCF_001515525.1 Piscicoccus intestinalis NBRC 104926 | reverse complement strand
CGCGGGTCGGCGAACGGCAGGGCGCCCACCGCGACGTCGGGGTCGGTCATCGCCCGCAGCACGCGGGCGGCGGCGGCGAGCAGGTCGCGCGCGCGAGCCGCGGGAAGGACGTCGGGCCGGTAGCTGAGGATGAGCCGGGTCGAGACGTCGGGGTGCACGATGAACGTCGCCGGGTAGTGGGTGGCGTCGCCGCCGTCGATGTCGACCAGCCCGACCCGAGCCGACAGGTCGTCGAACGACGCGTCGTCGGTCGGCGTGTTGCGCATGACGTAGAGAGTGTCGAAGAGCGTGCCCACGCCGGCCTCGGCCTGGATCGCGCCGAGCCCGACGTGGTGGTGTTCCACGAGGCGGGCATGCTCGCCCTGCACCTGCTGCAGCAGCTCCCGCACGCTGCCTCCCGGACGGATCAGTACGCGCTGCGGCACGGTGTTGAGAAACAGGCCGACGATCTCGTCGACGCCGGGCAGGTCGGCCGGGCGCCCGGAGACCGTCGTGCCGAAGACCACGTCGTCCGCGCCGAGCAGACCGCGCAGCAACAGCCCCCACAGCGTGGAGTAGACGGTGTTGAGGGACACGGCGCAGCGCCGGGCCAGGCCGCGGACCGCCTCCGTGAGTTCGGGCCCGAGATCGAGGTGCGCGGTGTCGGGAAAGACCGCCTCCGCGTCCGGATCGGGTTCGGCCAGCAGGCTGCCCGACTCCAGCCCGGACAGGGCGCGCCGCCACGCCGCGGCATCGGCCTCGGTGTCACGGGTGCGCAGCCATCCCAGGTAGCGACCGAACTGCGGTGCAGCAGAAAGAGTCTCATCGACACCGCCGGCGGCGATGTGGCGCAGCAGCTCGACGACGAGCAGCGCGTCGGACCAGCCGTCGAGCACGATGTGGTGATTGGTCACGACAAGATGCACGCCGGCGGGGCCGCAGTCGACGCCGACGAATCGGATGAGCGGCGGGGCGTCCATGTCGAACCGGCGCTGCCGCTCGGAGACCTCGATCGCCGCGAGCCGCTCGCGGGCCGCCGGCTCGCTGCACCCGGCGAGGTCGACGGAGCGCCACGGGGTGCGGACCTCGTGCGGCACGAACTGCACGGGCCGGTCGAGCAGCGTGGCGGAGAATCCGGCGCGCAGCGCGTCGTGGCGGTCGAGGACGGCGCCGCACGCGCGCTCGAGCACCCCCAGGTCGGTGCCGGGCGCGAAGGCGTAGGTGGATTGCATGGAGTACACGTCGAGGCCGCCCTCGCCGGAGACGGCGTGGTACAGCAGGCCCTCCTGCAGCGGCGCCAGCGGCCACACCTGCGCGCGAGGCGCGGGCCGCTCGGGCCGCTGGGTGGGCTCGGTGGGCTCGGAGAGCTCGGTGGGCTCGGTGGGCTCGGCCGCGGTGGCTGGTGTCGTGTCGATGCTCATCTACAGGTTCCTCAGCAGGTCGTCGAGGGCGGCCGCGCCGGTCGCGTCAAGGTCGATCAGCGCCGCGCCCGGGTCGTTTGGGTTCGTCTCGCGTCCCGTCGTTTCCGTGGTGGTGCAGTTGGATTCGCCGCCGGATCCGGTGTCGGGTCCGCCGGGTGAGAGCTCGCGACCGGCGACGGGCGTGGCGACGGGTGTGGACGGTCCGGTGGGAGCGGCGCGGGTGACGCGCTCGGCGAGGGCCCGCGGTGTCGGCGCGACGAACACATCGCCGGGGCGCACCGCGAGCCCGCGGTCCCGGGCGGCGGTGACGAGCGACATCGCGAGGATCGAGTCGCCGCCGAGTGCGAAGAAGTTGGCGTCGGCGTCGAGCCTCCTTCCGGGAGCGAGCAGTTGGGCGAACACCGCGGTGAGTGCGTCGATGTCGTCGCGCGACCCGGCTCCGGCCGATCGCGGCGCCGGTTCGCTCGGTGAGCTTGTCGCGCCCAGGGATTCGGCGGCCACCCGGCGCAGGTGCGCGGCCGGCGCGTCCGAGCCGGTGTGCCCGAGCTCGGTGAGCACGGCCCGCACCGCGTCCAGCAGCCCCTGAGCGGCCGCGGTGGACACGACCGCGGGGTCGTGTTCGAGGCGCAGTCGGGTGTCGGGGCCGTCGGTCTCCACGGTCAGACTCAGCGGGTAGTGGGTGGCGTCGGCGCCGTCGAGGGCGGTGATCTGCAGGCCGGCGCGCGCGGCGCGGGCGTGGGCGTCGCCGGTCGGGTAGTTCTCGACGACGAGCAGCGAGTCGAACAGCAGTCCGCGACCGAGCGCCGTGCTCAGCGCCGCCAGCCCCACCGGCGGCTCGACGAGGGCCGCGGCCGTCTGATCGGCCACCGCGCGCAGCGCCGTTGCGGCGGCGCCGTCGAACGCGACGAGCAGGGGCACGGTGTCGGTGAGCATGCCGAGCAGCGGCGGCTCGCCGCCGGCCGCGTCGGAGCCGGGTGCGTCGTCGCGGCCGGAGACGACGGTGCCGGTGATGGCGTCGGGCCGGCCGCTGTAGGCGGCGAGCG
>NZ_BCNQ01000257.1 GCF_001515525.1 Piscicoccus intestinalis NBRC 104926 | reverse complement strand
CGCCCCGCCGCCGCAGCACCCGGCGCGCTCCCGGCTGCCGCAGCTGCCGAGGCTGCGCGCCGCGCTGCGCAACCGGGTGCTCGTCGGCTTCTACCTGGCCGCCCCGCTGGTCACCGGCAGCTTCGTCGCCGTCTACAACTTCCTCGGCTTCCGGCTCGCCGCGGCACCGTTCGGCCTGCCGACCGCGCTCATCTCGCTGATCTTCCTCACCTACGCCGCCGGCACGTTCTCCTCGCGCTGGGCGGGCGCGTGGCTGCCGCGGATCGGACACACCCGGGTCGTGCTGGCCGGGCTCGCCGCGATGGCGATCGGGCTCGCGGCGACCCTGCCCGACTCCCTCGTGCCGCTCATCGCCGGGCTCATCGTGTTCACGGCGGGGTTCTTCGTCGTGCACGCCGCGTTCGTGTCGACGACCGGGGCCGTGGCCGCGCCCGACCATCGCGGCCAGGCCAGCGCGCTGTACACGATCGGCTTCTACGTCGGATCCGGCGTGCTCGGCTGGGCCCTCGGGCTGCTGTTCGAGCGCGGGACCTGGGCGCTCATGGCCGCCGCGATCACGGCGCTGCTGGCGGTCGTCGCCGTGCTCGTCAGCGCGACCGCGGCTCGGGCCCGCTCAGCCGCTCGGGGGTGAATCGCTCGACCCCGGCGCGCCCGGCGGGGGCGGCGACACGGTAGGACTGGTGGCATGACCGACCACATGCCCGACGACCTGTCGGCCGCCGGCCGCGACGTGCGCCCCTTCACCGACGAGCTGCGCGCCGATCACGCGGTCGTGCGCAACATCGCCGGCGAGTGGGTGCTGCTGCGCCACGCCGAGGTGGTGGCCGCCGCGAGCGACCACGAGACGTTCAGCAGCGCCGTCTCCCGGCACCTGCAGGTGCCCAACGGCCTCGACGGCGAATCGCACACCGCCTTCCGCGAGTTGCTCGACGGCTACTTCACCGACGCCGAACTCGCCCCGTACGTGCCGCTGTTCGAGCAGGTCGCGGCCGACATCGTCGCGGGCCTGCCGCGCGGGGAGGTCGTCGACGCGGTGGCCGACATCGGCGCGTTGTTCGCCGTGCGCGCCCAGTGCGGGTGGCTCGGCTGGCCCGCCGAGCTCGAAGACCGTCTCCTGGAGTGGATGGCCGAGAACCACGCCGCCACCCGCTCCGGAGACCGGGCGTGGACCGCCGACGTCGCCGAGGACTTCGACGAGATCATCCGCTCCGTCGTGCAGCCGCGACGGGAGGCGGGCGCCGACGCCCCCGACGACCTGACGACCCGCCTCATCGGGGCGCGCGTCGACGGCCGCGAGCTCACCGAGCCGGAGGTCGTCTCGATCCTGCGGAACTGGACCGGCGGCGACCTCGGCTCGATCGCCCTGTGCGTCGGCGTCGTCATGGCCCACCTCGCGGGCAGCCCCGACCACCTCGCGCTGCTCGCGCGGTCCGACGACGAGCAGATCGACGCCATCGTCGACGAGATCCTGCGCATCGACGACCCGTTCGTCTCCAACCGCCGGATCACGACGTGCCCCGCCCGCATCGGCGGCGCCGAGATTCCCGAGGGGGCGCGCATCAAGCTGCACTGGACGTCGGCCAACCGCGACGAGTCGGTGTTCGGCCCGCTCGACTCCTTCGACCCCCAGGGCCACCGCGAGGCCAACCTCGTCTACGGCATCGGCAAGCACGTGTGCCCCGGCCGCCCGCTGGCCACCGTGCAGCTGCGCGCCCTCGTGCACGCCCTGCTCGCCGGCACCGACGGCGTCGAGGCCGCGCCCGGCGAGGAGCCCGAGCGCGAGGTCTCCCCCGTCGGCGGCTACCGACGCGTGCCGATCATCGTGCGCTGAGCCGGAGCCGGAGCCGGGTCCGGGCCGAGGCTGCTCAGTCGATCCGGTCGGCGGCGACGACCCCGCGCAGCACCGCGTCCACAGCCCGGCGGGCGGTGCTGCGCAGCTCCGGCTCTGGCGCGGCGTCGGCGATCTGGTCGAGCAGGTCGACGAGCTGCTTACAGCGCCGCACGAAGTCACCGGCGGCGAGGTCGGTGTCGCGCAGCACGGTCTCCAGCCGCTGTCCGCCGGCCCAGCGGTACATCGGCCACGCCAGGCCGGCGTCGGGAAACGCCGTCGGGGTCACCGAGTACTCGGTCTCCAGGTCCTCCAGCTCGCTCCACAGCCGCACCATCTCGTCGTGGGCGGCGATGACGTCGCCGGTGGGCATGGCCGGCGCCCGCCCGCCCTCCTCGCGGCGCGGCTCGTACACCAGGCAGGAGACGGCGGCGGCCAGCCCGGCGGGGTCGAGCCGCCGCCACGCCCCGTGCCGCAGGCACTGCGCGGCGAGCAGGTCGCGCTCGCTGTAGAGCCGGGCCAGGCGGCGGCCGTCGGCCGTCACCGTCGTGCCGTCGTCGGCGAGGTAGCCGAGCCGGTCGAGCAGCCCGCAGATGCGTTCGAACGTGCGGGCCACCGAGTTGGTGCGGCC
>NZ_BCNQ01000256.1 GCF_001515525.1 Piscicoccus intestinalis NBRC 104926 | reverse complement strand
CGGCATCTATGTGCAGCCGATCGCGCCGGCCCGGGCCATGCGGGCCCTCGCCGCGCTGCCGCAGCCGTTCACGACCAGCCAGGCGCGGCAGGCGCTCGACACGACGCGCCGGGTCGCGATTCCGCTCCTGGAGCACCTCGACGCCCGCGGCTGGACCCGCCGCATCGACGCCGGACACCGCGAGATCGCCCGCTGAGGGCGCACCTGCGGCGCGCCCTCAGCACCCTCGTCGGCATTCGCGGAGTAATTGGAAACCGCAGGTCACAGGCCCCTAGGGTGGTCGAACCGAGGCCGCATCGTCGCCGCCGGCGACCGCGAGCCCTCGGGCCGACGACCCGAAGACCCAAGGAGTTCCTCATGCGCCTGTCCACCCGCAACCAGCTGCGCGGCACCGTCGACGCCATCGATCTCGGCACGGTCATGGCCACCGTGCGCATCCGCCTCGACGGGGGCGACCAGGTCGTCACCGCCGCCATCACCAAGGACGCGGTCGCCGACCTCGGCCTCGAGGTCGGCCAGCCGGCCGTGGCGCTCGTCAAGGCGACCGAGGTGATGATCGGCACCGAGTGACCTAGTCGCTCTCCGCAACCCGCCGGGCGCGCTGAAGCCGCCTCACGTCGCGGGGTGCAGGGCGACCTCCTGCGCCTTGACGGCGAGATGCACCTGCGCGCCCGGCTCGAGGCGCAACTCGGCCGCGGCCGAGGGCGTCACATCGGCGGTCACGGCCCCGACTCCCCGGGCAAGGGCCCGAACGTGTACGGCGCCGTCTCCCGCAATGGCGGGTGCGATCTCGGTGATCACCGCCGGCCACACGTTGCGCGGGCTGCCGGTCGGCGGGTCGGCAAAGACCGACACGGCCGAGGGTGCGAAGACGGCCACCGCGGCGCCGCCGTCGGTGACGTCGCCGACGCCGACGACCCGTCCGCCGCCCTCGGCCGAAATGACCGCGGGGCCTTCGGCCGCGACTCCCCGGACGAGGTTGACGCCCGCGAGGCGGGCGGCGAACCCGCTACGGGGGGACCGAAGTACGCGCATCGTCTCGCCGACTTCGACGATGCGGCCTCCCTCGACGACCGCGATCCGGTCGGCGAGCGCGAGCACGTCGAGCAGGTCGTGGGTGACGATGAGCGCCGTGCGCCCGGGCTCGCCGCAGATCCGCCGCAACAAGGGACGCAGCTGCGCGGCCACCCCGACGTCGAGCGCGGCCAGCGGTTCGTCGAGCAGCAGCACGTCGGGTTCGACGGCGAGCGCCCGTGCCAGGCCGACCCGTTGGGCCTGGCCGCCGGAGAGTTGGGCGGGCCGTCGGTCGGCCAGGTCGGCGACCCCGAGCGCCTCCAGCCACTCCCGCGCCGCCTGGGTCGCGCGGCGCCGCGACAGCCCGGCGCAGCGCGGCCCGAACGCGACGTTGCCGAGCACGCTCAGGTGCGGGAACAGCATCGGATCCTGCGTGAGCACCCCGACACCCCGCTCGTGCGCCGGCAGCCGCACCCCGTTCCCGGTGTCGACGAGCACCCGGTCGGCGACGCTGACCCTCCCCTCGTCCGGCACGAGCAGGCCCGACAGCATGGCCAGTAGCGTCGACTTGCCGGCGCCGTTGGGGCCGAGCAGGGCGACGACCTGCCCGCCGGGCACCTCCAGTTCCACGTCGACGTCGCGGCTGTCCACGCGGGCGCGAACGTACACGTCGGGTGCGCGCACGCCCTCGGCGCCGGCGCGCCCAGGGGGCCTGGGAGGCCCGGTGCGCTCGTCGACAGCACTCACCGCTCCACCGCCCGCCCGGGGCGCGAGCCCGGCGCGGCGCCCGCCCCGTAGACCGTGATGACGATGAGCGCCGCGACGGCCACGAGCAGCATCGACAGCGCGATCGCCGCGGCCGGATCGGTCTCTCGTTGCAGGTAGATCTCCAGCGGCAGCGTGCGGGTCACGCCCTGCAGCGAACCGGCGAACGTCAGCGTGGCCCCGAACTCCCCGAGCGCCCGGGCGAACGCGAGCACGCCCCCGGAGATCAACCCCGGCGCCACGAGCGGCAGGGTGATCCGCCACAGCACGGTGCTGGGCCTCGCGCCCAGCGTCGCCGCGACCTGCTCGTACCGCTGCCCGGCGGTGCGCAGCGAACCCTCCAGCCCGATGACGAGAAACGGTGTGGCGACGAACGATTGGGCGAGCACGACCGCCGTCGTCGAGAACGCGATCTGGAGGCCGAGCAACTCGAGATGCTCCCCGATGAGTCCGCGCCGCCCGAACGTGTACAGCAGGGCGATGCCGCCGACGACCGGAGGCAGCACGAGCGGCAGCAGCACGAGAGCCCGCAGCAGGCGTTGCCCGGGAAAGGCGCTGCGCGCGAGCACCAGCGCCAGCGGCGTGCCGAGCACCACCGCGACGAGCGTGCTCAGCGCGGCGGTGCGCAGGCTCAGCCACAGCGCGTCCAGCGACGCCGGGCTCGTGACGAGTTCGAGGAAGTTCGCCCAGTCGACCGCCGTCGCCATGCCCGCCAGCGGCAGCACGACCAGCGCCGCCCCGACGACCGCCAGCAGCGGCACCCACGGCGGCAGCCC
>NZ_BCNQ01000255.1 GCF_001515525.1 Piscicoccus intestinalis NBRC 104926 | reverse complement strand
CCGAATTCGCCACGTACTGTAAGGACCACCACATCCGGCGTTCCGTGGGTCGCACCGGGGATTGTTTCGACAACGCCGTCGCCGAGTCCTTCTTCGCGACCTACAAAAAGGAACTCATCCACACCCGCCCCTGGGTAAACCTGTCCACATTGCGGAAAGAGACCTTCACCTGGATCGAGCACTACTACAATAGACAGCGCCGCCATTCACACTTGGGATACCTCACCCCAGCCGAATGGGACAAAGGACATCGCACACTCACAGGAATCGCAGCCTAAACCACACTCCGAAAAATCGGGGACACTCCATACTGACCCCGTAGCGTCGTTCGAATTTTGACCCCCTGCCTTGACCCTCGGAGGGTGATCACAGTGGAGGATTGGGCAGAGATTCGCCGGTTGCATCGGTCTGAGGGGATGGCGATTAAGGCGATCGCGCGGCATGTGGGGGTCGCGCGGAACACGGTGCGGGCGGCTTTGGCCAGCGACGCGCCGCCGCGGTACGGGCGGGGCGCCAAGGGCTCGATCGTGGATGAGGTCGAGCCGCAGATTCGGGCGTTGCTGCGGGAGTTCCCGACGATGCCGGCCACGGTGATCGCCGAACGGATCGGCTGGACGCGTTCGATCACGGTCCTCAAAGACCGGGTCCGGGTGATCCGTCCGGAGTATCGCGGGGTCGACCCGGCGGACCGGATCGAGTACCAGCCGGGCGACACGGCGCAATGCGATCTGTGGTTCCCCGCGCCGCGGATCCCGGTCGGCGCGGGGCAGGTCGCGATGCTGCCCGTGCTGGTGGTGACGCTGGCGTACTCGCGGTTCATGAGCGCGCGGATGATCCCGACGCGGACAGCGGCGGACATCCTGGCCGGGATGTGGGCCCTGATCGAAGGGGTCGGCGCGGTGCCCAAACGGTTGTGGTGGGACCGCGAGTCCGCGATCGGGGGCACCGGGCGGGTGCACGCCACCGCCGCGACGTTCGCGGGGACGTTGGCGACTCGGATCGTGTTGGCGCCGCCGGCGGACCCGGAGTTCAAGGGCATGGTCGAGCGGCACAACAGCTACCTGGAGACCTCATTCTTACCGGGGCGCACGTTCACCAGCCCGGCTGATTTCAACGACCAGCTCGCGGCCTGGTTGCCGCGGGCCAACCAGCGGATGGTCCGCGCGTTGGCCCCGGCCACGGGGTCGGGCGCGGGGGGCCGCCCGGTCGACCATCTTGCAGCGGACGTGGCGGCGATGACCGCGCTACCGCCGGTGGCGCCGACGACCGGCTGGCACCACCGGGTGCGGCTGAACCGGGACTACTACGTGCGCCTGGACTCCGTGGACTACTCGGTCGACCCGGCCGTGATCGGTCGCATGGTCGACGTCCACGCCGACCTACACCGTGTCCACGTGACCTGCGGCGGGCGGCTGGTCGCCGCCCACGACCGCTGCTGGGCCCGCCGACAGACCATCACCGACCCCGCCCACCGCGTGCAGGCCGCCCGGCTACGCGCCGCGTGGCAACAAGACCAGGCCGCCCGCGCGGTCGCCCGCCGACACGAGGACGGGCACCCAGTCGCGATACGCCCTCTGAGCGACTACGACACCCTGTTCGGCATCGACCCCGCCACCTTCACCCCCGGCACCCACGACGCCCAGAGCGGCCAGAGCGGCCAGGGCGGCCTGGAGGTCGTGCGATGACCACCACGACGCCCATGACGCCCACGACGCCCACGAGTCCCGCCGGCAGCGCTGGCGGGCAGGTGGCCTCGCAGATCGCCTATCTGGCGCGGGCGTTGAAGACTCCGACGATCGCGCGGGTCTGGGACGAGCTGGCCCAGCTGGCCCGCGACGAGGCCTGGAGCCACGAGGAGTACCTCGCGGCCGTCCTGGCCCGCCAGGTCGCCGATCGCGAGGCATCCGGTGCGGCGATCCGGATCGGCGGGGCACACTTCCCGGCGATCAAAACCCTGGAGGACTTCAACCCCGATCACCAGCCCAGCCTGCGCCGCGACATCCTGGCCCACCTGGCCACCACCACATTCATCCCCAAGGCCGAGAACGTCGTCCTGCTCGGCCCACCCGGTGTCGGCAAGACCCACCTGGCCATCGGGCTGGGCATCAAAGCCGCCCACGCCGGCTACCCCGTGCTCTTCGACACCGCCGCCGGCTGGCTGGCCCGCCTCACCGGCGCGCACGAGGCTGACCGGCTCGAGGACGAACTCCGACGACTGCGCCGCTACAAGCTGCTCATCATCGACGAGGTCGGCTACATCCCCTTCGACGCCGCCGCAGCGAACCTGTTCTTCCAACTCATCGCCGCGCGCTACGAACAAGGCTCCGTGCTCATCACCTCGAACATGCCCTTCGGGCGCTGGGGCGAGATCTTCGGCGACGACGTCGTGGCCGCCGCCATGATCGACCGCCTCGTCCACCACGCCGAAGTCCTGACCCTGACCGGGCAGTCCTACCGCACCCGCACCCGCCAGGACCTCCTGGCCACAACACCGACCACCCCGGACAGCACCCGCTGAAACCGGACCAACCTGACAACACACACCAGCAGGGGGTCAAAATTCACCCGACGAAAAGGGGTCAATTTTCAG
>NZ_BCNQ01000254.1 GCF_001515525.1 Piscicoccus intestinalis NBRC 104926 | reverse complement strand
GGTGGCCGGGCTCGGCCGACGCCGTGAATGCGCAGCTCAACGGCCCGCGTCTGCGCGCGCTGCCGGAGTGTGTATGCGACTTTCGTCTCGGCGCCGGGCCCGGGCCTCAGCAGGCGTGGGCGCTCGCGAGGGCGCGCAGCTCCTCGACGGCCGCGGCCGCGTCGTCGGCCCCGTAGACGGCCGAGCCGGCGACGAAGACGTCGGCGCCGGCCTGCGCGCACTGCTCGATGGTGTCGGCGCTGACCCCGCCGTCGACCTGGATCCAGATCTGCCCGCCGCGGCGGCGGACCGCCTCCTTGACCTGGGTGACCTTGGGCATCATGTCGGCCATGAACGACTGGCCGCCGAAGCCGGGTTCGACGGTCATGACGAGCACCATGTCGACCTCGTCGAGCAGCTCCTCGTACGGCGCGAACGGGGTCTTGGGCTTGAGGGCCATGCTCGCGCGGGCGCCCTCACCGCGGATCGCGCGGGCAAGCCGCACCGGGTCGCGGGCGGCCTCGATGTGGAAGGTGACGCTCTGCGCGCCGGCCTCGGCGTAGCCGGGGGCCCAGCGGTCGGGGTCCTCGATCATGAGGTGGCAGTCGACGGGGATCGGGCTGACCTTCAGCAGCGCCTCCACGACCGGCAGGCCGAGGGTGAGGTTGGGCACGAAGTGGGCGTCCATGACGTCGACGTGCGCCCAGTCGGCGTTGCGGACCGCCTCCAGCTCGTGCTGCAGGTTGGCGAAATCGGCCGACAGGATGCTCGGTGAGATCTGCACGCTCCCGAACCTACCCGGCGGCGGGGTGGTGCCCGGGCGCGGGCGTATCCACATCCTGGGCGATGCGGTCAGCGCTCGGGGTGGCGGCTGTAGCCGCATCGCCGAGCTGTGAGCGCAACGGCGAGACGACAGGCGGTTCTGTGCGCTCAGCCGATCCGCAGCAGCGCCAGGAACATCGCGTCGGTGCCGTGGCGGTGCGGCCACAGCTGAGCGTACGGCCCCTCCCCCAGCCCGGAGACGGGGTGGCCGGCGGCGTCGCGGACGTGCGGCCGGGCGTCGAGGGCCCGCACGTGCGGGTGGCGGCGCAGGGCGTCGGCGACGACGTAGCGGGTCTCGGCGGGGTGCGGACTGCACGTGATGTAGGCGACGAGCCCGCCGGGGCGGGTGGCGGCGATCGCGGAGTCCAGCAGCTCGCCCTGCAGGTGGGAGAGGGCGCCGACGTCGTCGGGGGTGCGGCGCCAGCGCGCCTCGGGGCGGCGGCGCAGGGCGCCCAGGCCCGTGCACGGGACGTCGAGGAGCACGAGGTCGAAGGAGCCCGGCTCCTCGCGGCCGAGGTCGCGGCCGTCGCCGGTGCCGACGTAGACCTCCGCGCCGGCGTCGATCGCCGCGGCGACCGCGTCGTCGACGAGCCGGGTGCGGTGGGCGCTCGCGTCGTTGGCGAACAACACCGCGTCGGCGTCGATCGAGGCCGCCGCGAGCAGCGCGGCCTTACCGCCCGGTCCGGCGCACAGGTCGAGCCAGCGTTGGGGTTTCTGCGGGTCGAGGGTCTGTGGTGCCTCGGGTGCCTCGGCTGCCTCGGGCGGCTCGGGCCCCGAGGCCGGGGCGAGGGCATCGAGGGCGGCGAGGGTGACGAGCTGGGAGCCCTCGTCCTGCACGGCGGCGCGGCCCGACCGCACGGCGTCGATGCGGCCTGGGTCGCCGCCGGCGTCGAGCACGGCGGCCAGCGGCGACAGCGTCGAGCGCGCGGCGCCCGCGGCCACCAGCTCGTCGACATCGCACAGCCCCGGGCGGGCGACCAGCGCGACAGCCGGGGCAGCGTTGTCGGCCTCCAGCAGGGCGACGAGTTCGGCCTCGGGATCGCGAGCCTCGGCGCCGGGAGCGGCCTCGGCGCTGCGAAGTTCGGAGTCGCGAACCTCGGCGCTGCGAACCTCGGAGTCGCGAACCTCGGAGTCGGCCTCGGAGTCAGGGGTGGCCCCTGAGTCACGGGCGGCCTCGACGCCGCGAGCCCCGGAGTCGCGGGCGGCCTCGCCATCCCAGCGGGTCCGGCCGTCCGCGGCCCGCAGGGCCGAGCGCAGGGCCCGGACCACCCACGCCGGGTGCGAGTGCAGCACCGCGAGGGCCTCGTCGGAGGCGGGGTCGAGGCCCTTGAGCAGCACCGCCTCCCACTCGTCGGCGGACTTCTCGCTGACGCGGCGCAGCACGGCGTTGACGAACCCGGCGCGGCCGGCGCCGAGCACCTGGCGGGCGAGGGCGACGCTGGAGTCGACGGCGGCGTAGGAGTCGACGCGCATGCCGAGCAGCTGGTGGGCTCCCAGCCGCAGCACGTCGAGCACCTCGGGGTCGATGTCGGCGAGATCGCGACCGGCTCCCCGGGCGACGATCGGATCGTAGCGTCCGCGCAATCGCGTTGCGCCGTAGACGAGTTCGGTGACGAACGCGGCGTCGCGGCCGTGCAGGCGGGCGCGGCGCAGGCGGCGCGGCAGCTCGAGGTTGGCGTAGGCGCCGTCGTCGATGGCGCGCATCACCTCGTAGGCGACGAGCCGGGCGTCGTCGGCGCTGCGGGCGCGGCGCGAGGGCGCGGTGGCCGACCGGTGCCGCTCGCGGCCCGCCCGGAATTCGCGGCGCTCGGTGCGGGACCGGCCGCCCTCT
>NZ_BCNQ01000253.1 GCF_001515525.1 Piscicoccus intestinalis NBRC 104926 | reverse complement strand
GCGCACCAGCCGGCGGTACGCGCCGAACGCCTCCGCGCCGGTCACCCGCTGCTCGATGATCGAGGGCACCAGCGCCTCGATGACCAGGTGCGTCGCCGGCACCCGCAGCCCCGGGCGCGCCCGCGCGGCCCGGGCGACGACCGGGTGCGCCGCAACGAAGCCGCTGGGGTCGTCGGCGCCGCCGAGCATCCTCGGGAGCCGGTCGGCGACCCAGTCGGTACCCGGCCCCCACAGCCGGGCGGTCACCGGCTCCCCCGCCCGGGCCTGGCTCAGGCGCACCGTCACCGGGCCGGACGGGGTCTGCCAGGCCTTCCAGAGCTGCGGGCCACCGGCGCCCGGGTGCACGCGGTAGGTCGGGTCGCCCGAGCCCCGGCGCATCGCCGACAGCGTCGCGGCGACGTCGAGGGCGCCCAGGGTCAGCGGGCCCACCACCCGCCCATCCGCGTCCTGCCGCGCCGAAGCCACCAGGCGACCATAGATGCTGCGCACCGCGGCCCGCGACGACCCGTCCCGCGCGGCGCGCGTATGGCAGCGTGGAGAGCGACCGCGCGCAGGACCGGCCCGCCGGCCACCCGCGACCACCGCGGAACCGCCGACCAAGCGCGGAACCGCGGCCGGCACCGGCATCCCGCCGACATCGTCAAGGAGACCCATGAGCACCCTCACCGGCCTGCTGAGCACGCTGGGCGGCGGTGGCGACGCCACCCGCCCCCGCCTCGTCCACTACGACCCGCAGGGCCGCATCGAGTTGAGCGGGCGCGTGCTCGTGAACTGGGTCGCCAAGGCCGCGAACCTGCTCACCGAGGAGTTCGACGCCGGTCCCGGCACCGTCGTCGGCCTGCGGCTGCCCCCGGGGCACTGGCGAGCGGCCTACTGGGCCCTGGCCACCTGGTCGTGCGGCGCGACGCTGCGCTGCCTGCCCGCCGACGCCGCCGACGCCGGCGAAACTGCCGACGAGACCGACACCGACGGCCTCGACGTGCTCGTCACCGACACCCCGCCCGCGGGAGCCGGCGCCGCCGTCGACGTCGTGGCGGTCACCACCGCGGCCCTGGCCCGCCGCTTCCCCGGTGACCTCCCGCGCGGAGCGTTCGACGAGGCGGCCGTGCTCGCCACGTACGCCGACGTCTTCGCGGCCCTCGACGAGCCGGCCGGCACCGACCCGGCGATCGAGGGCGGCGCCACCTACGCCGAGCTCGTGCCGGCCGCCTCCGACGAGGACGCGCCGCGGCCGCTGCTCGCCGGCCCCGCCTCCCAGCAGGCGTTCCTCACCGCGGCCCTGGCGACCTGGGCCGCCGACGGCGCGATCATCGTCGTCACCGGAGACGGGTCCGACGGGGCCGCACTGGAGCGCATCGCCGAGCAGGAGGGCGCCTCGGCCCGCGCGTGACTCGCTCACGCGGGCACTACTACTTGGGCCCGGCGGCGGCCACGGCCCGCCAGGTCAGCGGGCCGACGATCGCGTCGGGCTTGAGCCCGTACCGCGCCTGCACGGTCATCACCGCGGTCGCGGTTCCGGGCCCGAATTGCCCGTCGGCCCGCAGCCGCAGCGCCTTCTGCAGCGCGACGACCGACGGACCGGTGGACCCGCGGCGCACGGTCGTCTTCAGGTACGCCAGCCACGGGAACTGCCGCACCTCGAGCCGGTTCCACACCTTGAGGTCGGTGCGGCCGGTGGCGGGCAGCCGCCGGGAGCGCTGGAACGCAACGAGGGCCGTGCGGGTCTGCGGCCCGAAGTACCCGGTCGACGGCACGTTGAGGCCCTTCTGCAGCACCCGCACCGCGGTGCCGCGGGCGCCCGGCCCGATCCGGGTGTTCTTCAACGAGGTGTAACGGGTCGTCACCCGAGCCGGCAGCTTGGTGACCGGAGGCGGTGTCACCCGCGGCGGGGCCGGGGTGGGCGCCGGCCGTGGCCGGGTGATCGCGGACGACGGCACGAGCCGCACCCACGTGGCCTTGTCGAGCACGCCGGTGCGCGGCAACCGGGCCTTGCGCTGGTAGGCGAGCACGGCGCGGCGGGTGCCGTGCCCGAACGCACCGTCGGCCCCGATCCCGAGCCGCCGCTGGGCGATCGCGATGTTCGGGCTGCGCTGGCCCGGCACGTACACGGGGTAGCGCGAGCCGGGCGCGGCCACCGGGGCCCGGCAGGAGCCGGTGCGCCGGCCCGCGTAGATCGGGGCCGGCGAGCCCGCGTACGCCCGGCACGGCCCGAGGTCGGAGACGGTCACGGCCCGCCCGGTCCACCACGACGTGCGCTTCGTCGCGCCGTCCCACGTCAGCGAGACGTGCACGTGGTCGGTGTGCGGGCTGGCTCCGGTGTAGGGCTGCCAGCCGCGCTCGGGCGCGTACGCGCGCCACATCCGGCGGTTCCAGATGATGTACATGACCCCGAGGCGGCGGGCGTTCTCGCCGCGGTTGGCGACGAGCCAGGCCGTGGCGGCGTCGCCGACGGCCTTCTGCGCGGGGCGGCGGGCGTCGAGCATCCAGTCGACGGCCCGCCCTTCCATGTGTTCGCTGGCACTGCCGTTGCACCAGCGGGAGATTCCGACGATCCCGGTGCGGTACGTCGCCCGCATGAGTCGCCCGAAGGCGACCGCGCCGCTCTTGTCGACGGGGTCGCAGGAGTTCTGCCCGGTGAACGAGGCGCGCGCGTCGAGCCGAGCGGGCAGCCGCACCCCCGCGACGGGCACGGCGAGTGCCGCGGCGCGGAAGGCGGCGTCGGAGGGGCGGGCCAGGGCGTGGGTCTGGTTGACGACCCCGGCTCCGCCCGCAC
>NZ_BCNQ01000252.1 GCF_001515525.1 Piscicoccus intestinalis NBRC 104926 | reverse complement strand
CCGGCCGCGACCCCCGACCGCGCGGTGCACGACGCCGAGCACGGCACCGGCCTGCCGGGCGCGCTGCGCCGCAGCGAGGGAGACGAGCCGCACGCCGACGAGTCCGTCAACGAGGCCTACGACGGGCTCGGGCACACGTGGTCGCTGTTCCACGAGGCGTACGGGCGCAACTCCCTCGACGACGCCGGCCTCAAGCTCGTCGCGTCCGTGCACTTCGCCAAGGACTACGACAACGCGTTCTGGGACGGCGAGCAGATGGTCTTCGGTGACGGCGACGGCGAGGTCTTCGGCTCGTTCACCGACTGCCTCGACGTCATCGGTCACGAGCTCGCGCACGGGTTCACGCAGTACACAGCAGGCTTCGTCTACGTCGGCCAGTCCGGGGCGCTCAACGAGCACGTCTCCGACGTGTTCGGCGTGCTCACCGTGCAGCGAGTGCTGGGGCACTCGGCCGAGCAGGCCGACTGGCTCGTCGGCAAAGACCTGTTTCGGCCCGGCGTCAAAGGCGTCGCGCTGCGCTCGATGAAGGCGCCCGGCACCGCCTACGACGACCCGCGCCTGGGCAAAGACCCGCAGCCGGCCCACATGGACGACTACGAGCAGCTGCCGCACGACGAGGCCAACGACAACGGCGGGGTGCACATCAACTCCGGCATCCCCAACCACGCGTTCTACCTGGCCGCCACCACCCTCGGCGGCAACGCCTGGGAGGCCCCCGGCCAGATCTGGTACGACGTCATGACCACCGGAGGTCTGCCCAAAGACGCCGACTTCGCGGCCTTCGCCGCCGCCACCCTCGTGGCCGCCGGCGCCCGTTACGGCGAGGGCAGCGCCGAGCAGCAGGCGGTCCGGGCCGGCTGGAACGGAGTCGGTGTGGCCGCCGCCGCCTCCCCCGTGCACCTGACGCGGTCTCGACCCGACACGCGGGCCGCCGCCCGGGGGCCGCGGCGACTGCCCGATGCCCGAAGGTGACACCGTCGCGTGGACGGCGGCCCGGCTCCAGGCCGCCCTCGGCGGGGCGACCCTGACGCGGGCCGAGTTGCGCTGGCCGTCGCTCGCCCAGACCGATCTCGTGGGGGCCAGAACGGTGCGGGTGGTCGCGCGCGGCAAGCACCTGCTGCACCGCCTCGACCTGCAGGGGCAGGCCCTCACGCTGCACTCGCACCTGCGGATGGACGGCACGTGGCGGGTGCGGCCCGCACAGGAAAGCGTGCGGTGGGACCATCGGCTGCGTGCCGTGCTCGGCACCGCCGAGGCGACCGCCCTGGGGCGCAGCCTGGGCATGCTCGACCTCGTCGCCACCGCCGACGAGGATCGGCTCGTCGGGCACCTCGGTCCCGACATCCTCACCCGCGCCTGGCAGCTGGCAGGCGGCCCACCCGGCCGGGAGATCGCGCTGGCGCGCCTGTCACGGGACGGCCGGCCGCTCGCGGAAGCGCTGCTCGATCAGCGGGTGCTCGCCGGACTCGGCACCTTCTGGGTCAGCGAGGGCTGCTTCGCCCGGCGGCTGAACCCGTGGCGGACCGCCTCGCAGGTGCCGGCCGACGACGTAGCGGCGCTCCTGGACTGGGCCCGGCCACGGATGCTGCGGTCGGCCCGCACCGGCGCGCAGTCGGTCACCGGGCTGGCTCGCCGAGACGCCCTCGGGGCCGTGCACGCACTGTCGGGACGACCGTGTCGCCGCTGCGGCCGCCCCGTGCGGGTCGCGCTCGTCGGCGTGGCCCCGCGAGAGCGCACGATCTTCTACTGCCCGGCCTGCCAGGGCGGGCTCGCCCCCACCGACGACGGGCGGCCGCAAGCACCCCTGGGGGCCACCCGCTCCGATCGACGGTCCGATCGACGCTCCGCCAGCGGGCCCGGAGGGGCTCAGCTGTAGAGGGGCCGGTCCGGGTCGTCGGGCTCGTCCTGACGGGCCGAGCTCTCGCCGCCGTCGGGGGCGACGTCCTCGCCGTACAACACCTGGCCGTCCTCGGCGACGACGACGAGCGTCTCCGCGCCGCCGTCGACGATCCTGTCCGCGATGAGAGCAGCCTCCGGCTCCGGAACCCGCACCCCCGCGCGCTCCCAGCCCCGCGTCAGTTCCTCGAGGATCTCCGACGGAGCCCGACCGGCGGCGCCGCCGGCCACCGCCGTCAACGTGTCGACGTAGGCGCGCACCCCTTCCGGCCCGACCTCGTCCGCGAAGCCGGAGTTCACCGTGATGCGCGACGTGCGGGTCGTCTCCTCGGTCCCGCGCCGGCCCTGCAGGTCCGGGTTGTTGACGTCGACCTCGGCAGTGTCGCTGGAACGGACCCGCTGATCGTCGTGCCGATCGTTGTGCCGATCATCGTGCCGATCGTTGTGGCGGCCATCTGCGACGGTGCTCATATCAGTCTCCTGGTCAGGCGGGGATCGGTCTGCGAACGCCCGCCATCGGTCGACGAGCGCGGCGCGGCGAGCTCGGTCGGCGGGTAGGCCAAGTACATCTACCCGTTGGGGCCGAACGCAATCCCGGCGCCGGCGGCAGGTGCTGCCTAGGGTATGGGGGCCAGCCGGCCATCGGCCACGAGAGAGGACCGCGAGATGAGCACGATCCTGTGGCTGCGCCGCGACCTGCGCCGCGACGACCTGCCGGCGCTGCTCGCCGCGCACGAGGCGGCGGGCGACGGCCGGGTGCTGCCGGTGTTCGTGCTCGACCCCGCGTTGTGGGACACCGCCGGGGACGCCCGGCGTGCGGCCCTGCGAGACGCCCTGCTGCGCGCCCGCGAGGACTACGACGGGGCGCTCGTCGTGCGTACCGGGCGCCCGGCCGAGGTGCTCCCCGAGCTGGCGACGCAGGTCGCGGCCAC
>NZ_BCNQ01000251.1 GCF_001515525.1 Piscicoccus intestinalis NBRC 104926 | reverse complement strand
TTCGGCCCAGGTGGTTGGGTGACGACGGAACCGGCGTCGTTGATGGGCTTCATCCGGGCGGACCGCCTCCGATGCGACGACGCGCCCCCGACGCGGCGGACCGCCTCCGACGCGACAGTGCGGCGTGATCGCCGCGGCCGCGGGGCCGATCGACGGGCCGTCTTCACATCGGGCAGCACTCCGCGCATGTGCTGCGCGGCTTAGGGTGACCCCATGGGGCCGCGACACGGATGGGTGCGCCTGACTCGCACTGGCGTGTTCGCCCTCGTGTGCCTTGCCCTCGCCGCGGGCGCCCACGCCCTGGCCGGCGGCGGCCTCCCGCCCGTCGGGGTGCTGCTCCTCGCGGCGCTGCCCGTGTGGTTCGCGAGCTTCTGGCTCACCTCGCGGCGCGTCGGGGCCCGCTCCCTCGTGTTCGCGCTCGGCGGGGGTCAACTCGCGTTGCACGTCTTCTTCCACGCGACCGCGCGAACAGTGGTCGGGGCGGGCTCCCCTGGCTCTCTTCTGGGCTCAACGGGTGCCCTGGGCTCCGGGGGCTCCGTGGCCGGCGCGATGCCGGGACATGGGGCGCACGCCGCACACGCACTCGCCCACGCGACGGCCGTCCCCGCGGCGACCGCTGCGACCGGGACCACCGGAGCCGGAGCCGGTCTCGAGGCCTTGTCGACGGGCCTGTCCCCCGCGATGCTGCTCGCGCACGCGGCGGCGACGCTGGTGTGCGCGCTGGTCATGACCCACGCCGAAGACGCGGTGTGGCGGCTCGTGCGACCGCTGCTGGCGACGCCGTGCGCCGGGCCGCTCGCGGTGCGCGTCGCCCTGTGGGGCGTGCACCCGGCAGCGCGGCCACTGACCGGACGGTGGTGCACGCCGGGGTGGACGCTGCGCGGTCCGCCGGTCGGGGTCGCCCCGCGATCCTGACCTGCCGACCCATCGGCGCGCCGACGCGCCGCGATCCCGAAGGACCGACCACACACATGTCTGTCAAGAAGCCGTTCCCCCCTGCCCGCGCGCGCCGCGCCACCGCCTCCCTGGCGATGGCCCTGGCCCTCGGCGCGGGCCTGACCGCCTGCTCCTCGCCCGAGGGCGACCAACCGATGGGCGCGTCGCAGGCCACGACCGAGGCCGCGGCCACCACCCAGGGCTCCGCCGCGGCCGACGCCGCCGGCATGCAGATCCTCGACCCCTGGGCCGCCGCACGCCCCGACCCGAGCCAGATGCCGATGACGGCGGTCTTCGCGACCGTGCGCAACACGAGCAACAACGACATCTCGCTGGTCTCCGCCTCGACGAACGCCTCGTCTCGCGCGGAACTGCACAGCACCGTCATGCAGAACGGGCAGCCGGTGATGCAGCGCACCGACAAGCTGACGATCCCGGCCGGCGGCACCCTGCTGCTGCAGCCCGGCGGCGACCACGTCATGGTGCTCGACCTGGCGAACCCGGTGCAGCCCGGCGCGGTCGTCCACGTGACGCTGAACACCGAGCAAGGACAGAGCATCTCGTTCGACGCGGTCGCCAAGCAGTTCACCGGCGCCCAGGAGCCGTACCACCAGAGCGACGGCTCGGGCCAGTCCCCCGCGAGCTCATGACCCGGGCGACCCCGAGCCGACGGGCGCTGCTCGTCGGCTCGGCCGCCCTCGCCGCCGGCGCGGGGGCCGGGGCCGTCGGGATGCGGCTGAGCGACGGCGACGCCGGGGCGAATCCGGTTGCCGCGCGCCCCGACGACGCGGGCCCGACGACCGTGTCGTTCTACGGCGAGCACCAGGCGGGTATCACGACCGCGCAGCAGACCCACGTCAGCCTCGTCGGCCTCGACCTGGTCCGGGGCGTCGACGCGCGGGGCGTCGAGGGCGTCCTGCGCCTGCTCACCGACGACGCGGCCCGGCTGTGCGCCGGCCGGCCCCCGCTCGGCGCGCTGGAGGCGGTGCCGGCGGTCGGGGTGCGCCGGCTCACCGTGACGTTCGGTTTCGGGCCGGGGTTGTTCGCGGCCGCCGGTGTGCCGCAACGCTGCCCGGCCGGGGTCGCGTCGATTCCGGCGTTCTCCACCGACAAGCTCGAGGACCTCTGGGGCCAGACCGACCTGCTGCTGCAGATCTGTTCCGACGACCCGACCGGGGTGGCGTACGCGCAGCGTCGCCTGCTGCGCGACACCACCCACGCGATGACGCTGCGGTGGGCGCAGCACGGTTTCATGCCGGTGGCTCCGGAACCCGGTGCGCCGCAGGAGTCGTCGCCGCGCAACCTGATGGGGCTGCGCGATGGGTCGGCCAACGAACGCGACCCCGCGCAGGCGGCCGCGGCCGTGTGGTCGCCCGGTCCGGGCCCGATGGCCGGTGGCACGCAGCTGGTGCTGCGTCGGGTGCGGCTGGATCTCGGCCGCTGGGACGACATCGACACGGCCGCCAAGCAACTCGCGTTCGGTCGGCGCATGGACGGTAGCCCGTTGACCGCCCCGCCCGGCACCTCCGAGTTCACCGTCGTCGACCGTACCGCCGTCGACGAGGCGGGGTTCACGGTCGTGCCGCCGAACGCGCACGCGGCGCGGGCGCAGGCCCGTGGCGCCGCCGAGCGGATGTTGCGCCGCGGGTACAACTACGCGGACGGTCTGCACGCCGACGGGCGACCTGACGAGGGGCTGTTGTTCCTCGCCTACCAGGCCGACGCGGCGACGGCCTTCGTGCCGGTGCAGCGCCGCCTCGCGGAGGCGGACGCGCTGAACACGTGGGCGACGCACGTCGGTTCCGCGGCCTACGCCGTACCCCCCGGCTGCGCCCCGGGCGACTGGGTCGGCCGCACCCTACTGACGTAACCCCCGCCCAACGTCGCTGAGAACTGCGTGTCACGGTCGGGACTGCAGTCC
>NZ_BCNQ01000250.1 GCF_001515525.1 Piscicoccus intestinalis NBRC 104926 | reverse complement strand
GCGCCGGTGGCCACCGCGCGACGTTCGACGCGCGCGCCGTGCCGCCGGAGCAGCCGCTGCCCGAGTTGCTCACGGCCGTCAGGTCCGTCACCGACCTGCCGCTCGTCGCCGCCGGCGGCATCTGCACGCCTGCCGCCGTGCGCGAGACCCTCGAGCTGGCCGACGCCGTCCAGCTGGGGACCGCCTTCCTCGATGCCGCCGAGGCGGGCTCGTTGCCGACCTACCGCACCGCGTTGCGCGACCCCGCCTACACGCAGACCGTGCTGACCCGCGCGTTCTCAGGGCGCTACGCCCGCGGGCTGCGCAACGCCTTCATCGACGAGTTCGGGGAGTCGGCGCCCGCCGCCTACCCGGCGGTCAATCAGCTGACCGGCCCGCTGCGCCGAGCCGCGGGCATGGCCGGCGACGCCGCGCACCTCTCCCTGTGGGCCGGCACCGGGTGGCGTGACCTGCCGACGGGGTCGACCGCCGCCATCATCGAGGCCCTGCTCGCCGAGGTGTCCGACCGGTAGGGTCACGCCGGTGTCGGGTTGCCTGGCCGCGGTCGCCACGGAGGGCCAGAGACGAGGATGGCTGACACACTCGGATCCGAACGGCGCGGACACGCTTGTGACCTGCACAAACGCCAGGGAGCGACGGCTCTGAAGACGAGTATGTATGCCAACTTCGTCTCGACTCGCCACCGAACCCTGCTCCGGCGCGAGGCACGAGGGCGAGGCGCGCGCCGCGCGTGCCGCGTGCGCGGCCAGAGGGGTGCTCGTCGAGTGCTGCGGCTGCGTCCTCACGAGATGCCCCGACAGCTTTCACCGTTCGGACTATCACCAGCGCGCGGGCCCTGGACGACCCAAGCTTGTGACCAGGGCGTTTGCGCGGTGATCGGCTGCCGCGGCAGTGCGGTGGTAGTCCGAGGGGTGTCCACAGGCTGTAGATCGGTGGGCGAACGGCCCGGCTCGGGCGGCAACGGCGCGAGAATGGATGACCAGTTCCCGGCCGGGCGGATCCCCGGCTCGAGCCGATTGCGACGGAGGTCCGATGGCCGCGCGCGTTCCACCCCAACCCTCCCCCGACCGGCTCACCGACTTCGCCGGCCACCCACTCGTCGTGGGCGTGACGCCCGGCCAGCCCGATCTGGTCGCCCTCACCGCCGCCTCGATGGGGCGCGCGACGGGGGCACCGGCGATCTACTTCGCGTACGTCGACGAGGCGCGCTACCCCGTGCGAGAGCATCCCGATGGCACCGTGGACCACGAACAACTCGACCCCGACGGCATCGACGACGCGTGGATGCAGACCCAGGCCGACCTCGTCGAGAAGCTCGCGCGAGTGCTGACCGGGCCTGAGCCGGCGTGGGAATTCCGTTACCTGGCAGGCCGGGTCGACCGCGCTCTGACCCACCTTGCGCGGGCCGTCGACGCCGCCGGCTTCGTCGTCGGCACCCACCTGGGGAGGCACCGGCGGATCGCCGGTTTTCTCAACGAGTCGGTGGCCGTGCAGCTCTCGCATCGCCAACACCGGCCCGTGCTGCTCGTGCCGTTGCAGGTGGTCGACTGGCAGGGCCGGGCCCCCTGGGAGTAGGCGCCGCACGCGCGCGAGGCCGATGACGCCGGCGCCCGTTGCGGCGGGCAGGATGAGCCGGTGGTCTCGGACTCCCTCCTCGCCGCGCTCAGCCGTGTCGTTCCCGTCATCGCCTTTCTTCTGACGATCACGATCGTCGCCGAACTGAGTGAGCGCGCAGGGGTGTTCGAGGCGGCCGGCGCATGGATCACCCGCCACGGCGGGCACCGGGTGGGCAGCCTGTGGCTGCTGTTCTCCGCGTTCGCGGTCACCTGCACGATGTTCCTGTCGCTGGACACCACGGCCGTGTTGCTCACTCCCGTGGCCCTCGCGATCGCCCGCCAGATCGGCGCGGCGCCACGCCCTTTCGCCGTGACGACTCTGTGGATCGCGAACACCGGCTCGCTGTTTCTGCCGATGTCCAATCTGACCAACCTGCTCGCGGCGCAGCGGTTCGCCGGGCTGGGTGTGGGGCACGCCGGCTACATGCGTCTCGCGGCCGCACCGGCGGTGGCCGGCGTCGCGGTCACGCTGGCGGCGATAGCGGTGCTGCATCGACGCGGGCTGTGCGCCTCGTACGAGCCGTCGTCCCCGGCCACTCCGCGAGACCCGGTGCTCCTGCGGATCGCGCTGCTCGTCTGTCTCCTGGTTGGCCCCGCCTTCGCCCTCGGCGCGCCGCCGTGGCTCGTGTCGGGCATCGGCGCGCTCGTGCTGGCGACGGCCACGGCCACCCGGGCGCCCGCCTCCCTGCGCGGGCTGTCGATCCCGTGGACCATGGCGGCCGGGTTCGCTGCCCTCAGCATCGCCGTCACCTGGGCGGACGGCGCCGGGCACCTCGGCTGGCTCGGCTCGCTGGCGGGGACGGGCTCCGGCGTGGTCGACCTGCTGCGCGTCTCACTGCTCACCGCGCTGACGTCGAACGTCGTCAACAACCTCCCGGCATACCTGGCCATGGAGCACGCCGCGGGTCACGAGCCGCTGCGGCTCATGGCGACCCTCATCGGCGCGAACGCCGGGCCGCTCGTCACGCCGTGGGGGTCGCTGGCGACGCTGTTGTGGCTGCAGCGCTGCCGAGCGGCCGGCGTGACCTGGCGCTGGTGGCGCCTCGGCACGGCCGGCCTGGGCTGCGCGGCCGCGGCGGTGGTCGCCGCCACCATGGCACTCGCCCTCACCGCCCCCTGACCCGAGCCTCCCTGACCCCAGCCCCGCCCGTTACCTTCTTCATGCCCTCGCATGATGAGGGTGCTGCTCACCAGGTCCGGCATGACTTACCGCCCCTGTCGAACGCATGATCCGGGGGGTGTTGTCACCGGGCCTGGTGGCGTCTGAG
>NZ_BCNQ01000249.1 GCF_001515525.1 Piscicoccus intestinalis NBRC 104926 | reverse complement strand
GTCGAGCACGACCGGGGTGCGCAGCGCGGCGGCGCCGAGCAGGAAGCCGACGAGCGCCGCGTGCTCGAGGCCGCCCACCGCCGCGAGGGCGTGCAGGGCGTCGGAGCGGTCGGCGCCGTTGACCTCGATCGCGCGCTCGACGACCTCGATCTTGCGGGCGAGCATCTCGTCGTCGATGCCGGTGCCCCGGCCGGTGACCTGCTCGGCGGGCGCCCCGGTGAACACGCTGACGAGCGCCGCGGAGGCGGTGGTGTTGGCGATGCCGAGGTCGCCGGTGGCCAGGAGCCGGTTGCCCTGCGCCACGAGGTCGCGGGCGACGTCGATGCCGACGTCGATGGCCTGGCGGCACTGGTCGGGAGTCATCGCCGGGCCCTGGGTCATGTCGGCGGTGCCGGGGGCGACCTTGCGGCGCATGAGGCCGGGCGCGTCGGGCAGGTCGGCGGCGACCCCGACGTCGACGACCGCGACCTCGGCGCCGACCTGACGGGCGAGCACGCTCGTCATCGCGCCGCCGGCGAGCACGTTGAGCGCCATCTGCGTCGTGACCTCCTGAGGCCACGGGGTGACGCCCTGGGCGTGCACGCCGTGGTCGCCGCAGAAGACCGCCAGGGCGGCGGGTTCGGGGATCGGGGGCGGGAACTCGCCGGCCATCGCGGCGAGGCGGCCCGCGATCGTCTCGAGTTCGCCGAGCGAACCGGCGGGCTTGGTGAGCGTGAGCTGATGCTCGTCGCAGCGGGCGCGGGCGGCCTCGTCGACGGGCTGGATGGCGGCGACGGTCTCGTCGACGAGCATCATGGGAACTCCTCCTGGGAGGCCGCGGGCCCCCCACTTCTCGTGATGGACCGCCCACGACAGGGGGCGGCGCCGGGCCCAGCCGGTGAGGGCGAGCTCGGGAGCCTCGGGGAACGCGCGCACGTGCCCGACGCACAGGTAGGCGACGACCTCCAGGTGCTCGGGCAGGTCGAGCACCTCGCGCAGCGCGTCGGGGTCGAAGAAGCTGACCCACCCGACTCCGATGCCCTCGGCGCGGGCCGCGAGCCAGAGGTTCTCGACGGCGGTGGCCACCGAGAACGGCGCCATCCGCGGGTCGGCGTGGCGGCCGAGGGTGTAGGGGCCGCCGCGCGTGGGATCGCACGTGACGACGATGTTGAGCGGGGTCGACAGGATGGCCTCGACCTTGAGGCCGTCGAAGCGGCGGGCGCGGCCGCCGGGCAGCGTCGCGGCGTAGGCGTCGCGCTGTTCGGCGGCGAGGGCCTGCACCCGGCGGCGGCGATGCTCGTCGCGCACGAGCACGAAGTCCCAGGGCTGGCTCAGCCCGACGCTGGGCGCGCGGTGCGCGGCCGACAGGATGCGGGTGAGCGCCTCGTCGTCGATGGGGTCCATCGTGAAGTCGCTGCGGATGTCGCGGCGGGTCGTGATGACCGCGTCGAGGGCCTCCCGGGTGGCCTGCGGCAGCGGCGGGACGGGGCGGGTCGGACTCACGGCGACTCCTCGGGCGCGGCGGTGGTTTCGGCGGGGGCAGCCAGTTCGGGCAGGGCGCGCAGGGCGGTCAGCAGGGCGTCGGTGGTGGCCTCGTCGCGCACCGCGAACCGCAGCCACGCCGGCCCGAGCCCGGGAAAGGTGTCGCCGCGGCGCACGGCGATGCCGCGCTCGCGCAGTCCGGCGCGCAGTTCGGCCGCGCGCGGGTGGTGGGCCAGCACGAACGGCCCCTGCGGGTCGTCGACCACGGTCAGTCCCGCCGCGCGCAGGCCGGCGACGAGGTGGTCACGGCGCCGTGGCAATTCGGCGGCAAGGGCGTCCACATGGTCGCGTGCCTGGGGCGTGACGGCAGCGTCGATCGCCGCGAGGGCCAGGGAGTTGACCGACCACGGCGGAGCCAGCTCGCGCAGCCGCGCGACGAGGCGAGGGTCGCCGACGACGTAGCCGGCGCGGATCCCGGCCAGCCCGAACGTCTTCGTCAGGCTGCGCAGCACGAGCAGCCCCCGCGAGGTGGTGGCGGTGGCGGCGCATGCGTCGGGCTGCAGGCTCTCGCGCTCGCCGGGCACGACGTCGATGAACGCCTCGTCGAGCAGGAGCACGCGCTCGCGGCCCGCGCCGCGCAGCAGGGCGCGCAGGGTGTCGGCGCCGTGCAGGCGGGAGGTGGGATTCGTGGGGTTGCCGACGACGACGAGGTCGGCCTCGGCGTCGACCGCCTGCGGTCGCAGGGTGAAGGAGTCGTCGGCGCGCAGCAGGTGGTGGCGCGGCAGGTAGCCGGCGGCGCGCAGGGCCGCGTCGGGCTCGGTGAACTGCGGGTGCACGACGAGCGGGTGACGCCAGGCCCGGGCGTGCGCGACCAGTGAGAACGCCTGGGCCGCGCCGTTGACGAGCAGCAGCGACTCCGGCTCCGTGCCCAGGTGTTCGGCGAGGCGGCGGCGCACGGGCGCCTCGTCGGGGTAGGCGGCGACGTCGTCGAGGGCCGCGGCCAGCGCCCGCCGCAGCCAGTCCGGCGGCGCCGGCACCGCGACGTTGACGGCCAGATCGATCCGGGCGGTCCGCGCGTCCACGTCCCCGTGATGCCGCAGCGGGTCGAACCCCCCACCGGACGTCCCTGCGAGGGTCTCCCCGAACGCCCCTGCGAACGTCCCTGAAAACTGCGTGTCGTGGTGAGAACTGCAGTCCGGACTGCAGTTCTCACCACGACACGCAGTCTTCAGGGACGTGGGGGGCTCGGTGGGGCGCAGGGCGATGACGTACGTGGCGCCGCCGGCGACGCGCTTGTCGGTCACCGGGGTCGCGCCGTGGGCGAGCACGGCGGCGCGGGCGACCGACCCGACTCCGCCGGTGAGGGCGCTGACGCGGTCGTCGCGCGGTGCGGACTGGGCGCGCAGGGTGACGTCGTCGTACGTGGCGACCGTGGCCCCGAGGCGCGCGGCGAGCTCGCGGACGAGC
>NZ_BCNQ01000248.1 GCF_001515525.1 Piscicoccus intestinalis NBRC 104926 | reverse complement strand
GGCCGCCGCGGCCAGCCCCGCGACGTGCCGGTCGAACGCGCTGCCGGCCGGCTCGGCGACGACCGGCTCGACCGGCTCGACGACCCGCGTCGAGCCGGGTGTCTCGTCTGCCGAGCCGCTGCGGCCGCTCGAGCCGCTCGAGCCGGTGGAGCCGGTGGAGCCGGTGGAGCCGGTGAAGGCGGCGTAGCGCTCGAGCACGGCGTCGACGAGCGGTGGCATCGACCACCCGTCGAGCAGCACGTGATGGTTGGTGAGCAGAAGTCGATGCTCACCGTTCCCGCCGACACCCGTGTCTGTCATGTCGCCGGAGCCGCCGGAGAGCAGGGTCGCGCGCAGCAGCGGACCGCGCTCCAAGTCGAAGCCGCGGGCCGCCTCCGTGCTCGCGGCGAGGGCGAACGCGGCGGCGTCCGGGCAGGTCAGCTCGCGCCAGCCGACGTCGAGGTCGTCGACCGTGGCGAGCACCGGTCCGCGCTCGGTCCACCGCACCCGCAGCCGCAGCTGCGGATGGTCCGCGACCACCGACTCCAGTGCCCGGCGCAGCACCCCCGGGTCCAGCTCGCCGCGCACCCCGATGTCGAGCATCGATGTGTAGGGGTCCTCGCCCGGGGCGGTCACGGCGTGGAAGATCATGCCGCGCTGCACCGGTGTCGGCGGCCACACGGCCCGCACGGCCGGGCCGTCGACCGCGGTCACCGCCTCCAGGTCGTCGGCGTCGAGTCCGACCGCGTCGTGGATCGCCGTCGGGGCGGGGGGCATGGTCCGCGGGCTCGGCGCGTCGACGAGGCTCGTGAGGTGCCGCAGCTGCTCGGTCCAGGCCGCGGCGAGGTGCGCCGCCTCAGCGCGCAGCGGGGCCGCCACCTGCCAGCGCGCGACGAGCTCGGCTGCCGCACCGTCGCCCGCCCCCGGGCTGCCGGGCACGAGATAGGCGTTGATCTCCACCGGGTGGGAGACCGGCAGGTCTGCGTGCAGCCGCAATTCGCCTTCCAACGCCGCCGGGTCGTCGGCGCCGGCGCCGGCTGTGACCGATGATCCGAGGTAGTTGAGCAGGACCTGTGGGGGGCAGCGTCGTTCGGCGTCGGACAGGGCCGGGGCCAGCGTCGGATGGGTGTGCCGCAGCAGGCCGTAGTCCGGCCCGTCGACGCGTCCGGCCGCCACGGCGCGGGCCGTGCGGGTCAGGTGCCGCAGCCGATCCCCTCCCGGCTCCGGGTCGCCGGGCAGCCGCACCGGCCAGGTGGCGGTGAACCAGCCGACCGCGTCGGCCCCGGGCCCCGTGGCGCGGGGGTCGTCGGCGGGCAGGTCGGTGGGGCGCCCGTGCCCCTCGAATTCGACGACGAGGTCGTCGGTGCGGCCACCGGTGAGCGCCGCCGCGAGAAGGGCCTCGACGCTCCAGCCGCGCCGGCCGGCGGCCAGGAGCCGGGCGGTCACGTGCCGGTCCACGCGCACCTCGAGTTCCGTTGCGGCGCCGACGGACCCGTAGTCGAACCAGTCCTCGGCCCGGCTGTCGGGGCGGCAGTCGGGGCGGCTGTCGGGGCGGGTGCCGATGTCGACCGGCGCGGCCGGACCGCTGCCCGCCTTCTCGGTCCCGGGGGGTCGGGCGGCAGGCCGCAGGGGCGCGGCGGGCGCCAAGGTGCGCAGCCACCGGTCGGCCGCGCTGTCGACGTTCTCCTTCCGGTCGACGGCGGCCCGTTGGGCGTGGGCCCAGCCCGCGAACGAGGGGGCCGGAGGCAGCGTGGCCCCCGCTGCGAGGGCCGTCAGCTCGTCGCTGAGGATGCCCCAGGAGACGGCGTCGACGGCCAGGTGGTGGGCCAGCGCGACGACCCGCACGCACTCGGCCTGGGGCACGACGGCCCAGCGCACGAGATCCCCTGTGGTGGGGTCGATCTCGTCGGCGAGCCGGCGCAGCTGTTCGCGCAGGTCGCCCGGGCCGACGACGGCCAACCGCTGGGGCGGCGCGGTGACGACGCGAACCTCGTCGAGGCCCACCGCGAGGCGCAGCGCGTCGTGCCGCTCGACGAGTCGTTGCACCGCGGCGCCGACGGCGGTGACCGGGGTGTCGGCCGGCAGCAGCACGTGCCGCAGCTGCTGGAATCCGCGCCCGGAGCCGCCGCGGCGCAGCAACTCCTGGTACCAGGCGATGGCCGGGGTCGCGGGAAGAGCCGCGCCACCGGCTCCGGCCTCGTTCGCCGGCGCCGGAGCGGCCTCCTCGGCGCCCGCCGCGGCATCGACGTGCTGCGCGGCGAGGGCCGCGAGGTCGTCGGGCAGTGGCGCGGCGAAGACGTCGCGAACGCCGACGCGCAGGCCGTGGCCTCGCAGGCCGCCGACGAGACGCACCGCGAGGATGCTGTCGGCGCCCGCCTCGAAGAACGAGACGCCGGGCGGCACCGCGTCGACGCCGAGCACGTCGGCCATGACCCGGGCGACGAGGTCTGTTCTCTCAGCGTGTCGCTGGCGGTCCGATCCGGACGGTTCGGATGCCTGGTGGGGCGCGGCCGCCGGCAGCGCCACGGGCGTCAGCCCGGAGGCGGGGCGGCTCGCCCGGGCTCGCAGCGTCGCCCACGGGTCGCCGCCGGCAGCCGCGTCGGGTTCGGGCGCGTCGCGCCCAGCAGCGTGCGGTTGCTCGAGCACGCGTCGCACGGCGAGGGCCCAGGCGCGGGCGAGCAGCTCGGGGTCGGCGTCGGTCTGGGCCGGGTCGATCTCGACTTCGAGGCCGATGGCGCCGTCGGCGAGCCCGACCGTCGCGGTGACGGGGAACGTCGTGGCGTCGTGGCCGCGCACGAGGCCGACGGCCACCGAGGCGGCGGCCTCGTGGGTCTCGGGCCGGGGGTAGTTCTCGACGACCAGCAGGGTGTCGGCCAGCGCGACGGCCCCGGGCACGCGGGCCAGCCCGAGGTGGGCGGCGGTCTCGGTGCGCGCGGTGGCCGCGGTGACGCGCGCCGGGAGGTCGACCGGGCGGGA
>NZ_BCNQ01000247.1 GCF_001515525.1 Piscicoccus intestinalis NBRC 104926 | reverse complement strand
GCCTGGCCGGAACGGCGGCGGAAATGTCACTGTGCGAGAGGGATTCGCCGTCGGACCCGCGCTCTGGTGAGATCGGGCAGGAGGCCATGACCCGATGATGACCGATGTGTGCAGCCATCCGGTTCAGGCGCCGCCCGGTGCGTTGCCGGTGCGTCGCCGGTACGCGGCCGCGCAGCTTCCCGGCGCGCCCGGCCAGAGCGACGACGGGCGCGGCTCGGCGGGGCGCCCGGCTCCCGCACGCTGGCGGCGCCGGGTGAGCCTCTGGTTACAGTGGTCGCCGAGTCCACCCGGGCTTGCGCCGCACGCGTGCGGCGCACAACGACAGACGGCAGATGAATACGGCGGCCGCAGAGGGCGTCGACAGGAGGCAGGTCGATGAGCGAGCGGACGCTCCAGCAGCAGGTGCTGCAGGAGGCGCAGGAGGCGGTGGCGCCGCTGCGCCTCGTGGTGGACGACCTCGTCGTCCAACGCGCCGGCAAGCGTCGGCTGGTGCGCATCGCCGTCGACGACGACCTGTCGTCCCTCGACCCGGGCGACGAGACCACCCCGGTGGAGCCGGTGGCGCTCGACACCGTCGCCGACGCGACCCGGCTCATCGACGCCTCCCTGGAGTCCTCGGACGCGATGGGTCCGGCGCCGTACGTGCTGGAGGTGACCTCGCCGGGGCTGTCGCGCCCGCTGACGCAACCGCGGCACTTCCGGCGCAACGTCGGTCGCCTCGTCACCGCGCAGCTGCGCGACGGCGGTGAGGTCACCGGGCGCATCGCCGCCGCCGGAGCCGACGGCGTGCGGCTCAGCGGCGCGACGGGTTCCGGGCCGACGGGGCCCGCCGGGCACACCGGCTCCGGGAACGATCCGGGCGAGCAGTTCGTCGAGTACGCCGCGCTGAGCCGGGCCCAGGTGCAGGTGGAGTTCAACCGGCCGGGCGCCCCCGAGAACGACGACCTCGACGCCGACACCGATCCGCACAGCGAAGAGCAGGAGGACTGATGGACATCGACCTGGCCGCGCTGCGCGCCCTCGAACGCGAGCGCGACGTGCCGCTCGACGTCATCGTGCCCGCGATCGAGCAGGCTCTGCTGCTGGCCTATCAGCGCACCGATGGCTCCTACCGGCACTCCCGCGTGGAGCTCGACCGCAAGACCGGGCACGTCACCGTGTGGGCCCGCGAAGACCCGCAGGTCGCCGACGACGGCACCCGCGGCGAACCCGGTCCGGAATTCGACGACACCCCAGAGGGTTTCGGTCGGGTGGCGGCCTCGACCGCGCGGCAGGTGATCCTGCAGCGGCTGCGGGACATCGAGGACGACGCGATCCTCGGCGACTTCAAGGGCCGCGAGGGCGACATCGTCACCGGCGTCATCCAACAGAGCCAGGGCCGCGGTGTGCTCGTCGACTTCGGCACCGTCGAGGGCCTGCTGCCCACCTCCGAGCAGGTGCCGGGCGAGCGGTACGCCCACGGCGAGCGGCTGCGCTGCTACGTCGTGTCGGTCAAGCGCGGCCCGTCCGGCCCGCAGATCGGGCTCTCGCGCACGCACCCCAACCTCGTGCGCAAGCTGTTCGCCCTCGAGGTGCCCGAGATCGCCGACGGCACCGTCGAGATCGCCGCGCTTGCCAGGGAGGCGGGCCACCGCACGAAGATCGCCGTGCACTCCACCCTCAAGGACGTCAACGCCAAGGGCGCCTGCATCGGACCGATGGGGCAGCGGGTGCGCGCCGTCATGGCGGAGCTGCGCGGCGAGAAGATCGACATCGTCGACTACTCCAGCGACCCCGCGAGCTTCGTCGCCGCGGCCCTGTCGCCCGCGCGGGTCTCCTCGGTCGAGGTGGTCGACGCGGCGGCCCGCGCCGCGCGGGTCATCGTGCCGGACTACCAGCTGTCCCTGGCCATCGGCAAGGAGGGGCAGAACGCCCGGCTCGCCGCCAAGCTCACCGGTTGGCGCATCGACATCCGCCCCGACACCGATGCCGCGGGTGCCGGGGATGCTGCGGGTGCTGCGGGTGCCGGTGGTGCTGCGGGTGCCGGGGCCGGTGCGCGGGGCACGGCCGCGGGTGGAGCCGGGGCCGCGCGCGGTTCCGCTGGTCAGCAAGCGCGCCCGCCGCGCACCGGTCGTCCCGGTGATGCGACAGCGGGTGGCACGCATCGGTGACGAGCGCGCTAGAATGGTGGCGACCGTTCGGTCACGGTGAGTGCTGCCCGCGCTCGCGCCTCCCTGGTTCGACGACGTGAACCCCCCGATCCCGCGGGGTTCCTCGACGCCCCCGGTGCGCACGTGTGTGGGCTGTCGCCGCCGTGACGAGCGATCGGCTCTGTTGCGTGTGGTGCTCGCCGCGGCGCAGGCCGACACCACCTCCGCCGCGCGCGGAGACGGTGCGGCCCCGCTCCGGGTGACACCCGATCCCCGGAGCCGGCTCGCCGGCCGTGGCGCCTGGCTCCACCCGAGTCAGGAGTGCTTCGACCAGGCGGTTCGGCGTCGGGCGTTCGCCCGGGCGCTGCGGGTTTCCGCGGCGCTCGACGTGAGCCCGATCCGGGAGTACCTGGCCGCCTCACCGCAGGCGTGACCGGCGATCGAGACGCACCGACCGAGCACACCGCCGCGACCAGACGGGCCGCGTCGGGCAACACGACCGAAAGCAGGTTTGACGCTGATGAGCATCCGATGAGTACTCGGCAATGAGCATCACCCAGCACTGAACACGGTCCGTTCTGCCCAGCACTGCAGTGAGCAGGTCGACTTCGCAGCCCGGACCGTAGACGAGGAGAGAAGTGGCTAAGGTCCGGGTCTACGAGCTCGCGAAGGAGCTCGGAATCGAGAGCAAGACCCTGCTCAACCATCTGAAGAACCAAGGGGAATTCGTCCGCTCGGCCAGCTCGACGATCGAGCCGCCGGTGGTCCGCAAGATCCGCGAGAGCTTCCCCGCCGAACTTGCCGGCAAGTCCGCCGGCGCGGACGCCACGCCCGCTCCGCCGCGTGCGCGCGGCGCCAAACCGTCCGCACCCGGGCGTCCCACGCCCGGTCCGTCACCGGCCCGCGGCGGTC
>NZ_BCNQ01000246.1 GCF_001515525.1 Piscicoccus intestinalis NBRC 104926 | reverse complement strand
TCTGATCAGCCCGCGACGGCGGTGGCGCGGGATAGGGGGATGGAGAGCACGGCCTGCGCGATGCGGCGGGCGGCCCGTTGCAGTCCGACGTGGCTCATCGACCCGTCGGCGGCGAACGTGACGTCGACGGCGACGATGCCGCCCGGCGTCCCGATGCGAAGACTGCGGTTGTTCTCGGGGCTCAGCGCCCCGCCGAGCACCTCGGCGACCGTGCCGCCCGGCGTGGCGGCCGCGGCGGCGACGGCGACGGCCGACGTCAGGCCGATCGCCGGGTGCGGGGCGTTCATCGAGAGCATGCGCACCGCGATGTCGTAGTCGCTCGCGGCGATCGGCTCGTCCAGCGGGGTCACGTAGTCGGCCGGCGGGCCGACGATGCCGAGCTTGGGCACCGCGTGGCTGGTCGGGTCGGACTCCGAGATGAGGCCCATCGCGCGCGCCGCGGGGCGGCGCGCCGTCGCGAGCGTCGGGGCGAAGTCGGACATCTCAGACAGCGTTTCGGAGCCGGTCCGGCCCAGGTCGGAGGCCCGGAAGAGGGCGGCCGGCGCGCCGGGGGAGACGAGGGTCGCGGACGCGTGTCGGTCGCCACCGGGAATTCGTCGATGGGGTTGCCGGTCGGCAGCGGCGATTTCCCGCCCGCGGGCTCGAGGAAGCCGAGCTCCACACCGACTCCCGTGGTGCGGGTGCCGGGAACGCGGGCGTCGCCCAGGTCGGGAACCACGCCGCCCGGTGTCGCGACGCGCGGTCAGTACTGTGTCGGTGTTCGTGTTGTACATCCGCACCTCGGAGACGCCGTCGACGATCGGCGCGTAGCCCTGGTCGAGGGCGAACAGGCCGATGGCGGTGGCGCAGTTGCCGCAGTTGGAGCCGTACTCGACCGTGCCGTCTCCGATACCGACCTGGGCGAAGGTGTAGGAGAGGTGGGACTCGGCGCCGGGCGTCGGCGTGATGACCGCCGCTTTCGACGTCGTGGTCGTGGCGCCTCCCACGCCGTTGATCTCGCGGGGATCGTCCCCGCCCAGCGCCGCGGAAAGTATTCGCGACAATTCGGACTCATCGGGCGCGTAGGGGGCGAGGTCGGGCTCGCAGAACAGCCAGCACTTACTCGTCCCTCCGCGATAGAGATATGCGGGGAGCGTGAACATCATTGTCCTTCCAACTAGGAGTCGACCGTGCCTTGAGTATTTTGGCGGGGCCGTGCTTCCACGATGCTGCGTATAGCACTTCAGCACAATCGAAAGTTCTTAGAGGTCCTATTAGCTGTGCTAAAGTCCAGCGATGGACGTCGATGTGCGCCGGCTCATGCTGCTGCGTGAGGTCGCCCGCTGCGGCTCGCTGACGGTGGCGGCGAAGGAGATGTCCTTGACGACCTCCGCTGTCTCCCAACAGATCTCGAAGCTCGAGCGCGAGGTCGGGGTGCCGCTGATCGATCGCCACCCCCGCGGCGTGCGGTTGACGGACGCCGGGCGCTCCCTCGTCGTCTACGCCGACCGGGTGGACCGGCTCATGAGCGCGGCGGAGGCCGAGATGGCCGAATACGCGGGGGCCCACCGGGGCCAGCTGCGCATCGGGGCTTTTCCCACGGTGGGCGCCTCGCTCATGCCGCTGTTCGTGAAGCAGTACCGCGCCCAGCACCCGCGGATCGCGCTCACGGTGCGCAGCGCCCGGTTCGACCAGCTCGTCGAGTGGCTGCACCGCCGCGAACTCGACCTCACCCTGTTGTGGGACTACCCGTGGGACCAGCTCGACGACCCCGAGATCACGCTCACGCCGCTGATGCGCGACCCGATGTTGCTGCTTCTGCCCGACGGCCATCGCCTCGCCGGGTCGGTCGGCGTCGACCTGGCCGACATGCGCGACGACCAATGGGTGACCCGGGCCGAGCACCCCGTGGGGTCGGTGCTCTCCCGGATCTGCTCAAACGCCGGATATCAGCCGCGAATCGCCTTCGCCGCCAACGACTATCAGGAGGCGCAGGGGATGGTCGCGGCGGGTATCGGGATCTGCCTGGCGCCCAAGCTGGCCACCATGACGTTGCGCCCGGACGTGCATGCCGTGCCGATCACCTGCGACCCGGCACCGCGGCGGATCTTCCTCGCGCAGTTGCGGGAACGGCGGCGCTCCCCCGCGATGAACGCCGCCGCGGCCGTGCTGCGCGGGTGCGCCCGCGAGTTGGCGCAGGCGCGGCCCGACGTCGCGCACCCATAGCCGTCAGCGGCCCGCCTGTCGCCGCCGCTCTGCCTGTCGCCGCCCTGGCGTCGGCACCGCAGCGCCGCCGGGTCGGACGTCAGCGCTCGGAATGATCGAACGTGCGGTAGAGGCAGAACTCGTTGCCGTCGGGGTCGGCGAGCACGATCCAGGAGGTGCCGCGCATCTCGACGGAGCCGATGCGGCTGGCGCCGAGGCCGACGATCCGTTCGACCTCGGTCTCGGCGGCGGCAATGTCGGGAGCCTGCAGGTCGATGTGCAGCCGGTTCTTGCCGGGGGTGGGGTGGGCGACGTACTGGAAGGCCAGCATCGGGTTCCATTCGACCATCACGTACTCGCCCCAGTCGTGGCTGATCTGCGTGCGCGTGACGTCGGCCCAGAAGGTCGCCAGTGACCTCGGGTCGGTGGTGTCGAAGACGACCGCACGCATGGACAGCATCGATTCAGAGTAGCCGTGGGCCGCCGGTCGGGTCCGTGGTCACGACCCACCGTGCGCTCAGCGGCGTGTGGCTATCGTCACCCCGCCCCGCGGCTTTCGCCCGGTCGAACGGGAGGTGACCCGCGGCTACTCCACGAGCAACGCCCCGGTGATGCGGTGCAGGGAGACCGAGGGCAGCTCCGCGGAGGCGGTCCCGTTGGCCGAGCGGGAGCGCTCGGCGCGGCGCGCGGGAGCGCCCGACTCCGACTCCAGATGGCCGTGGATGCGCCCTCCCTCGACGCGCACCGGGTGCAGCAGCACCCGCCGGGTGCCGCCCGCGGAGTCGGCGAGGCCGATCCACACCGCGCCGCGCCGGGCGATCGCCTCGCGAACCAGCGCCAGCACGACCGTCGGGTCGGCCGCCGGCACCGACGGTCCCGTGCTGTGCGCGTGCGTGGCGGCCTCCCG
>NZ_BCNQ01000245.1 GCF_001515525.1 Piscicoccus intestinalis NBRC 104926 | reverse complement strand
CCCGCGCGGGGCTGCCCGCGGTCGCCAGCGCGGCGGTGCGCCACGCCCGCCCCGACCAGGGGGCGACCGTCGACGTGCTCGACGCCGCCCGCCGCCTGACGTTGCTGCACGAGCGGCACGTCGACCGCATCAGTTCGGCCGGGCACATCGCCGACGCCCCGACGATGTTCGCCGCGATGCGTCGGGTGGTCGGGGAGCAGGACGGCGCCGCCGCGCGCCGGCTCCTGCAGCGCACCGGCGAGTTCGCCCGGGAGTGCGCGCAGGATCCGCGCACCGACATCGGCATCGGGTCGGTGCACCTGCCGGAGCCGGCGGCCCTCGGTCTCGCGCCGGGCACCGACTGCCAGGAGGTGCTGGAGCGGCGCTGCCGCGGCGCCATCGCGGGCGCCTACCCCGGCGCCGACAACACACTGTTGCGTGCGGTCAATGCCCGTCTCGACGACGAGCTGGGGGTCGTACGGGCGCTGGGCTATCCGACGTACTTCCTCACGGTCGCCTCGGTGTGCGACCTCATCCGCGACATGGGGGTGCGCTGCGCCGCCCGCGGGTCGGGCGCGGGCAGCCTCATCAACTACCTGCTCGGCATCAGCGGCATCGAGCCGCTGGCGCACGGGCTGCTCATGGAACGGTTCTGCACGCCGCTGCGAGCGGAGCTGCCCGACATCGACGTCGACGTCGAATCCGCCCGCCGCACCGAGGTCTACGAGCGGATCCTGGAGCGCTTCGGCGGCGAGCGGGTGACGTGCGTGTCGATGATGGAGACCTACCGGGTGCGGCACGCCATCCGCGACGTCGGGTCGGCGCTGGGGCTGCCTCCGGTCGAGATCGACGCGATCGCCAAGGCGTTCCCGCACATCCGGGCCCGCGACGCGCGCAGCGCGATCGAGGAGTTGCCCGAGCTCGCCGCGTTCGGGCTGGCCTCGGGCGGCGCGGGCCGCGGCGGGCGGCCGGGCAGCGGGTCGAGCAGTGGGTCGTGCGGCGGGCCGAGCGGCGGGTCGAGCCGGCGCATGGAGGTGCTCTTCGAGCTCGTCGAGCGCCTCGACGGGCTGCCCCGGCACATCGCGCTGCACCCGTGCGGCGTCGTGCTCTCCGACGCCGCGCTGCTCGACCGCACCCCGGTCGAGGCGAGCTGGCTGGGTTTCCCGATGAGTCAGTTCGACAAGGACGACGTCGAGACCCTCGGGCTGCTCAAGCTCGACGTGCTCGGCATCCGCATGCAGTCGGCGATGGCGCACGCCGTCGACGAGGTCGCCCGCGTCACCGGCGAGCGCGTCGACCTCGACGACCGCGCCCAGGTGCCGCTCGACGACGAGGCCACCTTCGACCTCATCCGCTCGACCCGCACGCTGGGCTGCTTCCAGATCGAGAGCCCCGGGCAGCGCGAGCTCATCGGCAAGTTCGCGCCGGAGAGCTTCGACGACATCGTCATCGACATCTCGCTGTTCCGGCCCGGCCCGGTCAAGTCCGACATGATCCGCCCGTTCCTGCAGGCCCGGCAGGGCTGGACCGAGCCCGACGTGCTGCACCCGAGCCTGGCCTACGCGCTCGACCCCACGTGCGGGGTCGTCGTCTTCCACGAGCAGGTGCTCCAGCTCGTCGCGACGACCGCCGGGGTGAGCCTGGCGGAGGCCGACGAGGTGCGCCGCGCGATGGGCACCCATGACGGCCGAGACCGCGTGGAGGCCTGGTGGCGGCCGCGCGCCGCGGCCCGCGGCTACGAACCCGACGACGTCGAACGCATCTGGGAGGTGCTCGCGGCGTTCGCCAGCTTCGGGTTCTGCAAGGCCCACGCGGCCGCGTTCGCGCTGCCGACCTACCAGTCGGCGTGGCTGAAGACCCACCACCCGGCGGCGTTCATCGCCGGAGTGCTCACCCACGACCCGGGCATGTACCCCAAGCGGCTCATCCTCGACGACGCCCGCGGCTTCGGCGTGCCGATCCTCGGGCTCGACGTCAACGACAGCCGCGAGACCTATCGCGTCGAGTGGCTCGGTGGTGTCGGTGGTGGTGGGGCAGGCACCGATGAGGACGGCGCCGATGAGGACGGATCCGATGAGGACGGCGCTGCGGCGGGAGGCGACGGGCCCGGCGCGGGCGCGGTCGGCGGCGTGCTCGGCATCCGGCTGTCGCTGGCCGACGTCAAGGGAGTCAGCGAGGCCGAGATCGCCCGGATCGTCGCCGGTCAGCCGTACGCCGACCTGCCCGACTTCTGGCTGCGCGCGCACGTCTCCCGGCCGGTGGCCGAGCGGCTCGTGCTCGCCGGGGCGTTCGACTCGCTCTACGGTCTCGACTCCGCCGGAGACGGTCTCGGCCGTCGCGGCGGCGTCACCCGCCGCGACCTGCTGCTGCACATCGGCGAGCTGGAACGCTGGTCGGCGTCGCTGCACGGCACCCGCCGCGCCTCCCGGCGCTCGCGACCGAGCACCCGGGCCAAGCCGCTGCCCGCGCCCGAGGGCCTGCCCTCGGGCCGGCCGGGGGAGGCGGACCGGGAGCTGCCGGGCTACCGCTCCGACGTGCGGGCGGCCGCGGCGGCCCAGTCCCGGGCGCCGGCGGCGGTCGAACCCGCGGGCTCCCAGCCGATGCAGCTGCGCCTCGACCTCGGCGACACCCCGCGGCTGACCGCGGGCACCGGTCTGCCGGAGATGACCCGGGCCGAGCGGGTGCACGCCGAGCTCGACATCCTCGGACTCGACGTCAGCGGGCACGTGCTCGACCCGTACGTCCCGATGCTCGCCCAGCTGCCCACCGTGCGCTCGGTCGACCTGCGCGCGGTGCGCAGCCACAGCGACATCTTCGTCGCCGGCGTCAAGGTCGCCACCCAGACCCCACCGGTGCGCTCCGGGCGCCGCGTCGTCTTCCTCACCGTCGAGGACTCCACCGGTCCGGTCGACGCGACGTTCTTCGAAGACGTCCAAGGTCCTTACGCCGCAACGGTCTTCGGGTCCTGGCTGATGCTGGTCAGCGGGCAGGTGCGGCGCACCGGACCGATGGGCGTCTCGCTGCTGGCGACCGGGGCGTGGGAGCTGTCGGCGCTGCTGCACGAGTGGGAGTACGGCGGCATCGAGGCGGTCCGCGCGCTCATCGCGGCCGACCGCGCCGAAGCCG
>NZ_BCNQ01000244.1 GCF_001515525.1 Piscicoccus intestinalis NBRC 104926 | reverse complement strand
GCACGAGGCGCCGGCGCGCCTGGCCGGGGGCACGCTGACCGGCACGATGCTCGCGGCGCGCCTGGCGCTGCGCCGATCCCGGTGGTTCTGGCTCGTCTGGGTGCTCGCGCTCACCGCGCTGCTGCCGGCGACCGCCTCCGCCTACACCGAGCTCGTGCCGGCCGGCCCGGTGGGGCGGGCCACCGTCGCCGCCCTCGAGGGAAATCCCACGATGCGGGCGATGCTCGGTCCGCCGTACGACCTGCTGACCGCCGGCGGGTTCACGATGTGGCGGGTGGGCACGTTCGTCGCCGCGGCCGCCGCGATGATGGCCGCGCTCGGGGTGATCCGGGCGACGCGCGCCGAGGAGGACGACGGACGGGTCGAGCTGCTGCGCGCCGGCGCGATCGGCCGGCACGCCCCGCTGGCCGGCGCGCTCGTCGTGGCCTTCGGCGGGTGCGGGGTGCTGGCGGCCCTGGTCGCCGCCACGATGGCGGCCGCCGCGCCCCCGACCGCCGGCGCCCTCGCGACCGGACTCGGGATCGGACTGGTCGGGGCCGTGTGGGCGGGGGTCGGCGCGGTCGGCGCCCAGCTCGCCGCGTCGGCCCGGTCCGCCCGGTTCATCGCCCTCGGGGCGCTCGGCGCCGCCTATGCGCTGCGGGCCGTCGCCGACGGCGCCGGCGACGATTCGTCGTGGACCCCGCTGCGCTGGCTGTCCCCCGTCGAGTGGGCCGCGCTGACCCGGCCGTACGCCGACGAGCGCTGGTGGATCCTGCTGCTGCCGCTCGCTCTGACCGGCGCGCTCACCGCCGCCGCGTTCGCGCTCGAGTCGCGCCGAGATCACGGAGCCGGGCTGCGCCCCCCGCGCCCCGGACCGGCCCGCGCCGACACGGGGATGTTCGGGCTCACCGGCGTCGAGTCGCTGGTGCGTCGTCTGGAACGCCCCGCGATCCTCGGCTGGGCCCTGGGCATGAGCCTGTTCGCGCTGGTCATCGGCACGCTGGCGGGCACCATCGACGAGATGTTGGCGGACAACCCGCGCCTGGCGGAGCTGTTCCGCCGGATGGGTCAGGGCGCGGGGGTGCTGCGCGACACCTACTACGCGACGATCCTCGGCATCCTCGTCGTCGTCGTGGCGATCTTCGCGGCGACGCTCATCCTGCGCGTGCGCCAGGAGGAGGACAACGGCCACCTGGAGCTGCTCGGCTCGACCGCGACCTCGCGCACCCGGCTGCTGCTCGCGCACGTCGTCCCGGCCCTCGTCGCGCCGACCGTGGTGTTCGTCGCGTGCGGGGCGCTGCTCGCGGTCGCTTCCGCGGTGGGCGGCGGTGGCCTCGGGGTGGTCGGGCAGCTCGCCGGGGCGGCCCTCGCGCTGGCTCCCGGCCTGTGGCTGACCGTCGGCGTGGGCACCGCGCTCGTCGGCTGGGCACCGCGGCTGACCCCGCTGCTGTGGGCGCTGCTCGGCTGGTCGCTGTTCGCCACGTGGGTCGGCGGCCTGCTCGACCTGCCGCGGGTGCTGCTCGACGCGACCCCGTTCGCGGCCCTGCCGCAGCTGCCCGCCGAGGCGATGGCCTGGGGGCCGGTCGTCGCCGAGACCGTGCTCGCCGCCGCCCTCATCGGGTTCGGGTTGCTCGGGTGGCGCCGGCGCGACCTCGGTCGCGGTTGACGGGAGGCCGGCGGCCGGCGTTCGCGAGCGCTAGTCGGAGCCGCTGGCGCCCGACTCCGGCTGCCGGGCCCACCAGGCGAGCAGTTCGGCGCGGGCGGCGTCGGGGCCGATCGGGCCGCGGTCGAGGCGCACGGCGAGCAGGTGCTTATAGGCGCGCCCGAGCAGCGGACCCGGCTCGATCCCCAGGGTCGCGGCGATCTCGTTGCCGTTGAGCTCGGGGCGCACGGCCTTGAGTTCCTCGGCGGCCATGAGCTGCTCGATCCGCTCCTCGAGCGAGTCGTAGGAGCGGGCCAGCCGGGCGGCCTTGCGCCGGTTGCGGGTCGTGCAGTCGGCCCGGGTGAGCCGGTGCAGCCGCGGCAGCAGGTCACCGGCGTCGGTGACGTAACGGCGCACCGCGGAGTCGGTCCACTCCCCGCCGCCGTAGCCGTGGAACCGCAGGTGCAGCTCGATGAGCCGGGAGACGGCGGCGATCGTCGCCTTGTCGAACCGCAGCGCCCGCAGCCGCTTGGCGGCCATCTTCGCGCCGACGACCTCGTGGTGGTGGAAACTCACCCCACCGCCGGGCTCGAAGCGGCGGGTGGCGGGCTTGCCGATGTCGTGCAGCAGCGCCGCCAGGCGCAGCACGAGGTCGGGGCCGGGAACCCGGTCGGCGGGCGCGCCGGGCGGGCCCTCGAGCGCGATGGCCTGGTCGAGCACGGTCAGCGAGTGCTCGAAGACGTCCTTGTGCCGGTGGTGCTCGTCGATCGCCAGGCGCATGCCGGGCAGCTCGGGCAGCATCCGGTCGGCCAGACCGGTGTCGACGAGCACCTCCAGGCCGCGCCGGGGCGCCGGGGTGAGCAGCAGCTTGACGAGCTCGTCGCGGATCCGCTCGGCCGAGACGATCTGCAGGGAGTCGACGGCCGCGGCGACGGCCTGCGCGACGCCCGGGTCGAGCTCGCTGTCGAGCTGGGCCACGAACCGGGCCGCCCGCATCATGCGCAGCGGGTCGTCGGCGAACGAGACCGCCGGCGGGCCGGGGGTACGCAGCCGCCGCGCGGCGAGGTCGGCGAGCCCGCCGTGCGGGTCGACGAACTCCAGGCCGGGCAGCCGCAGCGCCATCGCGTTGACCGTGAAATCGCGGCGCACCAGGTCGTCGGCCAGGTCGTCGCCGAACGCGACGACCGGCTTGCGGCTCGTGTGGTCGTAGGCGTCCGCCCGATACGTCGTGATCTCGATCGTGTGCGCCCCCTTGCGCATCGCGATCGTGCCGAAGTCGCGTCCGACGTCCCAGCGCGCGTCGGCCCAGCCGGCGACGACCGCCTCGATCTGCTCGGGCCGGGCGCTGGTCGTCAGGTCGAGGTCGCCGCTGACGCGGCCGAGGAAGGCGTCCCGCACCGGGCCGCCGACGAGCGCCAACTCGTGCCCCGCCGCCGCGAACCGCTCACCGAGCTCCTGCAGCAACGGCAGGGTCGGGGCCAGGTGCGCCACCGCCTCCCGCAGCATCGGCGCCGACACCACCTCGTGCGCGTCGTGCGGGGCGACGGGGCGGGCGTCGGC
>NZ_BCNQ01000243.1 GCF_001515525.1 Piscicoccus intestinalis NBRC 104926 | reverse complement strand
CGCCGGCTGCCCGGTCCGCGCATCGCGGGCGGGCGCAGCGCCGGGGCCCGCGTCGTCGCTCGCACCGCCAAGGACCTGCGCCCCGACGGGCTCCTGCTGCTGTCGTTCCCGCTGGAGCCACCGGCGCGCGGCGACAAGCCCAGGCCGAGCCGGTCCGACGAGCTCGCCGCGGCGCGCGCGGCGGACATGCCGCTGCTGCTCGTGCAGGGGCGCACCGACTCCTTCGGCCGCCCGGAGCGGCTCGCGCAGGCCGCCGGACTCGACGTGGTGCCCGTGCGGGGCGGCCACGGGTTCGCCGGCGACGCCGCCGATGTGCGTGCCGCCGTGGCGGACTGGCTCGACGCCACGTGGCCCGCCCCGGTCGGTGGTGACTGACCGGCTCCGACCAATCGGTGAAGCCGCGCGAGCGGACCGGGGCGTCCGGTGAGCGACACCACAGGGAATGCTCCCGGTGCGCGGTGGCGTTGACGCCGACGATCACCACCGAACAGCAGCGGGCCGGGGCCCGCTCACCGGGGCTCACCGGCTCCGGAGGGCGTCTGCCGGCTGTCGGCCCGCGCCCCCATTCGTGAAGGAGCCGCGATGCAGACCGTGCGCGACCGTTCGGCGGCGCGACGTGCCGCTCGCCCCATCCAGCGATCGAGATGTCGAGCGGTTTGCGACCGGCCGGTATCGTGGTCGGCGATGACTGACGAGAAGCCGGACACCGGCGCCGGCGAGCAGGCGAGCGTCGAGCAGACGCTCGCGGCGTCCGCGACGCCCGCCACGCCGACCGAACCGCCGACGCCCACGGTCGACCCCGCCACGGAGACCCCGGCCGAACGCGCGGCCCGCTTCGAGGCCGAGGCGATGCCCTTCCTCGACCAGCTGTACAGCGCGGCGCTGCGGATGGCCCGCAACCCCGCCGATGCCGAAGACCTCGTGCAGGAGACGTACGCCAAGGCGTTCGGGGCGTTCCACCAGTACCGGCCGGGCACCAACCTCAAGGCGTGGCTGTACCGCATCCTCACGAACACCTACATCAACTCGTACCGCAAGAAGCAGCGGCAGCCGCAGGAGTCCGACTCCGCCGACATCGCCGACTACCAGCTGGCGCGCGCGGAGTCGCACAGCTCCCGCGGGCTGCGCTCGGCCGAGACCGAGGCGCTGGAGCACCTGCCCGACAGCGACGTGACGCGGGCGCTGGCGGCGCTGCCCGAGGACTTCCGGATGGCCGTCTACCTCGCCGACGTCGAGGGCTTCGCGTACAAGGAGATCGCCGACATCATGGAGACGCCGATCGGCACCGTGATGTCGCGCCTGCACCGCGGCCGCCGACAGCTGCGGGAGCTGCTCACCGATTACGCGATCGAACGCGGGTACGCGGGGCAGGGGGCCGGCGCATGAACGAGCCCCACCCGCACGCCGACGTCGCCGACGGACACGGGACCGTCGATTGTTCGCAGATCGTTCTGCGGGTCTTCGAGTTCATCGACAAGGAGACCAGCCCCATCGATTCGCGGCGCATCAAGGCGCACCTCGACGGGTGCGCGGAGTGCCTCGACGAATACGAGCGGGACGTTCTGCTCAAGGCCCTCGTCCGCCGTTCCTGTCAGGGGCAGGCTGCCCCGGGCGAGCTGCGCAGGCGCATCATGTCCAAGCTCACGTCGGTGACCGTGCAGACGACGACCCGCGACGGATCCTCGGAGACGGTTCAGGCCGTCGAGGTCATCGAAGAAGCGGTGGAGCGCTGGGACCGGCCGAGAAGCTGAGCCTCGATGACGTCAGGAGCCGTGCCACAGACAGCAACAGGCTGCCGCAACTCCCGTGGGGGTTGCGGCAGCCCGCTGTTGTCGGCTGGCGCCGTGCTCAGGCGTTGGGGCGGCGGCCGTGGTTGGCGGCGTTGCCCTTGCGCGAGCGACGCTTACGAGCGCGTCGGCTCATGGCGGAACTCCTTCGTCGTTCAGAGCCTGCACCGGGCCGGCCCGCACGGGCGATCCGGTCGACCGGAGCCCGAACGGTGCCCGGTCATGCAGGACCCCGCTGGGGAGCGGGCATCGGCGCCATTCTCGCACAGGGGGACAGCGGGTGGCGACGCCGACCGGGATGGGCGGGTGAGCCGGGACTGACCTTGTTCATCCGACTCCCGCGCCTGCGAGGAGCCCCGGCGACGGGGGACAGCGCAGGCCGCGCGACCTGCTGACCTGCTTGCCTCTGATTCCTTGGCATCCGCCGATGCCTCGGCTTCCTCTGTTGCGTGAGGTCGTCGTGCCGGCGTCGTGACGCGGCTGGCGCGTGCCTGGCACGGCATGGCCTGGCGCGGCTGGCGCGGCGCAGACCGCCCCCCACAAACTCTACCCACCTGGTCCTCGACCCACACGTGGATCGATTCGGGTCCGATCCGGATTCGACTCGACCCACGCGGGGGCCGAGGCTGGGCGGCGACGCGCTCAGGGTCGACCCCGACCAGGATGCGGCGGGGTGCGGCCGGGGCGCGACGGAGGCGTGACTGAGGCGCGACTGAGGCCGGATCGTGGCTGCCTGCGGTGCGTGCGCTGCGGGCGCCGATCGACGCCAGGCTTTCGGGCACGTGGAGTCGGGGTGTCGCGAAAACAAAAACACGGCAACAATCCAGGGCGCTTTCCGAGCATTAGTCCAAGTCGGACGTCCTATTTAATCATGCCCTCTTTTCGGCATTTCCCGAGCAATGTGATGCGGTCGACGACGGCATTTGCAGGAGTATTACCAAAAGTCATTCAAGAAACAGTAAATGTGTTGGTCCTGCGTTCGGGACAGGTGCAAAGATGGAACAGGCCGAACGGGACAGGGGAGGCGAGAGTCATTGTCCCTCGGCCGAGTTCAGAACTTGTAGGGCCGGATTTCGGGAGACGGCCCACCTTTTGGAATCAGGAGAATGTGATGGACAACACGCAGCTGAGCAGCTTTTCCGGTACGGCCGCCCGCACCTGGTGGTGGCACCCCAAGCCGGTCGCCGTGAGCGCCGCGAGCGCAATGGAGCGCTCGAGCGACACCTGGTGGTGGCACCCCAAGCCGCTGGCCTGAGCGAAAAAGAGCCCCGGGAGGCTCGAAAACATCGATGAAAAGGTCCGGGTATGTGTCGTGCGACGCATACTCGGACCTTTTCCGTGGTTAGGATCACATCTCGTGACTGAGGGCAACGCCACCCGGCGAGCGCGGGGCGTCCGCTCCCGCGTCCGGCGCGGGCGGGCGCTGTTCGGGAGCGACGGTGCCGGCCCGCCC
>NZ_BCNQ01000242.1 GCF_001515525.1 Piscicoccus intestinalis NBRC 104926 | reverse complement strand
CGGCGCGCGACCCGTCGCCACCGTGCTCGTCTCCGCGCTCACCGGCGCCCTCGTGCTGCTCGTCGCCGACGTCGCCGGGCGCCTCGTGCTGACCACCTCCGAGGTCAGCGTCGGGATCATGCTCGCGATCCTCGGCTCCCCGCTGTTCGTGCTGCTGGCCCGCCGTCTCGGCGACGCGCCCCGGGCGATCGGAGCCGGCCGATGACCTCCTCGACCCGCGTTCGCCCGCCGACTCACCCCGACGGGTCGACCGGCGCGCCCACCCCGCGGCGGGCGCCGCACGCGCGGCGCCGCCTCGTGGCCGCGAGCCTGCTGGCGGCCACGCTGTCGGGCCTGGTCGTGCTGCACCTGAGCCTGGGGGAGACCTGGCTGCCGCCGTCGGAGGTCGCCGCCTCGCTGCTGGGCCAGTCCGCCTCCGGCGGCACCGACTTTCTCGTGCGCGAGCTGCGCGGACCCCGCGTCGTCGGGGCCCTCGTCGTCGGAGCCTGTCTGGGCGCCTCCGGAGCGATCACCCAGTCGCTGCTGCGCAACCCGCTGGCCAGCCCCGACATCATCGGCGTCACCGCGGGTGCCTCCTGCCTGGCGGTCGCCGCCCTGCTCGCCGCGGGCGCGGTCTCCTTCGCCGGAGTCGGGTCGGTCGGGGTTCCCCTGCTCGCCTGCCTCGGCGGCGCGATCGCCGGGGTGCTGGTCGTCGCGCTCGCCTGGCGCGGCGGCCTCGACGCCCGCCGGGTCGTGCTCGTCGGCCTCGGCGTCAACGCCGGCCTGTCGGCGCTCACGTCGTGGCTGCTGCTGCGGGCCGACCTGCCCGACCTCACCGCGGCGATGACGTGGCTGACCGGCTCCCTCGCGGCCGTCGACGCCGGCACGCTGCGCCCCGCCGGGGCCGGCGCGCTGGCCTGCCTGGCGCTGGCGCTGCTCGGCTCGGAGCGCCTCGGCCTGCTGCGCTTCGGGGACGCGACCGTGCGCTCCCTGGGCGTGAACGTTCCGGTGTCGCAGCTGATCCAGGCGGTGCTCGCGGTCGTCGCCGCGTCGTTGGCGTGTGCCGTGGCCGGGCCGGTGGCGTTCGTCGCGTTCTGCGCCCCGCAGATCGCGATGGTGCTGTTCCGCACGCAGGGGCCGCCGGTGGCGGGCGGCATGCTCGTCGGGGCCGCGATCATGGTCGGCGCCGACATCGCCGCCCGGGTGGCCTTTCCGACTCCGGTGCCCGTCGGCCTCGTCACCGCCTTCTGCGGCGCGCCCGTGCTGCTGTGGCTGCTGACCCGGCTCGGCCGCTCGGCCTGACGCCGCTCGACCTGACCTCGGGTGCCGCTCTCGCGGCGAGGACCTCAGCGGGTCATCGCGGCCCCGCCGTCGACGACGAGATCCTGCATCGTCACGTGCCGGGCGGCCGGCGAGGCGAGAAAGGCGACGACCCGCGCGATGTCGTCCGGCTCCGCGATGCGCCCCAACGGGATGCCGACCTTGAACCGGCCAGGGTCGCCCCGCACGATCGTCTCCTCGTCGATGTCGGCGTCGGCGAGCATGCCCTCGACCATAGGTGTGCGCGTGGTGCCGGGGGAGACGACGTTGCAGCGGATCCCGAACTCCGCCAGCTCCAGGCCCAGAGACTGCGTGAACAGGGCCGCGGCGGCCTTCGACGCGCCGTACGCGGCCATGCCGTGGCGCGGCAGCCGGCCGGCGTTCGACGCGACGGTGACGATCACCCCGCGGCGGCGCGGCACCATCCGGCGCGCCACCGCGGTGGAGACGGTGAACACCCCGGTGGCGTTGACCGCGAAGATCCGCTCCCAGTCCGCGTGAGTCGTCGCCAGGGCCGGGCGATTGCCCAGCGTGCCGGCGCAGTTGACGAGCACCTCGATCGGGGCCTCGCGTTCGACCTCGGCGATGAGGTCCTCGACGCCGGTGGGGTCGGTGACGTCGAGTTCTCGAACGCGCCCTGGGCTCGCCGGGCTCGCCGGGCTCGTCGGGCTCGTCGGGCTGCTCGGGCTCGCCGGGCTCGCGTGGTCGACCGGTTCGACTGGGCTGGTCGGGCTCGTCGGGCTCGGGCGCGCGTCGACGCCGACCACGCGGTGCCCCGCGGCCTCCAGGGCCCTGACCACGGCGGCACCGATCCCACCGGCGGCCCCCGTGACGACCGCGACCGAACCCTGTGAGTCACGCATGAGGTAAGCCTGCCCTAACCAAAGGACTCGGTGGTCGGCGGCCTCGCTGCCGTGGCCGGCGCGGGCGACCCCGGCGCGGGCCCACCGTCTCCCTCGGTGTGCTCGGCGTTGCGCTCAGCGCTCACCGTTGCGGCGACAACCGCAACCCCGAGCGGCGAACGCAACGCCGAGGGGAGACGGGCAGCCGGCCATCGCGGTCAGGTCCGGTCTCCGCGCGCCGCGGACGACGAGGCGGCTGGCCTTCTCCGGTGCGCCCCCAAACCCTCCCGGCAGCCTCAGTCTGCCTGCCTATTCCGTGAACTTCATTGCGCGACAAGCAGATCTTTGTGTTCAGACACGCCCGGGGCGGGCTTGACTCACTTCCCGTCGCTGAGTTGGGATGGCGCCCATGTATCAGGGGCAGGGCGGGGCGGGCGAGGCCGCCTCCCGAGCACGGGGTGCCCTGCTGGCGTTGGCGCGGGGCCGCCATGTCGGGAGCGCGCGCGAGGGACGGCGCACCGACCTGTCCTGGGCGCCCGCGCCGGGCGAACTCGAAGCCCTCAACGTCGTCGGACCCGGCGTCTACCGCGACATCGGCCTGCGCGCCGCCCGACTCGGGCTCGTCCACGACCTCGTCGACCCCGGTGACCTCGTCGACTCCGTCGACCCCATGGACTCCGGTGACCTCGACGGCGCGCCGACCTCGCCCGCACCGATCGAGCGCCCCGAGACCCCCTTGCGAAACGTCTCGCCCGCGGACGACCTGGAGCCGGTCGACGACGCCATCATCTGCGGCGTGCTGCTCGGGGTGACCCTGCCCAGCGACCCGATCGACGGCCTCGTCGCCGGGGTGACCACCGCGCTGTCCCGGTCGGTGGGGCTCGCGCACATCGACGAGTCCGCGCCGCTCATCGCGGCCACCGCCGGCGTCGCGGCGGCCGTCAGCGCCGGGATCGAAGGCGCCAGCTGGCCGCAGCGCGTGGCGCTCGCCGCCTGGGCCTGCGACGAGGGCGCCGCCACCGGCAGCTACCGCCCCGGGCCGCGGTTATCGGCCCGGCTCACCTGGGCGTGCGCTCTCGCCGAGCGCGCCGAGACCGACCCCGTCGACGTCGTCGCGCTGCTCGTCGGCAACAGTGCCATCCCCCAGGAGGCGGTGCCGGCCGGTTTCGCGCTGGCCGCCGTCGGCACCGACGTGCCGTCGACCCAGCGGGCCGCGGTCGCCCTCGGCGGGCG
>NZ_BCNQ01000241.1 GCF_001515525.1 Piscicoccus intestinalis NBRC 104926 | reverse complement strand
CGCCGAGGCCGAGGGCCCGGAGGCGGGCCTGGCCGCCCTCGCCGACGTCGACCTGCCCGGCAGTCACCGGCCCCCGGCCGTGCGCGCCGAACTGCTGACCCGGCTCGGGCGCTCGGAGGCGGCGCTGGCCGCCTACGACGAGGCGATCGCCTTGTGCCGCAACGACGTCGAGCGTGAGCACCTGCTCCGACGACGGGCGGCGGCCCGCGTCCTGCGCTGAGAGCGGGCAGGACCGCGCTGGCGGTACGAGTCCGCCAGAGCTGAGGCAGCTTGGCCGGTTGTGCTCGTCCCTGGCCCCTCCACCGACCTACCTGTTGCCTCATGCAAAGACGCCCGCGTGGGGCGCCCTCTTGCAGCGTGCTCTGCGTCCGGCTTAAGATTGGCTCACTAAGACCGGTTCCGCCTACCACGTAGGTCCAGGGCCGGTCCTCATTATGCCCCGGTGGTGCGGTTGGACGCTGCAGTCAAGGAGTACCGCTCATACGACGAGCAGGTCGACCTGCTCGTTCGGCGCGGCATGGATGTCGGGAACCGCAACGAGGCCATCGCCCTGCTGCACCGCGTCAGTTACTACCGCCTCAGCGGGTACTGGTACCCCTTCCGTCGGCTTGTTGACGGGGCTCGCCAGGACGCCTTCTACCCGCAGACACGGCTCAGCGACGTGGCCGCCCTTTACGAGTTCGACGCCCGGCTCCGCACTGCGACCTTTGCCGAGCTTTCTCGGATCGAGCTGGCCGTCCGCTCGCTCCTGGGCCACGAGCTCGGCCGCGTCGACCCGTGCGTGCACCTCAAGCCCGACAGACTCGGCCCGACGGCGCGCCACAGCGGGGCGTACGCCGACTGGCTCGCCGGCTACACGTTCGAGCTGAAGCGCTCCCGCGAAGACTTCGTCGAGCACCACCGCCGAAAGTACGGCGGTCGGCTGCCCGTCTGGGTCGCGGTTGAGCTGCTCGACTGGGGTGGCCTCGCCCGGCTGTACGGCTTCGCCCCTCGCGTGGCCCAGGACGCGGTCGCCGACGCGTGCGGGCTGAACGGACGCCAACTCACGAGCTGGCTCAGGGCGTTGAACCTCGTGCGCAACACGTGCGCTCATCACGGGCGGCTCTTCAACCGGGTCCACACGAACGTGCCCCGGCTCCCGCCTGTCGGCCGGCACCCTGATCTCGACTCGACGACGACCCAGTGGGAGCGCACCTTCGGACAGCTCACGCTGGTGCAGTTCCTCCTCGACCGTCTCGAACTCGGCCGCAGGTCGCTGCTGCCCGCTGTGCTGAAGTCTTTCCCGACAGTACGCGCGGTGCCGCTGTCTCACCTCGGCGCGGCACCGACATGGCAGACCGATAGCGGCCTCTGGAAGCCTTGACTCGCGTCGTCCTTTATTGCTGGGATCGATCAGCAGGTCCGCCCGCGCGAGGGCCGACAGCCTCGAGCGCACGCGGTGCAGGTAAGACTGGTTGCCGCCGTTGGCCTGATCGTGCATGCGCGTTCGGCTGTTCTATCGACTCTATCGAGTGGCATAGAACGCCACCGCGGAACTCGCGGCCACGTTGAGCGAGTCCACGTCGTGCATCATCGGGATCGTCACCCGACGATCGAGCAATCTCTCGGTCCGCGCTGTGAGCCCGTCACCCTCAGTGCCGAAGACCAGCGCCAAGCGGCGATGATCTTGCGCCACCAGCGCATCAAGAGTGATCGAGCCGTCCCCCAAGGTCATGCCGGCGACGACATACCCGGCGTTCTTGAGAAGTTCGATGCCGTCCGGCCACGGGTCGATGCGTGTCCAAGGCACCTGGAAGACCGTGCCCATCGAGACCCGGATCGACCGCCGGTAGAAAGGATCGGCGCTGCGGGGGGTCACTAGCACCGCATCGACCCCGAGCGCCGCGGCCGAACGGAAGCAGGCGCCGACATTGGTGTGGTCGACAAGGTCCTCCAGCACAGCGACCCGTGTACGTCGCCTCGTTGGGTCGTGCGCGGGGCCCGCGCACGAGAGCTTCGCCAACAGCCCCTCGAGCGCGGGCAGTTCGGGCCGGTGCATGGAGGCGAGGGCGCCGCGGTGCAGGTGGAAGCCGGTGAGCGCGCGGATGACGTCAGGCTCCCCGACGTAGACCGGCACCCCGTCCGCCTCCGCGCGCGCCACGAGGTCGGCGAGGTCGGTCAGCCAGCGGGGCGCCATGAGATAGGACCGCGGCCGGTGCCCCGCGGCCAGCGCCCGCCGGATCACCTTCTCGCTCTCGGCGAGGTAGAGGCCGTTGGCCGGCTCGAGCCGGGTGCGCAGGGCCATGTCGGTGAGCCGCAGGTAGTCGGCGACGCGCTCGTCGGCCGGGTCGGTGATCGTGATCGGCATCAGGCGAAGACCGTCATCCGCAGGATCGCGACCGTGCCGACGACGATGATCACCGCGCGCAGCACGAGCGGCGGGAGCCGGCGCCCGACGCGCGCCCCGATGGCCCCGCCGATGAGCGTGCCGATCCCGACGAGCAACACGGCGCTCCAGTCGATCTGCGAGTTGCGCAGGAGCACGAACGTGAGGGCCGCGACGCCGTTGACGATGAGCGCGAGCAGGTTCTTCAGGCCGTTGAGCACCTGGAGGTCCTCGACCATGAGGGTCGACAAGATGCCGATGAGGATGACGCCCTGCGCGGCCCCGAAGTAGCCGCCGTACACGCCGGTCAGCGCCACCAGCACCCACAGCAGGCGCTGCTGCCCCGGCGACACGTGCGTGGGGTGGCTCCGGCGCGCACGCCGCTGCAGCGACGGCCCGAAGACGACGAGCAGCAGCCCGACGAGGATGAGCGCCGGCACCACGGCGTCGAACACACTCTCGGGCAGCCACAGCAGCAGCACCGCGCCGACGATCCCCCCGAGCAGGGAGGCGGGCCCGTACCGCCGGATCGCTGCGCCCGAGCGCTCCAGCTCGCGCCGGTACCCGTGCACGCCGCTGAGCCCGCCGGGCACCAGCCCGACGTTGTTACTCATGTTTGCCACAAGCGGCGGGTAGCCGAAGAACAGCAGCGTGGGGAAGGTGATGAGCGACCCCGATCCGACGATCGTGTTGATCGTGCCCGCGGCGACGCCCGCCAGCAGGATCGCCACCACCTCGAACGCGTTCACCCGGACACCTTACGAGCCCTCCCCCACAACGCCGAAGGCTGCCCCGTCGGCCGAGGGCTGCGGTTCTCACCGCAGCCCCGGACCGAAAGGGCAGCCTTCGGCCGGTTGGGAGGATCTGTCAGCCGCGCGGGTTCTCGTCGGGGCGCGGGGCCGGCTGAGCCTGCCGCTGGGGCTCGGCCTGCTGGGGCACACCGGGGAACTCCGGAGCGGGGTTCTCGGCCTCCGCCGACAACGCCTGCGGAGCCGGGAGGTCCCCGGTCGCGCCGGCCGACGGTGCGGCGGCGGTGGCTCCCCCGTGCTGACCGGGCCGGCCAGACCGGCCGGCCTGGCCGGG
>NZ_BCNQ01000240.1 GCF_001515525.1 Piscicoccus intestinalis NBRC 104926 | reverse complement strand
GGCATGATGCCGAACCAGACGTCGGTGCCTCGCCCCGGTGAGCGCCCGACCCGTCCCGGTGGTCGTCCCGGCGGCGGCGGTGGCGGCGGTTACCGCGGTGGCGGTGGCGGCGGCTTCCGTCCCGGCGGCGGTCGTCCCGGCGGTCCCGGTGGCCGCGGCAACGCCCAGGGCGCCTTCGGTCGCGGTGGCGGCCGGCCGGTGCGCGGACGCAAGTCCAAGCGCGCCAAGCGCCAGGAGTTCGAGCAGATGCAGGCGCCGACGATCGGCGGCGTCTCCGTTCCGCGCGGAGACGGCTCGACGATCGTGCGGGTGCGCCGCGGCGCGTCGCTGACCGACTTCGCCGACAAGATCAACGCGAACCCGGCGAGCCTGGTCACGGTGCTGTTCCACCTCGGTGAGATGGCGACCGCGACGCAGAGCCTCGACGAGGACACGTTCAAGATCCTCGGTGAGGAGCTCGGCTACGACATCCAGGTCGTCTCCCCGGAGGACGAGGAGCGCGAGCTGTTCGAGCAGTTCGACATCGACCTCGACCACGGCATCGACGACGAGGAAGACGACGACCTGGCGCCACGGCCTCCGGTCGTGACCGTCATGGGTCACGTCGACCACGGAAAGACGCGCCTGCTGGACGCCGTGCGCAACGCCAACGTCATCGCGGGCGAGGCCGGCGGCATCACCCAGCACATCGGTGCCTACCAGGTCACCAAGGAGCACGAGGGCCAGGAGCGCAAGATCACCTTCATCGACACCCCCGGTCACGAGGCGTTCACCGCCATGCGTGCCCGCGGTGCGAAGGTGACCGACATCGCGATCCTCGTCGTGGCCGCCGACGACGGCGTCATGCCGCAGACCATCGAGGCGCTCAACCACGCGCAGGCCGCCGACGTGCCGGTCGTCGTCGCCGTCAACAAGATCGACGTCGACGGCGCGAACCCGGCCAAGGTGCGCCAGCAGCTGACCGAGTACAACCTCATCGCTGAGGAGTACGGCGGCGACACGATGTTCGTCGACGTCTCCGCCAAGCAGGGTCTGCACATCGACGACCTGCTGGAGGCGGTGCTGCTCACCGCCGACGCCGCGCTCGACCTGCGCGCGAACCCCGACAAGGACGCCCTCGGCGTCGCGATCGAGGCCAACCTCGACCGTGGCCGCGGCGCGACCGCGACGGTGCTCGTGCAGGCCGGCACGCTGCACGTCGGTGACGCGATCGTCGCCGGCTCCGCACACGGTCGTGTGCGGGCGATGCTCGACGAGGCGGGCAACAACGTCACGGCGGCCCTGCCGTCGCGTCCGGTGCAGGTGCTCGGTCTGAGCTCGGTGCCCCGGGCGGGTGACACCTTCGTGGTGGCCCCCGACGACCGCACCGCCCGGCAGATCGCGGAGAAGCGTGAGGCGGCCGACCGGCAGGCGAGCCTGGCCAAGGCCCGCAAGCGCATCAGCCTGGAGGACCTCAACGAGGCCCTCGCGGCCGGCAAGGTCGACACCCTCAACCTCATCCTCAAGGGTGACGTGTCGGGTTCGGTCGAGGCCCTGGAAGACGCGCTGCTGCAGATCGACGTGGGCGACGAGGTCGACCTGCGGATCATCGACCGCGGCGTCGGCGCGATCACGTTGAACAACATCAACCTGGCCGCCGCCTCCAACGCGGTGATCATCGGCTTCAACGTGCGCGCCGAGGGGCAGAACGCGGAGGTCGCCGAGCGCGAGGGCGTCGAGATCCGGTACTACTCGGTCATCTACCAGGCGATCGAGGAGATCGAGCAGGCCCTCAAGGGCATGCTCAAGCCGGAGTTCGAGGAGCACGAGCTGGGCACGGCCGAGATCCGCGAGATCTTCCGGTCGAGCAAGTTCGGCAACATCGCCGGTTCGCTCGTGCGCTCCGGGGAGATCCGCCGCGGCGCCCGCGCCCGGATCACCCGCGAGGGCGTCGTCATCGGCGAGAACGTCGAGGTCGCGGGTCTGCGACGGTTCAAGGACGATGTCACCGAGGTCCGCGAGGGCTACGAGTGCGGCATCAACCTGGGCTCGTTCAACGACCTGCAGCTCGGCGACGTCATCGCGACGTACGAGATGCGCGAGAAGCCCCGCGCCTGACGCACCACCATGCGCGCCCCACGACCCTGAGAACTGCGCGTCGTGGTCGCACCTGCGGTTCCTACCGCAGCTGCGACCGCACAGCGCAGTTCTCGGGGTCGGCGGTGGCGTGCGTAGCGACACGAAAGGCAGACCCCCCATGGCCGACCCGGCACGGGCACGCAAGGTCGCGGACCGCATCAAGGTCATCGCGGCCGAAACCATCGAACGCCGCCTCAAGGACGAACGCCTCGGCTTCGTCACCATCACCGACGTGCGCGTCACCGGTGACCTGCAGCAGGCGTCGATCTTCTACACCGTCTTCGGAGACGACCACGAGCGCGAGCAGACCGCCGCGGCGCTCGCCGACAACAAGGGCCGCATCCGGTCCGCCGTCGGCAAGGGCCTGGGCATCCGGCTCACGCCGTCGCTGGAGTTCATTCCCGACGCGATCCCCGAGGGCGCCGCGCACCTGGAAGACCTGCTCGCGCAGGCCAAGGCCCGCGACGCCGAGCTCGCGCAGGCGGCCGCCGGCGCGCAGTACGCGGGGGAGTCCGACCCGTACCGGCGCGAGGACGAGGCCGAGGACGACACCGACGAGAGCGATGAGGCCGACGAGGCGGCTCCCCGCGCCTGAGGCGGGCGCTCGGGTGCGCGCGGCAGTTCTGTCGACACGCCTGGCGACAGGCGGGTGACACGTAGGGAGGCGGGAAAATGGCCCGGGCGATCGACCCGACCGTCGGCGACGGGCTGCTCGTCGTCGACAAGCCGGCCGGGTGGACCAGCCATCAGGTCGTCGGCGCGTGCCGGCGGCTGGCGGGCACCCGCAAGGTCGGGCACGCGGGCACCCTCGACCCGATGGCGACGGGGGTGCTCGTCGTCGGGGTCAACAAGGGCACCCGGCTGCTGACCTACCTCGTCGGCGCCGACAAGGACTACGAGGCGACGATCCGGCTCGGGGTCGCGACGATGACCGACGACGCCGAGGGTGTCGCGACGTCCGTGGCCCCGGCCGGCGCCGTCGAGGCGCTGACGACCGATCGGGTGGCGGCGGCGGTGCGGGCGCTGACCGGCGAGATCTCCCAGGTGCCGAGCACGGTCAGCGCCATCAAGATCGACGGCAGACGCTCCTACGCGCGGGCGCGCGCGGGGGAGACGGTCGCCCTCGAGGGGCGGCCGGTGCGGGTGGCGAGCTTCGACGTGCTGGCCTCGCGGCGGGGCGTCGCCGTGCCGCCGCAGGAGGAGGCCGACGACCCGTCGGCGATCCACCGGCGCTCGCGGGGCGAGGAGCGGACCGGCCTCCCGGCGTCGACCGTGTCGGCCGACCCGGTGCCGGTGCTCGACCTCGACGTGGCGGTGACCGTCTCCTCGGGGACGTACGTGCGGGCGCTGGCCCGCGACCTCGG
>NZ_BCNQ01000239.1 GCF_001515525.1 Piscicoccus intestinalis NBRC 104926 | reverse complement strand
GGCCGCACCCCGCTGGCCGTCGCCGGCGCCAACGGCAAGACGACGACCACCTCGATGCTCACCGTCGCCCTGCAGGAGGCGGGCCTGGACCCCTCGTTCGCCATCGGCGGCGAACTCGCCGCCGCCGGCACCAACGCCCGGCTCGGCACCGGCTCCGCGATGGTCATCGAGGCCGACGAGAGCGACGGCTCGTTCCTCGCCTACAAACCCCAGGTCGCGGTCGTCACCAACGTGCAGCCAGACCACCTCGACTTCTACGGCACCTTCGAGGCCGTGCAGGAGGCCTACCTGCGGTTCACCGCCTCCATCCGCCCCGACGGGCTGCTCGTGGCCTGCGCCGACGACGAGGGCTCGGCCCGGCTCGCCGAGCGCGCCGCCGCCGACGGCGTGCGGGTGCTGACGTACGGCACGTCGCCGGAGGCCGACCTGCGCCTGACCGACCTGCGCGCCGACGGCATGACCGGGCGCGCCCGGCTCGCGGGGATCGGCTCGGACGCCGAACTCGTCATCGCCGTGCCCGGCGACCACAACCTGCGCAACGCCGCGGCCGCCTACCTCGCCGCGGCCCAGGGGGTGCTGGCCCCCGCCGACGGGGTGCTCGCCGGGCTCGCCGCGTACACCGGCACGCGGCGCCGCTTCGAGCCGAAGGGCTCCGTGGGCGGGGTGCACGTCGTCGACGACTACGCGCACAACCCCGGCAAGGTCGCGGCCGTCGTCTCGACCGCGCGGCGCCTGGTCGAGCCCGGCGGTCGCCTCGTCGTCGTCTTCCAGCCGCACCTGTACTCGCGCACCCGCGACTTCGCCGACAGCCTCGCCGCGGGCCTGGCGCCCGCCGACGTCGCCGTCGTCCTCGACGTGTACGCGGCCCGCGAAGACCCGATGCCCGGCGTCAGCGGCGAGCTCGTCGCCGACGAGCTGCGGGCCCTGCCCGGCGACACGCAGGTGCACTACGTGGCCGACCGTGCCTCCGCCGCCGAGGCGGTCGCGGCGCTGCTGCGCCCCGGCGACCTGCTCGTGACCGTCGGTGCCGGCGACGTCACCGACGTCGGACCCGCCGTGCTCGACCTCCTCGGAGACGGCGCGCCCCCCTCGCAGTGACGACCGACGCCCCCGACCAACGTCCCTGAGAACTGCGTGTCGTGGTCGGGACTGCGGTCCGTGCCGCAGTCCTCACCGCGACACGCAGTTTTCACGGCAGCGCCGACGCAGCCCGACCGAGACGCCGAGCTGACACTCCGAACTGATGACGATCAGCCGACTGCGTCGTCAGCCGTTTGCGCCCCGGGTCTGACTCTGTCTCCTGGGGTTATCCTCTAGTTGACGTTGATACTTTGGAAGTGTCTCGACAGAAGGGCCTGCCTCAGGCGTAACTCCAGGGTCGAGGTCGCTCGGGACAGGCCCGGCGCCGTGTCCATCACCGTGACACCGAGGGTTGCGCTGCTCGCCGCGCGCGGCGGCGCGCCGGGAGTCCAGCTGGTGGACGCGCCCGGAGTGGCCTTCGAGCGCACCGATCGGGCGCCCTGCGGTGCCCTGCCGGCGACCGTCGCGCCCGGTGCGACCCGGCCGCAGGAGGCGGCGGTGACGGTGCTCGACGCCGTCCCGACGCAGTGCCGAGCCCGCTTGCGGGGCATCGCCGTTGCCACCGATGGCAGCGTTGACCTGCGGTTCGGCACGGTCGTCGCCCGGTGGCGGCGCTCCGGCGGCGACCGTCTCACATCGGCGGTGTCGGATGCCGTCCTCGACACCCCGGGGATCGCCCGGCTCGACGCGTCCGCACCCCGTCGCCCGGTCACGAGCGCCGCGCAGCGAGTCCATGCCTAAACTTGACATTGAGACTCGCCTCGCCTAATGACAGCCTGTCTGGATTCGACTCCCCGGTCGCGTAGGATGACGCTCGACTGAGGTGCCCAGCCCGCCCCGCGCGGGTTCGCCGTCGGTTCCCCGGCCTCGCGCAGCGAGGTCGTCCCGGGGCCATATCGGGGGCGACACCTCAGGTTGAGGTCTACCGGTGGGGCAAGATAGCCCACCTCGTCGGGGTCCTCGACGAGCAACCACATACGTCAACACACGTCATCGACGTCGTTACACAGTCATCTTCAGGAGAGGCCCCCGACGTGGCAGCACCACAGAACTACCTGGCCGTCATCAAGGTCGTCGGCATCGGCGGGGGCGGTGTGAACGCGATCAACCGCATGATCGAGGTCGGGTTGAAGGGCGTGGAGTTCATCGCCATCAACACCGACGCCCAGGCACTGCTCATGAGCGACGCCGACCTCAAGCTCGACGTCGGCCGCGAACTGACCCGCGGTCTCGGAGCCGGCGCCGACCCGGAGGTCGGCAAGAAGGCCGCCGAAGACCACGAGGAGGAGATCGAGGAGGCGCTGCGCGGCGCCGACATGGTCTTCGTCACCGCCGGCGAGGGCGGCGGCACCGGCACCGGCGGCGCGCCCGTCGTGGCCCGCATCGCCAAGAGCCTCGGCGCCCTGACCATCGGCGTCGTCACCCGGCCCTTCACCTTCGAGGGCCGGCGCCGCGCCAACCAGGCCGAGTCCGGCATCGGCGCGCTGCGCGAAGAGGTCGACACCCTCATCGTCATCCCCAACGACCGGCTGCTGTCGATCAGCGACCGCGCGGTCTCCATGCTCGACGCCTTCCGCAGCGCCGACCAGGTGCTGCTCTCCGGTGTGCAGGGCATCACCGACCTCATCACCACGCCCGGCCTCATCAACCTCGACTTCGCCGACGTCAAGTCGGTCATGCAGGGAGCCGGGTCGGCGCTCATGGGTATCGGCTCGGCCCGCGGCGAGGACCGCGCGGTGCAGGCCGCCGAGCTGGCGATCTCCTCGCCGCTGCTCGAGGCGAGCATCGACGGCGCGCACGGCGTGCTGCTCTCGATCCAGGGCGGCTCCGACCTCGGTCTGTTCGAGATCAACGAGGCGGCCCGGCTCGTGCAGGAGGCCGCGCACCCCGAGGCCAACATCATCTTCGGCGCGGTCATCGACGACGCCCTCGGCGACGAGGTGCGCGTCACGGTCATCGCGGCCGGCTTCGACGGTGGCGGTCCGCAGCAGCGCCGCGACGAGCGCTCCCAGGCGGCCGACCCGCAACCGCAGCGTCGGCAGCAGCCGCCGCAGCAGCAGCGGTCCCAGGGCGTCTTCGGCAACACGCCGCGCCAGCAGCCCGAGCCGATCGCCGACGAGGAGCCGGTGCAGCGGCTGCCCCCGCCCTCCGGCGGCAACTGGGCCCCGGCCCAGGGGCAGACCCACCGCGTCGAGCAGCAGCCGCAGCGCGCGCCGCAGCAGCCGGTGCGTCAGCAGGAGCCCCAGCGGCAGCCCGAGCCCGCGCGCCAGGGAGCCGGTCAGGCTCCGCAGCAGCCGGCCCGCCCGCCGCGCACGGTGACCTTCGACGAGGGCGACGACCTCGACGTGCCCGACTTCCTCAAGTAGTCGGCAACAGGACAAGGCGCGACACGACACGACCGGCGCCCCGTTTCCGCAGCCGCG
>NZ_BCNQ01000238.1 GCF_001515525.1 Piscicoccus intestinalis NBRC 104926 | reverse complement strand
TCTGTACACAGGCACGAACTCCCCGAGGTGGAGTCGTATCGTCCAGATCCGTGATGTCTCGATCAGCACGTGCCGCCCTGCGAGTTGACCCCAACGGCGCAGATCGATCTCACAGTTAGTGTTGCGAGTCGTTAATTCGCAGATGGTGGCTACGCTGGGTTTGTGCCGGGTCCTGCTGCGAAATCGCTTGTCTTGACCGATCATGAGCGGTCGGTGCTCTCGGGTTGGGTGCGGCGTCCGACTGCGCCGGCCCGTCTGGTGCAGCGGGCCTCGATCGTGTTGGCGTACGCGGACGAGTCGTCGGTCGCGGGTGTCGCGCGCCGGCTCGGGGTGAGTGCGCCGACGGTGACGAAGTGGCGGGACCGGTTCCTGGCGCAGCGGTTGGATGGCCTGGACGATGCGCCGCGGCCGGGGCAGCCTCGCAAACTGACCGATGAGCAGGTCGAGACGTTGATCAGCCGCACTCTGGAAGGGGTGCCGCCGAGCGGGGACACGCACTGGTCGACCAGGTCGATGGCCGCCGACCAGGGGTTGAATCAGACCCAGGTCTCGCGGATCTGGCGGGCGTTCGGGCTCAAGCCGCACACGGTGGACTCCTGGAAGCTGTCCAAGGATCCGGCCTTCGTGGACAAGGTCCGTGACCTCGTCGGGCTGTACATGTCCCCGCCAGAGAACGCGCTCGTGCTCGCGGTGGACGAGAAATCCCAGGTCCAGGCCCTGGACAGGACAGCACCGATCCTGCCGATGATGCCGAGCACGCCTGCGCGGGCCACGCACGATTACGTCCGGCACGGCACGACCACGGTGTTCGCGGCCATGGACATCCTCTCCGGGGCTGTCATCGCCAGGAATTACCGCCGACACCGCAGCAGCGAGTTCCTGCGGTTCCTCACCGAAGTCGACGCCGTCACTCCCAAGGACCTTGAGTTGCATCTCGTCCTGGACAACTACGCCACCCACAAGACCCCGGCCGTGAAGGCGTGGCTGCTCAAGCACCCACGCGTCGTGCTGCACTTCACGCCGACCTCGGCGTCATGGCTCAACCTCGTCGAACGCTGGTTCGCCGAACTAACCCGCCGCAAACTGCAGCGCTCGACGCACCGATCCGTGATCGAACTCGAACGCGACATCGTGGCCTGGACCCAGAACTGGAACACCAACCCCAAGCCCTTCGTGTGGACCAAGACCGCCGACCAGATCCTCGAAACTCTCGCCGGATACTGCCAACGAATCAACGAATCACGACACTAGGACCGGATCATCATCTATTACGACAACGGGCAGAAGGAACTCACAAATCTGGTGAACAGCGTCTTCAACGCGCATCTGTCGAATGTCGAAGTCCGGAAAGTGATACCGGCTGACTACAGCCTCTTCCAAGTAGCCGACCTCTGCTGCACGCTGAAACTCCTCCAGGCAAAGATCGACGCCGGAGGACTGTCGGCGTCAGAGCGAAGCTTCTTCTCGACCCGGCAGGCCAGCGCCGAACGCGCGCTGAGGAAGGGCTACTTCAAGACCCTGGATCGGAAGAGCTTCGGCCGCTGACGGGCTCGGGGTGTGTAGCGAGCCAACGCTCCAGCCCCGCTGGCGCGCACGCCTGCCTGTGCCACAGGGTGGGTGCGGTACGTCGCCACGGTGGGAGGTCGGGAGTGTCAAGGCATTCGTCGTTTCTCGCTGCGGGGCGGCGCCATTCGGTCGGGGTGCGTCGCGACGGAACCGTCGTCGCGGCCGGTCCGACGCGGCCGGCGAATGCCGGACCGGCCGGTGGACCGAGGTGGTCGCCGTCGCGGCGGGCAACGTGCACACGGCGCGCAACCGGGCGGTCGCACACCGTCGGGCTGCGTGCCGACGGCACCGTGGTGGCGACGGGGTGGAACGACGACGGCCAGTGCGCCGTCTCCGGCTGGGCCGGCGTCGTGGCCGTCGCCGCGGGCTGGCGCACGACGCTCGGGGTGCTCGCCGACGGCACCGTGACGGCGGTCGGGCGAGCTTCGGAGGGTCAGTGCGACGTGGCCTCCTGGCGGGAAGTTGTCACCGTCACCTGCGGCGACTGGCATTCGGTCGGACTGCGCGCCGACGGCACAGCGGTGGCCACGGGTCTCGATCGCCGGGGCCAGTGTGCCGTCGACTCCTGGCGGGAGTTCGTCGGGGTCGCGGCCGGCTACCTGCACACCGTCGGGCTCCGCGGCGACGGGCGCGTGCTGGCCACCGGAGATCGAACCACCGGCGCCTGCGCCGTCGACGACTGGCGCGATGTCGTCGCGGTGGCCGCGGGGAGCCGGCACACGCTGGGGGTCACCGCCTCCGGGCGGGTGCTGTCCGCCGGTGACAACGCCGTCGGGCAGTGCGACGTCGGCGCCTGGCGCGACCTCGTCGCCGTCGCCGCGGGCTCCACCCACAGCCTCGGCCTGCGCGCCGACGGCACGGTCGTCAGCGCGGGCAACACCGCCGACGGACGCTGCGACGTCGACGGCTGGGAGAACATCACAACGCCCGGATGAGACGTCTCACCGTCGCGGGCGCCACACCGTCCACAGCAGCAGCGCGAGGAGCGCGGGCGGCAGCGCGGCCCAGAGGCCGACGGGCAGGGCGGTGAGTCGGTCGGCGCCGATGAGCACGAGCAGGAAGATGCCCGCGAAGCCGTTGAACGTGCCGTGCACGATGGCCGGCGCGATCGTGCTCCCGGCGCGTTCGCGCGCAGCCGAGCACGTAGCTCAGCGGCACGCACCACAGCACCATGAGCGGGATGCCCCACGCCCAGTCCGGGCCGTAGTTGTGGCCGAGCCGGATGATCGGCGCGTGCCACAGGCCCCACAGCACCCCGATGAGCCCGTACCGCCACAGGCCCAGCGGCTCCAGGAGGTCGGCGAGCACGCCGCGCCAGCCGTACTCCTCGCCGAACGCGACCACCGCGTTGACCGTGAAGCCGGCGACGAGGGCCTGGGCGAAGGTGATCCCGACGAGCGCCCACGTCGACAGCGTCAGCTCGGCCGGCAGCGCCGGCTGCAGCTCCCGCAGACGCGTGGTCAGCTCTGCGTCGCTCGCCCAGTGACCGGCTCCCGGGGCCCCGAGTGAGGCGGCGCCCCAGGCCATGAGCACCTGCGCGGTGAGGACCGCGACGGCCACGACGAGCGACCAGCCGGCGATCTGGCCCACCGTGCGCAGCCGCCGGCCCCGCGAGGCGCGCCAGCCGCGCACGAGGAGGAAGCCTCGGCCGGCCCGCCGCTCCACGATCAGGGCCGCGACCAGCGGCATCGGCATGTAGAGCAGCGCGACGATGAGCTGCGCGACCGGCGTCTCGAGGCCGCCCATCGCGAACAGCGCCGCCGCGACGACCGCCGCGCCGCCGAACGCGATGCCATAGAAGAGCGCGACCGCGGGCCAGTCGACCCGGCTCCGGGTGGCTGTGGCTGCGGTCATCGCGCACCGGGCAGGTCGCGACGGATCTCGGCCGCGCGCCCGGCCCGCGCCAACCCCAGCAACACGACCCCCGCCGCCGCGATCGGGGCGGCCACCATG
>NZ_BCNQ01000237.1 GCF_001515525.1 Piscicoccus intestinalis NBRC 104926 | reverse complement strand
CCCCACGTGAGCCGGTCGAGGATCGCGCGCTCGTGCGGGCCGAGGTCGTCCGGCGCGATGCCCGGTTCGTCGCCGGGTCCGCCGGGTCCGCCGGGTCCGTCTGGATCGCCGGGCCCGCCCGGTCCGCCCGAGGAGCCCGGGGCACTGGGGGAGTCGACACCGAAGGTGGTCGGGCGGGTCGCGGGGGCGAGGCCGGCGATGTGCGGTCCCACCGCCTCCGCCACCGGCCGCGGCACGTGCCGGGTGCGCCCCGAGCGCCACAGCAGCCCGCGGCGCCACAGCTCGTCCAGCACGGGACCGACCCGCGCCGAGTCGGCCTGCAGGAGCCGGGCCACCGGACCGACTCCGCCCGCGTCACCGAGCACCGCGATCGCCTCCAGGACCTGCAGGTGGCCGGTGTCGAGGTCGTCGAGGGCCCGGGTCAGGGAGGCGCGGGTGACGGAGCGGGCGGCCAGCGAGGTGAGGTCTCCGGGAGCCGGGCGGGCGAGGTCGGGGCGCCGCAGCAGCAGCTGGGCGAGCTCCTCGTCGGAGCGTGCTCGCAGGTCGTCCGCGAGGCTGCGGATGCGCCCCGCCGCCGAGCCAGCCGAGCGAGTCGTCACCGAGCCCGTCGCCGAGCCCGTCGCCCGACCCGGCTCCGCTGCGGGGGCGCCGGGCAGGGGAGAGCCGTCGGGCTCGGCGCTGGCACCGGCCCGGTCGTCGCGGCCGGCGCGTGCCGAGGTCGACGAGGACACCCGATCCACGCTACCCGGCGCCCCTGTGACCCGCGAACAGCCGGGATCGCCGGGCCCCGGGCCTATCGCCGCGGCCCCCGCGGCCGGCTCCGCCCGCGTCCACATGCTGGCCGTCGCGCTGGCAGCTCGCCGGCGCGGCGACAACCGCAACGCCGAGCCACGAGCGCAACCGTGAGCGCCTCGAAACGGAGCCCCCGCGCCCAGAGACTTCACCCGACGCGAAGGAGCCGACGTCGGTAGGGTCGAGCGCATGGCTCGCACCTACGCCACCGCGGCCAGAGTCGGCCGCGACGAACTGCTCGACTTCCTGGCCGAGCGCCACCGCGCCACGCTGACGACGCGCCGCCGCGACGGGCGGCTGCAGATGTCGCCGGTGAGCTGCGGGGTCCACGACGGCCGGATCCTCATCTCGACCTATCCGCGGCGCGCCAAGGCCGTCAACGCCCGGCGCGACCCGCGGGTCAGCCTCGTCGTGCACTCCGACGAGTGGAACGGCCCGTACGTGCAGGTCGACGGGCGCGCGAGCGTGCTCGACATGCCCGCGGCGCTCGACGGCCTCGTCGACTACTTCCGCTGCATCAGCGGCGAGCACCCCGACTGGAACGAGTACCGCGAGGCGATGGCGGCGCAGGACAAGTCGCTGCTGTCGATCGACATCGAGGCGTGGGGCCCGATCGCCACCGGCGGCTTTCCCCCGGAGATGAGCGAGCGATGACCGGCGCCGTGCTGCCCACCGGGGAGCAGTGGGAGATCCGCTATCGGGCGCCGAACGCGCTGCACGAGGCCTGCATCACCCAGACCGGCGCGAACCTGCGCAGCTACACGATCGACTCCCGCCCGCTCGTGCACGGGTTCGGCGCCGACGAGCCCTGCCCGGCCTACCGCGGGGCGACGCTCCTGCCGTGGCCCAACCGCGTCGGAGACGGCACGTACACCTTCGGCGGTCAGGAGCGGCAGCTCTCGCTGACGGAACCGGGGCGAGCCAACGCCACGCAGGGGCTCGTGCACTGGCAGGACTGGCACCTGGTGCGCCGCGAGGAGCACGAGATCGTCGTGGCGACCACCCTGCGGCCCCAACCGGGTTGGGACTGGAGCCTGCGCTGCCGGATCACCTTCTCCCTCGACGTCGACGGGCTGCGGGTCACCCCGTGGGTGCGCAACGAGTCGGAGACCGAAGCGCCCTTCGGCTACGGCGCCCACCCCTACCTGACGTGCGGGGAAGAGCACATCGACGAGCTGGAGATGCGGCTGCCGGCCGCCTCCTCGCTCATGGTCGACGAGACGAGGCTGCTGCCGGTGCGGGGTTCGCTCGCCGACAGCGTCGCTCCGGTCACTCCCGACGCCGACCTGCGCGACGGGCCGGCGCTGGCCGACCTGGTGCTCGACACGGCGTACACCGAGCTGGCCGCGGACGACGACGGCGTCTGGCGCGCCCAGCTGTGGCACCCCCAGACCGGCCGCTCGACCACCCTGTGGGCGCCGGTGGCCGACTTCGGCTGGGCCCAGGTGTTCACCGGCGACGAGCTGCCGGAGCCGCTGAACCGCCGCTCCGGCGTGGCCGTCGAGCCGATGACCTGCGGTCCCGACGCGCTGCGCACCCGCGAGGGGCTCATCGCCCTGGCGCCCGGGCAGGAGTGGAGCGCGACGTGGGGGGTGACCGGCTCATGACCCAGCAGCTGGACGGCCTGCGGGCCCGCCTCGCCGACCCGCAGCACCGCGCGCTGGCCGCGTTCGTCGGGATCCCGCGCGTGGAGGTCGTGCAGATCGTGGGGCTCGCCGGCTACGACATCGTCATCCTCGACGGCGAGCACGGCGCGTTCGACGCCTCCGGCATGGCGGCGCTCGTCGCCGCCGGTCACGGGGTCGGCCTCGACGTCGTCGTGCGGGTGCCGGAGCTGCGGGCTCAGGCGATCTCGGCGGCCCTGGACGCGGGCGCCGACGCGGTGCTCGTTCCGCACGTGCGCGACGGTGCCGAGGCCGCGGCGGCGGCGCAGGCGTGCCGGTTCCCGCCCGACGGCATCCGCTCGGTGCACGGGGCGGTGCCCGCCTCGCAGTACGGTTTCCGGCCCGACTACCTGGCCGCCGCGAACGCCGACACGGCCTGCATCGTCATGTGCGAGGACGCCCAGGCGCTGGAGAACATCGACGCGATCGCCGGGGCGCCGGGCGTCGACGCCGTCTTCGTCGGCTCCTACGACCTGTCGGCGTCGATGGGGCACGTCGGGGAGCCGGGCCACGAGGCGGTCGTCGCGGCCGCCCGGCGGGTGCTCGAGGCGACCGCGACGGCGGGCGTCGCGATGGGTGTCATGGCACCGGCTCCGGAGGCGACGGCCGGCTGGTTTGAGGCGGGAGCGCGCTGCGTGGCGGCCGGTGTCGACACCTCGATGCTGCGCGCCGGAGCCATGGCCGCGGTAGCTGCGACGGGCGTGCGTCCGAACGGTTAGCCTTGTTGTCCGACCGGGTCATCTCCCGGCGTTTCGACATCGATGAGAAGGTGCATCGCAGGTGCCGACGGGCAAGGTCAAGTGGTACGACGCCGACAAGGGCTTCGGCTTCGTCTCCGACGACGAGGGGGGAGACGTTTTCCTCCATGCGAATGCGCTGCCTGCCGACGTGACCACCATGAAGGCCGGCACGCGCGTCGAATTCGGCATCGCCCAGGGTCGCCGCGGCGCCCAGGCGATGCAGGTCAAGGTGCTCGACGCCCCGAAGTCGGTGGCGGCCGCCCAGCACGCCAAGCACCGCAAGCCGGCCGAGGACATGACGGTCATCGTCGAAGACCTCATCAAGCTGCTCGACGGCGTCTCCAACCAGCTGCGTCGCGGGCACTACCCCGACGCGAAGGTGTCTGCCAAGGTGGCGGCCGTGCTGCGCGCCGTCGCCTCCGACCTCGACGGAGCCTGACTCCCATGACGACTGCGGTCCAGACGCGCAAACCTGCCCGCGCCGAGCGGCGGGTCGCGCGCGCGCCGAAGGCCGACGCGACGCTCGCGGCGGC
>NZ_BCNQ01000236.1 GCF_001515525.1 Piscicoccus intestinalis NBRC 104926 | reverse complement strand
CGTCGTCGCCGGCCGACGCGCCGTCGTCGCTGGGCTCGGTCGCTCCAGCGGCCCGGGCGTTGCGGCGCGGCGCCTCGACATGCGGTGAACCCGACTCCGCGGCCCGGGCGTCGGCGGAGTGATCCGGGTCGAACCGTCGAAGCGAGGCGGCCTCGTCGTCGCTGGGCCGCTTCGGGCTGCCCGGGGTGTGCCCGGTGGCCGTGCTCATGAACGTTGGTACTCCTGCTTCGCATGGGTGACAGGTGCCGACTCCGGCCCCTCACCGGCCGACACGCTTCGATGCTGTCGAATGTGGTCCCAGGCCCGGTTTCCCCGCGCTCGGGCCGGCTCCATTGTCTCCGGCATCGACCGATCAACTCGGCACCGCCGCACCATGTTCCAGAGGCGGAGGAACTCGGGTGTCTGGTCAGGATCGGGCCGAGAGCCTTTCGTCACGCATGGAGGCGTCACCGCCTCGAGCCCGCCGATCAGTGCCACCCCCTGCGCGCAGCGTTCGAACGGCGCGCCCTCATCGGAGTTCTCCTGGTCCGCCGGCGGACGATCGAAGCCAGTCGGCGTAGCGGCGCTCGTCCTGGGTGAACCGCCCCGTGGGGAGCAGGCCGTGGTCGCGGAACGCTCGGCCCGGGTAGGGGACGCCGACCACCGGAACCCGCCGGCCGGTGGCCGTTGCCAGGTCGCGGGCCATGGCGTCGGCGCGCAGGCGTTCAGGGCCGACGAGCTGCCTCTTCTCGCGCCCCGGCCCGGCCTCGACGGCGTCGGCCAGGGCGACGGCGACAGCGTCCGGGTGCACGGGTTGCAGGGTCATCGCAGGGACGAGGGCGAACGGGCCGAGGCGGCCTTGGGTCAGGAATTGCCGCGCGAGACTGAACCATGCCGTGCTCGCCACGACCCTCACCGGCACCGGCGACGCCACGTAGGTCTCTTCCTGCACCGCCTTGCCGGCGTAGTAGCCCAGTGCTCCGCGAACCTCCGGTTCGATGGCGTTGACGATGCCGACGACCACGGCATGCCCGACACCGGCGGTGAGCGCTGCCTCGGTGAGGCGTCGCGCAGTCGTCAGGAAGAACTGCTCGGCGCGCCGGCGCCGGACGGTTGTGATGTTCAGGCAATCGACGAGACAGTGCGCCCCGTCCAGCGCTGCAGGCAGCCCGCGACCCCTCTGCGCATCGACACCGCTGGAACGCGACGCAGGGACGACGCGATGTCCGCGTGCCTGCAAGATCTGGGTGACTCGGGCTCCCATCTCGCCGTGGGCGCCGACGACTACCACTTTCATCGGATCCGCTCCTTGTGCTCAGACGGTCGGGTCGGCACCGAGACGAGGCGCCGAACCCCGGCGTCGGGTGCGTTGCTCACGTCGTGCGTCCTTCAGAGGAAGCTGACGAGCACTACCGCCACCGACATGGCCAGCATGCCCAGGCAGTTGAGCCAGAAGTCGCGGCCCAGATAGCGGGAACGCACGTGCATGGTGGCCGCGACGACGAAGTAGGCGACGACGGCGACGCTCGTCGTCAGGCCGAGCCAGGGCACCCAGAGCCCGGCGATGAGTCCTGCCGCGGCGGCGGCCTTGAGCCACACGAGCAGTGGCCACCATCGTCGGGGCAGTCGGACACCGTCGAGGCAGGCGACGATGAAGGGAGGTCGGAGCAGGACGAGCAGCGCGTCGGCGGCCTGGACGATCGCCAGCAGCACCACGGGCCACCGCGGATCGGGCAGCATCACGGTTCCCCCGCCCGGTCCTGGCTCGGCGCGTCGCCGGGGCCGACTCCGTCGGACATCGGCTCGCTTCGGTCCGCGGACGCGACGAAGCCGGTCAGCAGGGCCGCGAACTTCTCGGGCTGGTCCTCCCCGATCAGCGTCGCGCACTCCTCGAGCACGACCAGACGTGCGTCGGGATACAGCGCCGCCAGGCGCGGACCGTGGTCGGCGGGCATCATGGCGTCCTGCGCCGCCCACACCACGAGCACCGGCCGGTCGAATTCCCTCCAGCGCCGGGACAGCTCGAGCAGCCGACGGCGCGGCGGTGCGCCGGCGGCGAACTTGGCGAAATCACGTCGCACCCGACGGTCCCGCCGCGCCGGGGTGAACCAATCGCGCAGCAGGTCATCGGGAATGCCCGCCACCGCCATCGCGCCGTAGCCGCCGCGCATCTGCCGGACCGGCCGCAGCCGCATCGCCTGCAGCAATACCCAGAACGCGCCGGGCACCCGACCTGCCACCGCCAACACCCGCGCCGGCTTCGGCGGGAAGTTGTCGAACGCCTCGCAGGCCGCCAGCACCATGCGCCCGATGCGCTCGGTCCGTCCGGCGTTGATCAAGAACTGGCCGCCGCCCCAGTCGTTGAGCACCAAGGTCACATCGCGCAGATCCAGCGCGTCCAGGAAGTCGCCGAGAATGCCCGCGACGCCCTGCTGGGTCAGATCGGCGTCGGCGCGCATGGCGATCCGGTGCCCACCGAGGGGCAATGTCGGTGTGATCACCCGCAACCCGGAAAGCAAGGGCACGACCTTGCGCCAACAGCGCCCGTCCATCGGCACCCCATGACACAGCACCACCACCGGCCCGTCCCCGCCGGTGTCGCCATAGCTCACCGAACCGGCGGGCACCTCAACAGTCGGCATAACGGTCTCCCTCCTTCGACCAGTTCTCCATATGTAGAGAGCGACTGTCAAGAGTCAATTGGCTCAGTCAGGCTCGTGTTGTCCTGTTCTGCTGGGCAGTGCGCGGCGGACCATCTCCGTGAACTCGGCGACCGCCGCATCCGCGCCGGGGCGGTCGTGGTCGATGAGGAGTTGGAACAGCAATCCCTGTCCGACCGCGAGCGTGAGTCGGGCGAGATCGGACGCGTGGTCGATCGTCGTGTAGCGCTCATAGACCGCTGAGAAGGCGCGAAGTTGAGCGGCCACCATGACCTCGGCCAGGTCGTCTGCGTAGACCTCGCCGCGCATGGCGTGGGCCGCCAGTTCGAACCACAGGGCCCCGTACCGGTAGGCGCCGTCAGCGGTGGCCTGCCAGTTGCGTTGCGCTGCGACGAAGACATCGGGCTCGTCGGCGAAGAGGGTGTGAATGTGATCGGCCTGGGCGCCGGCTACTGCGTCGATGATGGCGGCGAGCACGGCCTCGCGTGATCCGAAGTGATAATTCAGCATGCGCTGACTGGTGCCGATGCCGGCCGCAAGCGTTCGCAGGCTGGTGTCCTTGACGCCGTGTGCGGCGTAGTAGTCGAGCACGCGGGCAAGGAGTCTGTCGCGGGCCGTTGACGCCACGTTTATCTCAGCTCGCTGTGTCTGGTGAGTGCGTCGGCCTCGGTGCGGATCATCTTCTCGGCGCGAGACGTCAGCAGCCGGTCTGCGAGCCAGGCGAACGGGCCCGTCCACTCCAGGAGCAGTTCGAGCACCGCGCCGTCTCCGTCCGAGCGCACCGTGTGGATCGCCGTAGTGGTCACTGCGGGAGAGCGACTGATCCACGTGAACGAGTGGCCGGGATGCCACGCAGAGATCCGGTAGGTGGCTGCCGGGAGCCCCGGCTGCTTTACCCGATACCGCGTGCCGACGCCGGAAGCGGACACGTCGAGCGGTGTGACGGAGGTGAATGTGGGGGCGTATTCAGGCCAGGAGTGAACATCCGCGACCGTCTCCCATAGCCGTTCGGGTGAGGCCGTCGTTGTCGCCTCTATTCGCATCATGTATCAAACGATACAAGATGCGGTGGTGCGTTTCGGAGTATGGGCGGCGGGCGTGATGGGTTCCGTGCGCGGGGTCTGGATGGATCGCAGTGCAGGTCGCGCTAGCGCGTATAGCGAAAGATGAACAGGTGGTGGCCGCCAGTTGCCGCTACCAGGTCGTCGGTTACCGCTAGTGCCGACAACGACGAGGCGGTCCTGAGCGCGCTGA
>NZ_BCNQ01000235.1 GCF_001515525.1 Piscicoccus intestinalis NBRC 104926 | reverse complement strand
GCGGCGAACACGGGGCGAGCCTGCGCCACCGCGAGGCCGAGCAGCCCGAGCGCGAGTGCGCCGACCGCGTAGGAGACGACCAGCGTGCGCCCCAGGGGCGTCTCCGGTGGCGCCTGCGGGGGGCGGTGGGCGTGGTGTGCGCGGTGGGCCGCGGTCGAGATGATGAAACTCACCGGTGGCCTCCTGTCGATGGGCGCGGTCCGCGATGGACCCATACACCACGATGGTGCCCCTCGTCCGGCGATCCGCGCGCCTCAACCTGAGACGTCGGGACCTTGGACCCGGTCCACCCGCCTCAGTCGATCTCGACGCCGAAGACCCGCAGGAGCGCCGCGGCGCCCTCTGGGTCGACGCGCAACCCGCGCACCCGGTTCTCCCGCGGGTCGAACGCGTAGCCGAACGCGCCGCGCAGGTCCGCGCCGCGCAGGTCGGTGCGCACGAACGTCGCGCCCGCGAGGTCGCTGCCGGTGAGGTCGGCGTCGCGCAGCAGGGCTCCCGACAGGTCCGCCTCCCGCAGCGAGCAGCGGATGAATCGGGCTCCGGTGAGGTCAGCCTCCTGCAAGCAGGCCAGGTCGAGACGGCAGTCCTCGAACCGCAGCGGATCGGCGACCAGCGAACCCGGCGCCAGCACCGCGAGATTGAGCGCCAGCCCCTTGCACCGGGCGACGACGACGTCGCTGAATCGGGAGTCGACGAGGTCGGTCATCGACAGGTTGCAGGCGGTGAACCGGCACTCGGTGAACGTGCAGCGCACCAGCCGGGCCCCCTCGAGCTCGCAGCCGGTGAACTCGCAGTCGTCGAACTCGACGTCGGCCAGCGTCCGCCCCCTCGCCAGGGAGCCGGTGACCAGCCGCCCGGTGACGACGTCGCCGTCGCGCACCTGGTCGATGGACAGCTCGTCGCTGGATTCGGCACGGGTCATCGGCAGGGCCCTTCGTCGGCCTCGCGGCCCGGCGCGGGGGCCCGCGCCCGCCGGGTCGGCTGTCGGTGGTCGCTCACATGCTGCCCGGTGGAGCGGGTGTTTCGGGGCGCGAGGCCGATGTCGCCCGGCGGCGCGGGGCCTACTCGGTGCCGGGCGCCTACTCGGTGCCGGGCGCGGCCCGGCGGGCGAGCAGAGCTGCGTGGGCCGGCGAGCCCGGGGTCGGGAACCAGCGCGTGACGACGGCCTGCTGCCCGAGGGTCCACAGGTTGGAGACGAGCCAGTAGAGCAGCAGCCCGGCCGGCACGGTGGCGGCGGCCACGAGCACGCCGACCGCACTGAGCGCGGGCAGCAGCTGCTGGGCCTGGGCCATGGGCTCCGGCAGGCCGTCGAGCACGGTGTTGGGCAGCACGAACCAGCGCTGCGTGAGGTAGACCAGCGCGGCGGCGCCCAGCCCGGCCGCGACGAGCACGACGACCTCGGTGAGGGAGGCGGCCCCGCCGAGCCGCTCGGCCAGCCGCACCCCGACGATCGACGCCGACCCGGCGGAGGCGACCAGCGCGGCGTCCATCGCGCCGACGCTCTGCCCGGCGGCGACGAGCGAGAGCACCCGGTAGAGCGCGAAGAGGATCGGCAGCTGCAGCAGCATCGGCAGGCAGCCGAGGGCCGATATGCCGTGTTCGCGCTGGATCCGGGCCTGTTCGGCGCGCATGGCCTGCAGGCTCTCCAGGTCGGTGCGGCCGGCGTAACGCCTGCGCAGGGCCTCGAGCGCGGGGCGGGCGGAGGCCGAGGCGTGGGCCATCCGCACGCCGTGCACCGCCACGGGCAGCACGGCGAGGCGGACGGCGACGACGAGAGCGATGATCGCCAGCGCCCAGGTGACGCCGGCGTGCGGATCGAGGCCGGCGGCTTCCAGGCCCGCGTGGGCGGCGGCGAGCGCGGCGGAGACGAGGTGGGTGAACGGTGCGAACAGGTCAGGCATGGCAGGGCACTCCTTCGGCCCGGGCGGGCCGGTCGGTCATGGATTTCCGGGGTGGTCGGAACGCCGCGCGTGGTGTTCCGGAGCGCAGAGTCGGTCGCGGAGCGACCCTCAGCGCCGCCCGGGAGCCCGGGGACGGGCCGGAGTGCGTGGCAGGTCGACGTCGAGCCAGGCGGGCCGCAGGTCGGAGCGATGCCGCCCGAACGCGGGTGCCCGGGGCGTGCCGACCGCCGGGGTGGGCAGCTGCGCGAGCGCCGCGGCCAGGGCGGCGAACACGACGACGACCGCGGCGAGCGCGTGATCCGGGGCGCTCGCCAGCGGCGCCACGACGAGCAGCGCGCCGAGGAAACCGAGGCAGCCGACGAGGTGGAGTCGGTCGCTGCGGGCGGCGCCGGCCAGGTGCCCGAGGCGAGCGGCGGTCAGGTGCCCGGGGCGAGCGGCGGCCAGGTGCCCGAGGCGAACGAGGAACCGGTGGAGGGCGAGGAGCGCGGGCTCGATAGGCGTGTCGCGCATCGTGCCCCCTTTCGATCGCCCGGTCGGCGTGTGGCCAGTCTAGGCGCCGGTGGCGCGATGCGTTCCCCGGCGACCTCGACGCGGCCCCCGGCGCTAGGCCGCCGGTGCTTGTCCCGATACCGGCACCGGACCGGGATGGTCGGCGGCCGACCCGGGGGGTGCCGAAGAGCGTGGTAGATCTGCCGCGTCTGCCCGGCGGGATTTACCACCGTCTTTCGGGGGTTGGGGCGCGGCGGCCGCGCGACCGCGCCACCGCAGCACCGGGGGCTTTCGTCTGGCGCGACCGGCTCGGCGCTGACAGGCTCGCAGGCATGAGCGGCTTCCTCGACCTGGTCGGCATCGACCGCAGCGGCGACCCGACGGTCGTCACCAGCAAGGATCACGAGAACGTCCACGGCGGCGTGCAGGGCGGACTCATCGCCACCCTCATCGACGCGGCGATGGGCCAGGCCGTGCGCGAGGGTCTCGGCGAGGAGAAGACCGCCACCGTGCAGCTGACGATCACCTACCTCAACCCCGGTACCCCCGGCGACACGCTGACCGCCGTCGCGCAGGTGCGCAAGCGGGGCGGCAAGCTCGTCATGCTCGAGGCCGATGTCAGCAATCAGGACGACGAGGCCATCGCCCACGGCGTCGCCACGTTCGCGATCTCGTCCTGACCGACGCGCCGGGCGACCCGCGCGAGAGGTCAGGCGCCCTCAGCGAACTCAGCGGCTTCAGCGAAACTCGGCGGCCGCAGCGAAACTCGGCGGTCGCAGAACTCAGTGCCCCCGGCGCGCCTCAGTGCTCTCGGCGAATCGGGCTGCCCCTCAACGGGCGCCGGTGCCCGCGGCGGTGCCGTCGAGGGCGCGCAGCCGACGCAGGTATTCGGTCGCGTAGGGAGCGGGGCGCGGCACGCGCACCTGCGCGGCCTGGGCCATCTGCGCGGCGAGCGCCGCGTCGGCGGCCACCGTGTCGATCGCGCGAGCCAGGTCGTCGGCGTCCTCGGCGGCGTACACGAGGCCGGTGACCCGGTCTTCGACGAGTTCCTGCGCGCCGCCGCTGTCGGGCACGACCGCGACGACGCCGCGCGACTGCGCTTCGAGCACCGTGCGCCCCATCGGCTCGCGGGGATTGCCGACGACGAGCACGTCCAGGTCGTCCACCGCCTTGTGCTGGGCCACGCGGCCCTCGGGCACCCAGCGGTCGCCGAGCAGGCGCCGCCCGGCCTCGAAGACCTCGTGCGCGAGGTCACCGGAGAAACCGTCTCCGGCGCCGCGGACGACCAGTTCGGCGCTCGCGTGCACCCGGCGCATCGCCTCGATGACCATGTGGTGCCGCTTCTCCGGCGTGATGCGCCCGATGATGCCGACGCGCAGCGGCCGCGGCGCGGTACCGCGCTCGGCGTCGAGCTGAGGGCCGCGCGAGGAGGCGGCGGGCCCGGCCGAGTGGGCGGACTGGGTGGGGTCGGTGCCGTCGATGGCCGCGGCGGACGGCCAGGACGCTGGCCCGT
>NZ_BCNQ01000234.1 GCF_001515525.1 Piscicoccus intestinalis NBRC 104926 | reverse complement strand
GGAGGCGGTGGCCGACGGCTGTCGCCACGGGCTGGAACTCATCCCCGGCGACTACCCGGACGTCGACCGCCTGATTCCGGGCGTGTCCGGCGGCGCAGCGCTGGACGCCGACGAGCTGGCCGCCCTGGTGGCGGGCCTGGACGGCCGGCGCGTGCGGGGGCGCGACGTCGTGCGCCTGCCCGAGAGCCTCGCCGGTCGCGGTGGTGGCGCCGAATTCGATCGGGAGTTCCTCCTGCAGGCCATCGGGGCGATGCCCGGCGAGCGGCTGACCCTCGCACTGGACGGCCCTCTCGCGCCGCTTTCGCTGTGCCCGGCCTCCGCCGCAGGCCCGGTCGCGTCCACTGCGTGGACCCTCCTCATGCCGATCGCGCCGGCCCGGGCCACGGCCTCGTGAGCGTGCTCGTGCACCGCTGCCGCCGCTGCGGCCATCGCGAGCAGTGGCACCGACCCCGAGACAGCGGCTACGTGCGCTGCGACTGTTGCCGCGCGGCCGGCGCGCAGGCGGACATCGACCCGGAGCCGGTGCTGGAGCCGACGTGGACTCACCCCGGCTCCGTGCCGGAGCCGCTGTGGGCACCGGGATCGGTGCGGAACGCGGGCACGATGCACGCGCAGGAGTGTTGCGGCTGCGACGCGTGCCGCCGGGCCACCCGGGCTTTGGAGACGGCCCCGGCCGCCTGTTGAGCCGGGTGCCGGGGCTGCGGGCGGGGCCGGGCATACTGGCGCCTCGTGATCGCGGTGACTCTTGCGCTGACCTCGGCGCTGGCCTACGGGGCGTCGGATTTCGTGGCCGGGGTCTCCGCGCGCCGCAGCAACGCCTGGGCGGTGGCGGCCGCGTGCCAGCTGGCGTCGCTCGTCGTCGTCGCGCTGGCCGCATGGGCGGCGACGACGGGGTCCCCGCGCCTCGTCGACTTCACGTGGGGTGCGGTGGGCGGCATCGGCAACGCCGTCGGCACCGCGTTCCTCTACCGCGGGTTCGCCACCGGTCGGGTGTCGGTCGTCGCGCCCGTGTCGGCCGTCGGGGTCGCCCTCGTGCCGGTGGCCGCCGGGCTGCTCTTCGGGGAGCGGCCGAGCCCGCTGACCTGGGCCGGGATCGCCGCGGCTCTGCCCGGCATCTGGTGCGTCTCGCGGGCCGCCGACACCTCGGAGGCGGGCGGCGCCGACTCGCGCGCCCGCGACGCCTCCGCGCTGCGCGATGCCGTGGTGGCGGGGTTGGGCTTCGGCGTGCTGTTCGTCGCCCTCGGCCGGGTCCCCCGCGAAGCAGGTCTGACCCCGGTGGCCGTCTGCCAGCTGGTGGCGCTCCTCACGCTCGTCGCCTTCGCGGTGGCCACCCGCACCCGCTGGGTGGCGCGCGGCGCGGCCGGAGTCGGCGGGCTCGTCGCCGGCGTCATGAGCGCCGGCGCGAACCTCACCTACCTGTTCGCCACCCAGTCGGGCACGATGACGGTCGCCGCCGTGCTGACCGCCCTGTACCCGGTCGTGACGATCCTGCTCGCCGCGGCGATCCTGCGCGAACGCGTCGACGCGGTGCAGGGATTGGGCCTGCTGTTCTGCGCGGTCGCCGTCGGCCTCGTGGCCGCCGGCTGAGCGCCGTCCAGGCCGTCGCCCGCGGCGCCGGGATCGCCACCTGGCCGTGACCGCCTCCAGTGAACGCGACCGCTCGCCCCGCGACACCCACGGCACCGCCTCAGAAGACGGCCTTGCCGCCGGTGACGCCGAGGATCGTGCCGGAGACGTAGCTGGCCTCGTCGGAGGCGAGGAAGACGTAGGCGGCCGCGACCTCGACGGGCTGGCCGGCCCGCCCGAGCGGGGTGTCGGAGCCGAAGCCCTCGACCTTCTCCGCGGCCATCGTCGCCGGGATGAGCGGCGTCCAGATCGGGCCCGGCGCCACGCCGTTGACGCGGATCCCGTCGGGCCCGAGCTCGGCGGCCAGATTGACGACGAGGTTGTTCAGCGCCGCCTTCGTCGAGGCGTAGTCGAGCAGGTGCTCGGAGGGGTTCACCGCCTGCACGGAGGTGGTGATGATGACGCTGCCGCCATCGCTGAGCTCCTTCGACAGGTGCTTGACCAGCCAGAACGGCGAGAACACGTTGGTCGCGTAGGTGCGTTCGATCTGCTCGTCGGGAAAGTCGCTCAGGTGGTCGTGCGTCATCTGGTAGGCGGCGTTCGGCACGAGCACGTCGAGACCGCCGAGCTGCTCGACCGCGCTCGTGGCCGCGTCGATGTTCGCCTGCGCCGTGCGCAGGTCGCCGGGCAGCAGCACGCACCGGCGTCCCGCGGCCTCGACCAGCCGCTTCGTCTCCTGCGCGTCCTGCTCCTCCTCGGGCAGGTAGGCGATCGCGACGTCGGCGCCCTCCGCGGCGAAGATCGCGGCGACCGCGCGCCCGATGCCGGAGTCGGCGCCGGTGATGAGCGCCTTCTTGTCGGTGAGCCGTCCACGCGCCGACCAGTTCTCGCCGTGGTCGGGCTGCGGGTCGAGGTCGGAGACGGTGCCGGGCCAGTCCTGGCTCTGGCCGGGGATCGCGGACAGGTCGGCGTGCTGGTTCTGCTGGGTCACAAGGAGTCCTTCAGGCGTGCGGGCGCGCGCGGGCGCGCGGCGGATGGGTCGGGAGTTGTGGTGGCGCACCGTCGAACTCGCCGAAGCCTTGAGCAAGGTGCGCGGGCGGGCGCCGCTGGTCAGGACGCGCGCGGGGATCTTCACCAGCCTATGCCGGGCTCGTCGCCGCGGCATCCCCACGAAAGCCGCGCGACGTCCGCCCGGCATCGGCACGGCATCGGCACGACCTCCGCACGTCATCGCCGCAGCAACCCGCGCGGCGACCCGCACGGGGCGCGAACAGGCGCCGCGAATCCCGTTGCCGCCCGGGGTGGCCGGCTACGGCAGCGGGTGCTGGGCGTAGTGCGCGGCGAGCCGCGCGAAGCCCTCGTCGAGGCCGACCCGCGGTGCCCAGCCGAGCACGTCGCGGGTGCGCCGCTGGTCGAACCAGTGCGCGGTCGAGAGTTGCTCGGCGAGAAAGCGGGTCAGCGGCGGGTCGGTCTCGAGGTCGTGCCCGAGCCGGAGCCGGGCCGCCGTCACCACGTCGACGGCGCTGCCGGCGGCCAACGCCAGCGGAGCCGGTACCCGCCGCGACGGCCCGACGGCACCGGCCGCGCGGGCCCAGCCGGTGAGGATCTCGGCGATCGGCCGGGGCTCGCCGTTCGTCACGACGAGCGCGAGCCCGCGCGCCGCCTCCACCCGGTCCAGCGCGGCGACGAGCGCGTCGACGGCGTTGTCGAGGTAGACGGTGTCGACGAGCGCCGCGCCCGACCCGAGCACCGGCAGCCGCCCGGCCCGCGCGCGCCGCGCGATACGGGCCACGAGCTGGGTGTCGCCCGGCCCCCACACCAGGTGCGGACGCACGGCCACGACCGCCAGGTCGTCGCGCGCGTCCGCCGCCAGCGCGAGCCGCTCGGCCAGCGCCTTGCTGCGGGCGTACGGGCTGCGCACCGCATCCGGGTCGGCCGGGCCGGCGCCTTCGCCGACGAGCGAGTGCCCCGCGTGCGCGACCGACGGGCTCGAGGTGAACACCATCCGCGGCACGCCCGCCTCCCGGCAGGCCCGCAGGAGGGAGGCGGTGCCGCGCACGTTGATCCGCTCGTACTCGGCCCACGCGCCGGTGGCGTTGACCTTCGCGGCGAGGTGCACCACCGCGTCCTGACCGGCCACCGCCGCCCTCAGCGCCGCGTCGTCGGACAGGTCGCCGAGCGACTCGCGCAGCCCCGCCGCACCGGAGCCGGTCAGCGGCCGCCGCTGGAAGACCGTCACCTCGTCGCCGCGGTCGGCTAGGGCGCGCGCGACACCGCCGCCGAGCATGCCGGACGCGCCGGTGACGAGAACCCTCACGGCCGGCCCACCCGTCCGCCGGCGAGCGCCCGCCGCGCCCAGGCCGCGAGCCGGGTGCGGTCGACCTTCGACTGGTGGCGGATATCCACAGGAAAGTGTGCGGTTTGCAGCACCGCGGCGACGCCCGGGCCCGCAGGTGGCGCCA
>NZ_BCNQ01000233.1 GCF_001515525.1 Piscicoccus intestinalis NBRC 104926 | reverse complement strand
GTCGGGCTGCACGAGCGCCAGCACCACGCCGGAGACGGTGAACGCCAGCGCGATCGCCGCGAGCCCGGCGGCGACGCCGAGCGCGAGCAACGCGAGCAACGGCCCGCGGGCCCTCGGCACCAGGCGCAGCACGCGCGCGTCGAACGGTCTCATCACACTCCCTGTCGGCAGCATCGGGCGGGGCCGGCAGCGCGAGGCCCCCACCCGACTCCGGGAGGGGGCCACGCGCGGCGAGCGCCCGCGTCGTCAGTGTTGCTCGTGCTGCTCACTGCGCACGTCGGCAGCGTGCCCCTCGGCGAGGTGGTGGGTGCCGATGCGCTTGCGGAACACCCAGTAGGTCCAGCCCTGGTAGGCGAGCACGATCGGGGTGAACAGCAGCGCGGCGGCGGTCATGATCTGCAGCGTCAGCGTGCTGCTCGCCGCGTTCGCCGCGGTGAGGTTGTACGCCGGGTCGATGCTGCTCGGCATGACGTCGGGGAAGAGCGCGGCGAACAGCGCCCACACCGCGAGCGCGATCGTCACGAACGTGCCGGTGAACGCGACGCCCTCGCGGCCGGCGCGCACGGCGAGCAGACCGACGACGAGCGTGGCGGCGGCCAGCACCGACAACACCCACGACAGCGCGTTGCCCGTGTTGAGGTTGGTCCACACGAGGAAGACGATCGCCACGACCGCGGTGACCAGGCCCGACTTCCACGCGAACGCGCGGGCGTCGGCACGGATGTCGCCCTCGGTCTTCAGCGCCAGATACATCGCGCCGTGGGTGAGGAACAGGCCCAGCGTCGTCAGGCCGCCGAGCAGGGCCAGCGGGTTGAGCAGCGTGAACAGGGTGCCGGTGTACTCGACGTACGGCGCGGCGTCGTACGGCGCGGTGGCGCCCGGCAGGGGCTCCAGCGGCACGCCGTTGACGATGTTGGCGAACGCCACGCCCCACAGCAGCGCGGGCAGGAACGAGCCGATGATGATCGCGAGGTCCCAGCGCTGCTTCCAGTGCGCCTCGTCGCGCTTGTGGCGGTATTCGAAGCCGAGGTTGCGCACGATGAGCGCGGCGAGGATGAGGAACAGCGGCAGGTAGAACCCGGAGAACAGCGTGGCGTACCAGTGCGGGAACGCCGCGAACGTCGCGCCGCCCGCGGTGAGGACCCACACCTCGTTGCCGTCCCAGACCGGGCCGATCGTCGTCAGCATGACGCGACGGCGGCGGTCGGCCTCCTGCGGCGCGTGCCCGCGGGACAGGATCGGCAGCAGCATGCCGACGCCGAAGTCGAAGCCCTCGAGCACGAAGTAGCCGGTCCACAGGACCGTGATGAGGATGAACCAGATGACGGGAAGTTCCATGACGAGTCGCCCCGATTCTCAGTAGGAGTAGACGAGGGGGGCGTCCTCGTCGCGGTCGCGGTGATCGGGCTCCGGCTCGGCCTCGGCCCCGAGGCGGATGTACCGGACGAACAGCTTGATCTCGACGACGGCGGCCGCCGCGTAGATCAGCGTGAAGAGCGTGAGCGTGGTGGCCACGTAGCCGACGGAGACCGACGGCGAGACCCCGTTGGCGGTCGTCATGAGGCTGTAGACGACCCACGGCTGGCGGCCGACCTCGGTGAAGATCCAGCCGAAGCTGTTCGCGGCGATCGGCAGCAGCGGGGCGGCGACGATCATCCAGTGCCACCAGCGGGCGCGCATCGCGCCGGCCGCGCCGTCGTTGCGGGCCATCGCCGAGCGGCGGGTGGCCCACAGCGCGAGGATCGCGGTGGCCATCGACGCGAAACCGGCTCCCATCATGAGACGGAAGGTCCAGTAGGTGGTCGGGATGTTCGGGGTGTAGTTCGTCACCTCGTCGCGGGTCATCGGGTTGCCCGCGTACTGCTGCTGGTACTGACGCTGCAGGTCGTAGATGCCCTGGATCTCGGCGTTGAAGTCGCCCTTGCCGAGGTAGGAGAGCAGGCCGGGGATCTGGATGAGGTGCTTGGCCTCGGTGCCGTCGAGGTTGCCGACCGAGAACACCGAGAAGGGCGCGTGGCTGGAGGTCTCGTAGTGGGCCTCGGCGGCGGCCATCTTCATCGGCTGCACCTCGGTCATGATCTTGCCCTGGATATCACCGGAGACGATGACGCCGATCGAGGCGACGAGCGTGAGGATGGCGCCGGCGCGCACGGCGGTGCGGTAGGCGTCGGTGAGCCCGTTGCGCTTGCCCTGGCGCAGGTGCCACAGGGCCACCGCCATGACCATGGCGCCGCCGGTCATGTAGGCCGCGGTGATGACGTGCGGGAACGTCACGAGCTGCACCTTGTTGGTGAGCACGGCGACGAAGTCGGTGAGTTCGGCGCGCCCGGTCGCCGGGTTGTACTGCGCGCCGACCGGGTGCTGCATGAACGAGTTGGCGGCCAGGATGAAGTACGCCGACAGCACGGTGCCGATGTGCACGAGCCACATCGTCGCGGCGTGCAGCTTCTCCGGCAGCTTGCCCCAGCCGAAGAGCCACAGGCCGAGGAAGGTCGACTCCAGGAAGAACGCCAGCAGCGCCTCGAACGCCAGCGGGGCGCCGAAGATGTCACCGACGTAGCGGGAGTAGTCCGACCAGTTCATGCCGAACTGGAACTCCTGCACGATGCCGGTGACCAGACCCAGCGCGAAGTTGATGACGAAGAGCTTGCCGAAGAACTTCGTGAGCCGGAACATCGCCGGGTTGTGCGTGCGGACATAGGCGGTGTGGAAGCCGGCGACGACGGCCGACATCCCGATCGTGACGGGCACGAACCAGAAGTGGTAGACGGTCGTGATGGCGAACTGCCACCTCGCCAGGTCCAAGGCATCCATGCGTTCTCCTGTGGTGAACGAACCGTGGTGCGTCGGCGCGGTCGCGTCGGCGAACAGCGGGGGCTCACCCCGAAGCCGACGTCAGAATCGGCACATCAGTCCCCCTGACCTGAGACATTAATCCCAGTGGTGGTGGCTGCCGCACGCGGGTGGTCGGCCCCGGGCCGGTGCGTCAGACTCGGGGTGGCCGCCGAATCCTTCGACAGGAGAACGCAGATGGATGCGACAACGTGGAACGAGCGTTATTCCCAAGCGGAGCCGGTGTGGCCGAAATCACCCAACAAGTGGGTGGTCAACGAGATGGGCGGGCATGTACCCGGGGTGGCGCTCGATCTGGGTTGCGGCGAGGGGCGCAACTCGATCTGGCTCGCCAACCAGGGCTGGCGGGTCACCGCCGTCGACTTCGCGCTCAACGCGCTCGACCGGGCCCGGGAGCGCGCGCGATCGGAGTCCGCGGAGTCCGGGGTCGAGTTGCACATCTCGTGGGTGCAGGCCGACCTGACCCGGTATGAGGCGGCGCCCGGCCGGTACGACCTCGTGCTGCTCACCTATGTGCACCTGCTCGACTTCGAGCGGCGCGAGCTGCTGCGCAACTGCGTGCGAGCCCTGGCTCCGGGCGGCACCCTGCTCGTCGTCGGGCACGACACGACCAACCTCACCGACGGCACCGGCGGGCCCCAGGACCCGGCCGTGCTGTTCAGCGGCCAGGACATCGAGGGCGACCTGCAGGATCACCTGCGCTCGGGCACCCTCGTGCTTGAGCGATCCGGCCGGGTCGCCCGCGAGGTGGAGACCGAGGACGGCCCCGTCGTCGCCTGGGATGCCCTCTTCCGCGCCAAGCGGCGGCCCGACGTCGCGGGCGGTTTCTCCTTCGGCTCGTGAACCTCGCGCGCGCCGCCACCGTCGGCTTCGCGGGGTTGGCGGCCGTCGACGTCGTGCTCGCCGGGCGGGCCTCGGGGCGTGCCGCCGCCGTCCGGCGCGTGACCAAGCCGGTGCTCATGCCGCTGCTCGTGGTGCGCGTCGTTGCGCGCACCTGGGTGGGGAGCCTGGCGGATGGTGGGTTCGACGGTTCGGCGGGCTCCCTGGGCTCCGTGGGCTCCGTGGGCTCCGTGGGCTCCGTGGGCTCCGTGGGCGACGGTCGCGGCGGGGCGACCCGCGACGACGCCGCGTCGACGCTCGCGGCGCTGGCGCTGTCGACGGCAGGTGACGTCGCGCTGCTGGGGGAGTCGGAGGCGGCCCTCGCGGTGGGCATCGGGGCCTTCGCCGGAGCCCACCTGGCGTACCTGCGGCGGCTCGG
>NZ_BCNQ01000232.1 GCF_001515525.1 Piscicoccus intestinalis NBRC 104926 | reverse complement strand
GCCCCGGCGCAGGGCTCCGCCGCCGACCTCACCGACGGGATCGCCCAGATCGTCGCGCAGGCTCCGGCCCAGTCGTCGGCCGCTGCGGCTCCGATCCGCCCCGCCGCGGCCTACGCCACCGCCTCCTCGGCGGCCGCGCTGCAGGCCAAGTCGGCGCTGCACGTGAAGAACCAGCAGAACAAGGCCGCCCAGGCCAAGGCGCAGCGGGCCGCGAAGGCGAAGGACGCCAAGGCCGCCGTCGCCTCGGCCCGCGGCGAGCAGGCGTCGCGCAGCACCGCCCGCGTCTCCGGCTCCCCGCGCGCCGTCGGTCGCGCGCTGGTCGCCCAGCGGGGTTGGGGCGCCGAGCAGTTCGCCTGCCTCGACAAGCTGTGGACCAAGGAGAGCAACTGGCAGGGGAGCGCCAACAACCCGTCGTCGAGCGCCTACGGCATTCCGCAGTCGCTGCCGGGCAGCAAGATGTCGTCGCACGGCTCCGACTGGCGCACCAACCCGGCCACCCAGATCGCCTGGGGCCTGGACTACATCGACGACCGCTACGGCTCGCCCTGCTCCGCGTGGGCGCACTCGCAGGCCAACAACTGGTACTGACCCGATCGTTTCGCCGAATCGACGATCGCGAGGCGGGCGACGAGGGCTGCTTCGCAGGTGGGCTCCGCTGGGGAGGGCCGACCGATCGTCGATATGGCGAATCCGACAGGGGTCGGCTGGGGAGCCGACGGGGGACGGGGAAACGGATCCACCCGGGGGAGACGGGCAGATCCGGCGGCCGCGGCCGCCAGGCGAGAAGGGCACCGACCGAGCGGTCGGTGCCCTTCTCGCGAATGTGCTTCTCCCAATCGGGGATTCAGAGTTTGCGGAGCCGTACCCGCACGACGGAATGGTCGGCGCCCTTGGTGAGCACGGCGGTGGCGCGGCCGCGGGTCGTCAGCACGTTGGCCATGAGGTTGGGTTCGTTGATCGTGCGCCAGATGACCTCGGCGGTCTCGCGGGCCTGGCGGTCGGTCATCTGGGCGTATCGGTGGAAGTAGGACTCGGGTTTTGCGAAAGCCGTCTGTCGCAATTTGAGAAAACGGTCGACATACCAGCGCCGAATGTGGTTGACGTTGGCGTCGACGTAGACGGAGAAGTCGAAGAAGTCGCTGACGGCCAGGCCGGTGCGCCCGTCTTCGCGCACCCGGGGCGGCTGCAGCACGTTCAGGCCCTCGACGATGAGCACGTCCGGGCGATGCACGACGACCTCCTGGTCGTCGACGATGTCGTAGGTGAGGTGGCTGTAGACCGGCGCGCGCACCTCCTTGCTGCCGGCCTTGACCTCCGCGACGAACCGCAGCAGCGCCCGCTGGTCGTAGGACTCGGGAAAACCCTTGCGGTGCAACAGCCCCCGCCGTTCCAGTTCGGCGTTGGGGTAGAGGAAGCCGTCGGTGGTGACGAGCTCGACGTGCGGGGTCGAGGGCCAGCGCAGCAGCAGCTCGCGCAGCAGCCGCGCGGTCGTCGACTTGCCGACGGCCACCGATCCCGCGACGCCGATGATGAACGGGGTGCGTTCCGGGGTCTCGCCGAGGAAGTTCGTCGTCACCCGGTGCAGGTGGCCGGTGCCCTCGACGTAGTAACTGAGCAGCCGCGACAGCGGCAGGTAGACCTCTTCGATCTCCGACTGGTCGAGCCGCTCGCCGACGCCGGCCAGGCGCTCGAGGTCCTCCTCGGTCAGGCTCAGCGGGTGGTGGCGCCGCAATCGTGCCCAGTCCTCGCGGTCGAGTTCGACGTACGGTGACGGGATCGTCGCCACGGCAGCTCCGCCGTTGGCTCCGCGGGCATGCCGCGCCCGCAACAGGGACGCTTCGGTGGTGTCGGTGCCGGCCACATCGTCATTGTGCCGAATGAGAGGCGCGCGGTGCTTCGTCAAGGGACGCGGCTTGAGCCAAGTACGCTGGAAACCATGTGTGGAATTGTGGGGTACGTCGGTCCACGCGTCAGTGAACGCGCGTTGGACGTCGTGATGGAGGGGTTGGCCCGACTCGAGTATCGGGGGTACGACTCGGCCGGAGTCGCGCTCGTCGATCACGGTCACGTGGCCACGGCGAAGCGAGCGGGAAAGCTCGCCAATCTTCGACACGCGATCGAGGAGCACGCGCTGCCGGAGGCGGCGACGGCGATCGGGCACACCCGGTGGGCCACCCACGGTGGCCCGACCGACGAGAACGCGCACCCGCACCGCGGGGGCACCGACGGTAAGCTCGCGCTCATTCACAACGGGATCATCGAGAACTTCCACGCCCTCAAGAGCGAGCTGATCGAGGCCGGCGTGGACTTCCGCTCCGAGACCGACACCGAGGTCGCCGCCCACCTGCTGGCGCGGGCCTACGACGAGACCGGCGACCTGACCGAGGCGATGCGCCTCGTCGTCAACCGGCTCGAGGGCGCGTTCACGCTGCTCGCGGTGCACGCCGACGAGCCCGACAAGGTGGTCGCCTCGCGCCGCAACTCCCCGCTGGTCATCGGCATGGGAGACGGTGAGAACTTTCTCGGCTCCGACGTCGCCGCGTTCATCGGGCACACCCGCCACGCGGTGGAGATGGGCCAGGACCAGGTCGTCACGATCACGCCGGAGTCGGTGCAGGTCATCGGCTTCGACGGCACGCCCGCGGAGGGCAAGCCGTTCGAGGTGACGTGGGACGCCGCGGCGGCCGAGAAGGGCGGCTACCCGACGTTCATGGAGAAGGAGATCCACGAGCAGCCGCACGCGGTGGCCGACACGCTACTGGGCCGCACCGACGCCGAGGGCAAGCTGACGCTCGACGAGGTGCGCATCAGCGAGGAGGACCTGCGCAACATCGACCGCATCGTCATCGTCGCCTGCGGCACCGCCGCCTACGCCGGCATGGTCGCCCAGTACGCCATCGAGCACTGGGCGCGGATCCAGTGCGAGGTCGAGCTGGCGCACGAGTTCCGCTACCGCGACCCGGTGCTCACGCCGAGCACCCTCATCGTCTCGATCAGCCAGTCGGGCGAGACGATGGACACCCTCATGGCCGTCAAGCACGCCCGGGCGATGGGCGCCAAGACCGTGAGCATCTGCAACACGCACGGCGCGACGATCCCGCGGGAGTCCGACGCGGTGCTGTACACGCACGCCGGCCCGGAGATCGCGGTCGCCTCGACGAAGGCGTTCCTCGCGCAGATCACCGCGTGCTACATCCTCGGGCTCTACCTGGCCCAGCTGCACGGCGGCTCGGAGGCCCGCAACGCCGCCGAGGTCATGCGTCAGCTGCAGGAGATCCCGGAGAAGATCACCGACCTGCTCGGCCGGATGGAGCGGGTGCGCGAGATCGCCCGGTTCATGGCCGACACCCGCTCGGTGCTCTTCCTCGGCCGGCACGTCGGCTACCCGGTGGCGATGGAGGGCGCGCTCAAGCTCAAGGAGCTCGCCTACATCCACGCCGAAGGGTTCGCGGCCGGCGAGCTCAAGCACGGGCCGATCGCGCTCATCGAGCCGGGCCAGCCGGTGTTCATCGTCGTGCCGAGCCCGGAGAGCCCGCACAGCCTGCACGACAAGGTGGTCTCCAACATCCAGGAGATCCGGGCCCGCGGCGCGCGCACGTTGGTCATCGCCGAGGACGGCGACGAGTCGGTCGTGCCGTTCGCCGACGAGGTCGTCTACGTGCCGAAGGCGTGGTGGATGCTCGACCCGCTGCTGACCGTCGTGCCGCTGCAGGTGTTCGCCTGCGAGCTCGCGACGGCCAAGGGTCTCGACGTCGACCAGCCGCGTAACCTGGCCAAGTCCGTCACCGTCGAGTGACGCCCGGCTGCGGACCGGCCGTGGTTTCGGTAGCGGTCCGGTAGGGGTCGGGTAGCGGTCGGGTACGGTCGGGCATCGGCAGGGAGGCGGGCGTGTCGGCGTGATCGTCGGGGTTGGCATCGACGTGTGCGACATCGGGCGGTTCGAGCGCGTGCTGGCGCGCACGCCGGCGCTGCGCACTCGGTTGTTCACGCCGGCCGAGCGCGACCTGCCGATCGCCTCGCTCGCGGCCCGGTTCGCCGCGAAGGAGGCGCTGGCCAAGGCGATCGGCGCCAGCCCCGGGCTGCGCTGGACCGACGCGCAGATCGACCGGGGTGCCCACGGCGCGCCGTCGTTGCGGGTCAGCGGCACCGTCGCGGCGCGCGCCGCCGAGTTGGGCGTGACCGGCTGGCACGTCTCGCTGACCCACGACGGCGGGCTGGCCAGCGCC
>NZ_BCNQ01000231.1 GCF_001515525.1 Piscicoccus intestinalis NBRC 104926 | reverse complement strand
GGTGGCCGATGTGAGGATATGCGGTGTGAACGAGGACCGGCCGCGCGTTCCCCTGCCGCCGGCCACGGGTGGGTCCGACGAGGCCGCCGACCCGGGCCGGGCGTCGTCGCGCCCTGCGCCGGACGGGGCGCCGGCCGAGGCGATGCCCGAGGGCCCCACCGAGGGCTCGTCGGAGGTCTCCACGGATGGCTCGATCGAGGGCTCCAGCGTGGGCTCGTCCGACGCCTCGTCGGAGGGCTCGACGGAGGACTTGAGCGAGGGCGCCGAGTTGGAGGTGCTCGACCCGGGGGCCCTGCGCCGCTGGGCGTTCCGGGCCCGCGCCGCGCTCGCGGCGCACCGGCCCCGCATCGACGCGCTCAACGTGTATCCCGTGCCCGACGGAGATACCGGCACCAACATGCTGCACACCCTGTCGGGCACCCTCCGAGGTCTGCGCTCGCACCCCGCCCCGGAGGCCGAGCCGCCCGCGGTGGCGGATGAGGCGCTCCAGCGGCCGGCCGACCCCGACGGGCAGCCGGGCGAATCCCCCGAGACGCCGGTCGAAACCCCTAAGGAGGTCGAAACCCCTACGGAGCCGATCGAATCCGCGGAACCCTCGCAGCGGCCGGACACCGGGGCACCCGCCGAGCCGGGCGCCGCGGGTGAGTCGGGGAACGCGCGCTCGCCGCAGCCGACTCGTCGCGGGGTGAACGTGTTCCCGGAGCGCTGGCGGCGCTCGGAGCCGCCGCGGTCGGAGACGACGTGGGAGGCGCTGACGCACTCGACCGTCGTAGCGGCGCGGGGGAATTCCGGCGCGATCCTGTCGGAGCTCATCCGCGGACTCACGCAGACGATGGCGAGCGCCCGCGGCCGGGTCGACGGGCCCGCGCTGGCGAAGGCGCTGCGGGTGGCCAGCGAGCGGGCCTGGACGGCGGTCGGCCGGCCCGTCGAGGGCACCATGCTCTCCGTGGCGGAGGGCGCCGCCACGGCCGCCGACCGTGCCGCCGAGCAGGGCGGCCGGTTGTCCGACGTGTCCGAGGCCGCCGTCGAGGGAGCCCGGGAGGCCCTGGCCGCGACGCCCGAGCAGCTGCCGACGCTCAAGCAGGCCGGCGTCGTCGACGCCGGCGGCGCCGGACTCGTCGTCATGCTCACCGCGCTGCACGACGTCGTCACCGGTCGGGCCGCCGGCCCGCGGCGCGGCGCCCCCGGCGGCCAATCGGGTGCCGCCGTCGACGGCGACCTGGTCGCCACCGACGCCGCCCACGCCACAGACACCGCCGGGCCGGCCGACACCTCCGACACCCCTGACGCCGCCGATCGGGACGGGGACGCCCCGGCCGGAGGCGACCCGGTCGCCTGTCAGGTCGAGCAGCCGGGGCACGTGGAGGTCACCTACGTGGCCGTCGGGCTCGACGACGCCGGGCGCGACCGACTCCGGGCGTCGCTCGACGGTCTGGGCGACAGCGTCGTGCTCGCCGGGGCGGGGGAGTCGTTGTTCGTGCACGTCCACGTGCCGGCCGACGCAGCGCAGTCGGCTGTCGACGCCGCCGGTGAGGCGGGCACGCGGGACGTGCAGCGCGTGCGCACCGAGACGCTGCCCGACTCCGCCGCGCGGCCGCCCGAGCCGGCGGCGGCGCCGGTCGACGGCCCGATCAGCGTGCTCAGCGTCGGTGTGCGCATGCTCACGCCGGGGCGGCACCTCGACTGCGCGAGCGACATTCCCGCCCGACTGCGGGCCGCGCTGACCGAAGCCACCATCTCGCCGGTGCTGCTCGTCACCGACTGCGTCGACGTCGTGCGCACCGAGGTCGACGCGGCGGCCGCGGACGGCATCGACGTCGTGCTCGTCGCGGCCCCCGGCCCGGCGGCCGCGGTGGCCGCGCTCGCCGTCTACGACCCGCAGGCGCCCGCCGCCCAGGTCGCCGAGGAGATGAGGGTCGCCGCCGCGGCGGTGCGCTCCGCGACGCTGCCCGAGGTTGCTGGGGCCGCCGACGGCGCTGTGGCCGTCGACGACACCGAGATCGCCGACGGCGCCGGGGTCGCTCTGACCGCGGAGGCCGCTCCCGGCGCCGAGAGCGCCGACGGCGCCGGGGACGCTCGGACCCCGAAGGCCGACGACGGCGCTGAAGTCCCTGAGCGGGCAGGCGTCGACGCCGTGTCGGACGCGGCGATCCGGCTCGTCGACGACCTCCTCGCGGCCGCGGGCGACGGCCCGGAGCTGCTCACGCTGCTGGCGCGACCGGACGCGACGCGGGCCGTGCGAGCCGTCTGCGAGCATCTCGCCCGCACCCACGAGGAGCTGCAGGTGCAGAGCCTGGAGCTCACCGACTCCGGCGGGCCGGTGCTCATCGCGGGGGTGGAATGACATGGTGACGCTGGCCACGCCGCTGGCCCACGCGCTGGAGGACAAGAAGCAGGCGCGGGCGCTGCTCGACCACCGCGGGCTGGAGACCATCGAGGACCTGCTCTGGTTTCTCCCGCGCCGCTACCTCGACCGCCGGGGCAGCGACACCGCGAAGTGGGAGGAGGGCAACTACGTCGTCGTCGTGGGCGAGGTGGGGTCGGTCAAGACGCGCCCGATGCGCACTCGGCGCGGGTCGATCCTCAACGCCACCGTGCAGACCAGCACCGGCACCCTCGACCTGACGTTCTTCAAGCCGCACTGGCACGCGAAACGCCTCATCCCCGGGGCGGTCGGCCTGTTCGCCGGGCGCGTCACCCGCTTCCAAGGCCGGTGGAACCTGACCCACCCGAGCTACGAGATGATCCCTCAGGCAGAGGTCGACCCCCGGGGCCGCCCACGCCGCGACGACGGCCTCGACGAGGAGGCGATGGGGCTCGCGATGCGTTCGCTGTACCCCGTGTACCTCGAGGTCAAGGGCGTCGACAGCTGGACCGTCAACAACCTCGTCGAGCTGCTGCTGCCGTCGCTGGAGGACACCCCCGACCCGGTGCCGCCGCACATCCTGCGTGAACGGGGGATGCCCGGCCTCATCGAGGCGATGCGCTGCGTGCACCTGCCCGAGGACCTCGGCGACGTCGCCCGGGGCAAGCGCCGGTTGAAGTACGACGAGGCGTTCGTCATGCAACTCGTCCTGGGCATGCGCCGCCGCGAGCAGCGCAGCGCGCCCGCGGTGCCGCGCACCCCGACGGCCGGGGGCCTGCTGGAGGCCTTCGACGCCCGGCTGCCGTTCGAGCTGACCGCCGGGCAGCGCGCCGTCGGCGAGGAGATCGCGGCCGATCTCGCCCGCCCGCACCCCATGCACCGGCTCCTGCAGGGCGAGGTCGGCTCGGGCAAGACCGTCGTGGCGCTGCGGGCCATGCTCGCCGTCATCGATACCGGCGGGCAGGCCGCCCTGTTGGCCCCGACCGAGGTGTTGGCGGCCCAGCACCACCGGTCGATCAGCGCGCTGCTCGGCGACCTCGCCGAGGGCGGCCTGCTCGGCGGCACGAACGACCTCGAGCACGGCACGCGCGTCGCGCTGCTCACCGGGAGCCAGAGCGCCGCCGCCCGCAAACAGGCGCTGCTCGCCGCCGCCTCCGGGCAGGCCGGCATCGTCATCGGCACCCACGCCCTCATCCAGAAGCACGTGCAGCTCGCCGACCTCGGCCTCGTCGTCGTCGACGAGCAGCACCGCTTCGGCGTGGAGCAGCGCGACGCCCTGCGCGGCAAGGCCAAGCAGGCGCCGCACGTGCTCGTCATGACCGCGACGCCGATCCCCCGCACGGTCGCGATGACCGTGTTCGGCGACATGGACACCTCCGTGCTCACCCAGCTGCCGCCCGGGCGCAGCCCGATCACCTCCCACGTCGTCGCCAACGAGCGCTGGTACGACCGCGCCTGGGGGAGGGTCGCCGAGGAGGTCGCCGCCGGTCACCAGGCCTACGTCGTGTGCCCCCGCATCGGCGAAGACGACGAGGCCGCGCTCGCCGATGGCGGCCCCGAGTTCGACGACGAACTCGCCGGCCCGCCTCCGCGCGGGGTGCACGAGGTGATCGAGGAGTTGCGGGCGCGTCCGGAGCTGGCGAGCTGCCGGATCGAGATGGTGCACGGCCGGTTGTCCGCCGACGAGAAGGGGGCGGTGATGGCGGCCTTCGTCGCGGGCGAGGTCGACGTGCTCGTCTCCACGACCGTCATCGAGGTCGGCGTCGACGTGCCGAACGCCACCGTCATGGTCGTGCTCGACGCCGACCGGTTCGGCGTCTCCCAGCTGCACCAGCTGCGTGGCCGCGTCGGCCGCGGCAGCGCGCCGGGGTTGTGCCTGCTCGCGGTCCAGGGCGCCGACCGCCTCCCGGCCCCGCTGGCGCCGGGGA
>NZ_BCNQ01000230.1 GCF_001515525.1 Piscicoccus intestinalis NBRC 104926 | reverse complement strand
GCGCCGATCAGTTCGCGCGCGTGCCCGCGGGAGCGGGCCAGCCCGCGGGCGACGAGCGCCGTGTCCAGTCGCGCGGTGTCGAGGCGCGCGGTGTCGAGGCGCGCGGTGTCGAGGCGCGCGGCGTCGCCCGCTACTCGGATCGCTGCTCCGACCCCCGCGAGGTGATGTCGTCGAGCCGCTCCTGGAGCCGGTCGTTCACCTGGGCGCCGGCATCGAGCACCTCCTGGGTGTCGCCGGGGTCGGCCTCGTCGAGGCGCTCCATCGCCTCGTCGAGATCGTCGCCCGCGGTCGGCGCGGCAGCCTCCGGCGCGCCGGAGGCATCCGTCGGCTCGGGTGCGTCGGACGCATGGGTGTCCGGGGTCTGGGCCGCGTCCGGCCGGTCCGGGGAGGCCTGCGTCTCCTGCTGCGTCGCCTCCGCCTCGCTGCGGCCCTCGGGACGCTCGGGGTTGTCGGTCTGGCTGCTCTGGCTCATGTCCGCTCCATCCACTCCTGGGTCTGGGTCCACTGCGAGTCGTCGATGCCCGACAGGTCGGTGCCGGCGTCGGCGGCGGCCCAACACGCGGCGACCACCGCGCGCAGGCGGGCGTCGCGGCCGCCGTCGCCGTCCACCTCGATGGTGCCGTCCGCGACCCGGGCGCGCACGCCGTCGCAGGTGAACCATCCGTCGTCGGCCTCCTGGGCCTCGTCGTACGGGCGGTGCAGGGCGGACAGGTCGCGGGCGAGGAAGCGGGGGCGCTCCGAGCCGCCCGCGAGGGCCACGTCGCGCGGGCTGCTCACGCCGGTCGCGACGTACAGTCCGTCCATCCCGGTGGAGACGGCACCGGCGAGGTCGGTGTCGAGCCGGTCGCCGATGGCCAGGGTGTCGGGGATGGCGGTGCCCAGCACCGCGGCCGCCAGCTCGTACAGGGGCGGGTACGGCTTGCCCACGACGACGGGGTCGACGTCGACGGCGGCCCGCACGACGGCGACGAGTGAGCCGTTGCCGGGGGCCAGGCCGCGGTGGGTCGGCAGCGTCGTGTCGGCGTTGGTGGCGACCCAACGAGCCCCGCGGCCCACCGCGAAAGCGGCCTCCGCGAGGTCGGTCCAGGTGACGTCGCGGCCCAGGCCCTGCAGCACCGCCTCCGTCTGCTCGGCGGCGGGGTCGCCGGTGCGCACCGGGCGGAGCCCGACCTCCCGCAAGGCGAGCGCCACCCCCTCGCCACCGACCGCGAGCACGAGCGCCCCGGCGGGCAGTTCACCGGCGAGGTAGTGGGCGCCCGCCTGCGAACTCGTCACGACGTCGGCGGGTGTGAGCGTGAGCCCGAGCGAACCCAACTGGTCGGAGACCTCACGCGGCGGGCGGGAGGCGTTGTTCGTGGCGTACACGATCCGCATGCCCAGGTCACGGGCGCCCTCGAGGGCCGGCACCGCCTCGGGCACGGCGTCCGTGCCCTTGTAGACGACGCCGTCGAGGTCGCACACGATGCCCTGGTAGCGGGAGGCGAGGGAGTTCACGGATGGATCCTCTCGACGCGGCTGCACGGCTTGCCTACGTGTCTGTTGGCCTACTTATCTGCGGTGGCGCCGTCACGGCTCCACGAGGCCGTTCGGCCCCGGCTCGCGCCGACCGTCCTCCTGGTTCTCATCCTCTCGCTCAACGACGTCCGCGTGGCCCGCGGGCTCGCTGCCATCGTCCTCGTCGCCCTCGCTGTCTTCGTCGCGCTCCCTGTCCTCGTCGCGCTCGTCGCGCTCGCTGTCCTCGTCGCGCTCGTCGTCTTCGTCGTCTTCGCCGTCGAGAAGGTCCACGTGCACCACGCCGTCGAGGTCGTCGAGGCGTTCGGCGGCGTCGGTCTCCAGGTCGCGGTCGGCCAACGAGGCGTGCGCGAACCAGTCGCGGGCCTCGTCGAGACGACCGTCGGCGGCGAGGGCCTCGGCGTAGGCGTAGAAGAGCCGCGCCGACCACGGGTCGCGTCGGGCCGGGTCCAGCGCGGGCCCGCGCAGCGCGAGGAGCGCGGCGCGCGGCTGCCCCAGGTCGCGGCGGATGCCGGAGACGACGATGGCGAGCTCGATCCGCTCCGCCGGCGCGAGGTTCTCGGCCTCCGCGGCCAGCTCGAGGGCGCGGTCGGTGCGCCCCAGCCCGCGTTCGGAGTCGACGATGAGAGGCAGCAGCCCGGTGCCGCCGAGGCGGCGGGCCGTGCGGAATTCCGCCAGGGCCAGCTGGAATTCCCCCGCCCGGTAGGCCACCATGCCGCGCATCTGCCGCACCGCGGCCACCCGACCGGCCCGACGCACCGCGGTGTCCGCGTGCGCCTCGGCGGCCTGGGGATCGACGTCGAGCAGCCGCGCGGCCATCACGAGGTGCCCGGCGACGCCCTCGGCATTCTCCTTGCTGAGGGTCTTGAGTTCCTGCTGAACCGAACGGTCGAGGTCGCGGAAGAGAATGTCCTCATCGATCGGCGGCTCGGGGATCCGCGGCGCGCGGTGCGTCGTGCCCTGCCGCGGCGGACCCGCCTCGCTTCGACCTCCCCAGTCGCCACGCTCACCCCGGTTGTCCCGGTTGCTCCAACGGTCGCGGTTGTCGCGGCTATCGCGGTTGTCCCGGCGGTCGCGACTGTCGGGGCGGTCGCGGTTGTCCCGGCGGTCGCGGTAACCCCGGTCTTCGCGGTCACGACGGGCCCCGCGGTAGCCCCGGTCATCGCGGGAGTTCCTGGCGCCCTGGCCATCGCGGTCACCCCGGTAACCCCGCTGCTCACGGTCGCCCCCGTAACCCCGCTCATCGCGGTAGCCACCGGCGCGCCGGTCGTCCCGTTCGCCCCCATAGCCCTGACCCCCGCGGGCGCCACGATCGCCCCGGTCGTCGCGGTTGACCCGCTGGCTGCGGTCGTCGCGGTAGCCCCCTTCGCCGCGGTCACGTCGATAGCCACGCTCGTCGCGCCCGCCGCGGTCACTTCGGTAGCCACGTTCGTCTCGCCCGCCGCGGTGGCCGCGTTCGTCGCGCTCTCGGCCGCCCCGGTCACCGCGCTCGTCGCGGCCGCCCCGGTAGCCGCCCTGGTTGCGGTCGTCCCGGAAACCCCGCTGGCTCCGGTAGCCGCGGTCGTCGCGGTCTCGGCTTGCGTAGTCGCGCCGTCCGGTGGAGCCGGAGCCGGCACGCCCGCGGTCCCCGGCGCCCCCGCCCTGAGGGCGCTCACCGAATCCGGCGCGCTCTGCGCGTCGGTCGTCGGAACGGTAGCCGCGGTTGCCGTAGCGGGGTCGGTCGCCACCACGGTCCGCACCGAACCCCCGCCGGTCATCGCGTCGATTGTCGCGCCGGTCGTCTCGTTGGCCGTCCCGCTCACCGCGACCACGATCGTCCCGACCCTCGAAGCGTCGGTCGTCACGCCGCTCGAAGCGTCGGTCGTCGCTGCGCCCGCCGAACCGCGGACGGTCACCCCCGCTCGGCGCGCGCTGTGGGCGTCCGCCCCAGCCACCACCACGAGAGTCACCGTCCCGGTTCCAGCGCCCCCGCGCCCGGTCGGGCCCACCTCGCTCGCCACGTTCGCCGGCTCGGCCGGCGTCACCGCGCCGGGCGCCGCCGTCGCGTCCGCGGTCACCGCCTGCGGTCTGCCAGGAACCGCCTCCTCGCGGGCCCGCACCGCGACCCCGGTAGCCGGAGTCGCCGCCGCGCCCACGATCGTCGCCTCCTTCGCGGCCGCCGCGATCGGAGCGGTATCCGCCACGACTCTCGCCGGTCCGGGGACCGCCGCGGTCATCGCGGCCACCGCGACCGGCTCGGCTGTCCCGACCTGCGCTCTCCCGTCCTGCGCGGTCATCTCGACGTGGGCCGCGGGAGCCACGCTCGCCGCCGGTTCCGCGCCCGTCTCCGGCCCGCGACCAGCGATTCGATCCGTCGTCACTCACAGCTGCGCTCCTGTCCAGCCCATCGTCGTCACTATTCAGCGTTTCCCGTCGATCATCCCGCCGCCGCGGCCGCCCGAGCCGACGAGCCCACGGGATCGGTCATCAGGTGGAGAGCCGGCACCTCGCCGCTTCAGCCGGCGAGCCGCCCGAACCTCCGAGCCAGCCAGCCCGACCCCTGGTGTCGTAACGTCCGACGGTACCGGATCGAGCCCATCATGCCCGATCCGGAAAAGCGGCAGACGAACAAGCGGGGACACAAATAGAGAGCGGGGTGGCCACTCGAGTCCGAATGATCGGAATCGAGCGACACACCCCGCTCTCATCTAAAGTAAGTCCGGCGGCGTCCTACTCTCCCACACCGTCACCAGTGCAGTACCATCGGCGCTGAAAGGCTTAGCTTCCGGGTTCGGAATGGGACCGGGCGTTTCCCTTTCGCTATGACCGCCGTAACACCATCAGGGCCAACCCCGGCCAC
>NZ_BCNQ01000229.1 GCF_001515525.1 Piscicoccus intestinalis NBRC 104926 | reverse complement strand
CCGGACCGACTCCGGCCCAGATCGCCGCCGCCGCGTACGCCGCGGCTCTCCAGGCCGGGGGCCATGGCGACTCCGCCGACGCCGCGGAGCACACCGACGGGGTCGACGAGGCCACGCAGGCCGTGGCCGACGCCGTCTCCGGTGCCGTCAGCGAGGCGCTGCGCGACGCGGCCCGCGACCGGGGCTCCCGGCCGACGAGCGCCGAGTCGCCCGAGTCATCCGACGAATCGCTCGAGGCGCTGGAGTCGATCGAGCCGCTGGAGGACATCGAGTCGCTCGGGTCGAACGGGGCACCGGGGAGCCTGGCGGGTGCCGCCGACGAGCCCGACGCCTCGATCGGGTCCGCGGGTTGGGGCGAGAGCGATCTTTCTGCTGGCTCCGCTGACTCCGCGGGCTCGTCCGGTTCGTCGAACGGCACGGGGCCCTCGGAGCCCGTGGCGCCGCGTCGCCGCGGTGGGCGTCGCGCCGTTCGTGCCGGGGCGTCCGCACCGGCCGGCTCGGGCCAGGCGGGGTTGTTCGTCGCGCAGTCGTCGGGTGGCAACGCCGAGGTCGCGCAGGTGCTCGCCGCGGCGACACCCGAGCCCGCGACCGAGCCCGCTGCTGAGTCGGACACCAACGGCCGGCGCCGCCGTAGCGCCCGACGCGCCGTCAGCGCCCCCGCCGGGCCGCCGACCTCTGCCGAGCCAGAGCCGGTCGAGTCGGAGAAGCCTGAGCCTGAGCCGGAGCCTGTCGAGCAGCCGTCGCCGTCCGAGCCCACGCCGTCCGAGCCCACGCCGTCGGAGTCGGAGCCGGAGACGGAGACGGACCCCGGTTTCGCGGGCCCCGCCGATCCGCCGGTCGAGACCGATCATGTCGACGTTCGGCCCGCCGAGACGCAGCCCGAGCAGCCGGATGAGCCGGAGCAGACCGGGCCCGCGGACAGCGAGCCGGCCGACACTGGCTCCGACACGGTCTCCGAAACGGATTCCGGGGACGAGACGCAGGACGCGGAATCGGGCCCCGGCGGCGAGGACAGCGAGCAGGGCTGACGGTGAGTCGCCCGAGGTCGCGCGGTTTGGTCTCGGGTCGGTAGTTCAAGTAATCTGGTGAGTCGGTGCGTCCACCGAGTACCCGCGCTTCGCGATGTTGCAGCGGGCCGGTCCGAAGCGGCGCTTCGCCCAACAACGAGCAGGAGTGAGTCAAACGTGTATGCGATCGTCCGCGCAGGCGGCCGTCAGGAGAAGGTAGCCGTCGGTGACGTGCTCATCGTCGACAAGGTCGACGGAGCGCCCGGCGACAGCCTCGAGCTCACCCCGCTGCTGCTCGTCGACGGCTCGACCGTGACCACCGACGCCGACACGCTGGCCAAGGCCACCGTGCGCGCCGAGATCGTCAAGCCCACCAAGGGCCCGAAGATCACGATCCTGAAGTACAAGAACAAGACGGGCTACCGCAAGCGCCAGGGGCACCGTCAGCACACGACCCAGATCAAGGTCACCGCGATCGACGCCTGAGCGTCGGGCGACCCCAGCTAGCGATAGGTAGGCACAGACATGGCACACAAGAAGGGTGCGTCCTCGACTCGCAACGGGCGCGACTCCAACGCTCAGTACCTCGGCGTCAAGCGCTTCGGCGGTCAGCTCGTCAACGCGGGCGAGATCATCGTCCGCCAGCGCGGTACCCACTTCCACCCCGGTGAGAACGTCGGCCGCGGCGGCGACGACACGCTGTTCGCCCTGGCCGCCGGCGCCGTCGAGTTCGGCACCAAGCGCGGCCGCAAGACGGTCAGCATCGTCGCCTCGGAGTAATCCCGAGCGACACAACACGTTGGCGGAGCCGGTGTCGGCTCCCACACAAGGGGTGGGTCACGACGACCCACCCCTTGTCGTTGAGACCCGACCTTCGCTGAAAACTGCGTGTCGTGGTGAGGACTGCGACCCGGACTGCAGTTCTCACCACGACACGCAGTTTTCAGGGAAGTTGGGAGAGGGAGGGAAACCATGGCGGCGTTCGTCGACCGCGTCACCCTGCACGTGCAGGCGGGCAACGGCGGGCACGGGTGCGCCTCGGTGCACCGCGAGAAGTTCAAGCCGCTGGGCGGGCCGGATGGCGGCAACGGGGGCAGCGGCGGCGACGTCGTGCTCGTCGTCGACCCGCAGGTCACGACGCTGCTCGACTACCACCACACCCCGCACCGGCGGGCCGCGAACGGCCGGCCCGGCGAGGGCGAGGAGCGTAACGGCGCCGCCGGTGACGACCTCGTGCTGCCGGTGCCCGAGGGCACCGTGGCCCGCAGCGCCGACGGCGGCATCGTCGCCGACCTGGTGGGCGCCGGCACGCGGGTCGTGCTGGCCCGCGGCGGGCGCGGCGGGCTGGGCAACAAGGCGCTGGCGTCCAAGCGCCGCAAGGCCCCCGGCTTCGCCCTGCTGGGGGAGCCGGGCGAGGAGCTCGACGTCGTGCTCGAACTGAAGAGTCTCGCCGACGTCGCCCTCGTCGGCTTCCCGTCGGCGGGTAAGTCGAGCCTGGTGTCGGTGCTGTCGGCCGCCAAGCCGAAGATCGCCGACTACCCGTTCACGACGCTCGTGCCGAACCTCGGGGTCGTCACCGCCGGCGACGAGCGGTTCACGGTCGCCGACGTGCCGGGCCTCATCCCCGGCGCGCACGAGGGCCGCGGCCTGGGCCTGGAGTTCCTGCGGCACGTCGAACGCTGCTCGGTGCTCGCGCACGTCATCGACTGCGCCACCTTGGAGCCGGGCCGCGACCCGCTCTCCGACCTCGACGCCATCGAGCACGAGCTGCGCCAGTACGTGCCCGACGAGGTGCTCGGCGGGCGACCGCTCTCGGAACGCACCCGGCTCATCGTGCTCAACAAGGCCGACGTGCCCGAGGCCCTGGAGCTGGCCGAGTTCGTCAAGGGCGATCTGCAGGGCCGCGGGTACGAGGTGTACATCGTCTCGGCCGTGGCGCGAACCGGGCTGCGCGAGTTGACGTTCGCGATGGCCCGGCACGTGGCCCGGGAGTCGCTGCCATCATCCGATTCCCGTCAGCGCGTGGTCATCCGGCCGGTCGCCGTCGACGACACCGGCTTCGAGGTGCGCCGCGAGCAGACCCCCGAGGGCGAGGCCTTCCGCGTCATCGGTGAGCGGCCCACCCGCTGGGTGCGTCAGACCGACTTCGCCAACGACGAGGCGGTCGGCTACCTGGCCGACCGGCTGGCCCGCTCCGGTGTGGAGGACGAACTGCTCAAGGCGGGCGCCGTCGCCGGATCGACCGTGCTCATCGGCCCCGGCGACAACGCGGTCGTCTTCGACTGGGAACCGACGATGAGCTCCGGCGCCGAGCTGCTCGGTAGCGGCGGACCGCGCGGCACCGATCCGCGGCTCAGCGAGCGGCAGCGCCCGAGCCGCGCGGAGAAGCGCGACGACTACGAGTCGCGCCGCAGCGCCAAGCGCGCCGCGCGCGCCGAACTGGCCTCCGAGCGCGAAGCCGGGCTCTGGACCGACCCCGACGAGTGAGCGGCGCCGATCTTCGATTCACCGGATCGACGATCCCGGCACGCGTCGGTTTTTCATCGCCGCAGGTCAGCGGCCCTCCTGGGAACGGGCGGCGTCATCGGGATCGTCGATTCGGCGATACGTTCGGCCGGGCTCGCCGTCGATGGGCGTGGCCGCCGCGATGAGGTGGGCGAGATCGAGCTCGGCCGGGGTCGTCACGTGCACGTTCGTCGGCTCACCGGGCACGACGACGACCCGGCCACCGGCATCGGCGACGAGCGCGGAGTCCTCGGCGGTGCTGCGGCCCGCGGCGTGGGCCCGGCGAAACGCGGTGGCCCGGAAGGCCTGTGGCGTCTGCACGAGCACCCGAGTGCGCCCCGGATCTGCGGGGGTGCGGGGGAGGCCGGCCACGCGGGTGCCGTGGGCGTCGACGTCGGCGAGTACCTCGGTCAGGGGCAGCCCCGGGAGCGCCCCGTCCGCGCCCGCGAGCACCGCGTTCGACCACCGCGTCGAGCAGGGCGGTCGAGGCCAACGGGTGGGCCGCGTCGGCGACGACGATGACCGCTGCCTGTGTGGGCACCGCCGCCAGCGCCGCCCGCACCGAGTCGGCCCGCTCGGCGCCCCCGGCCACCGTGATGAGCGGTCGCCGTCCCGAGCTGGCCTCGGCTCCCGCGGGGAGGGCGACGACCAGTGCGTCGCAACGATGCTCGAGCGTGCGCACGGTGCGCTCCAGGAGGCTGGCGCCGGCGAGATCGAGGAACTGCTTGGGGCGCCCGAAGCGGGTGCCGCCGCCCGCGGCGAGCACGATGCCCCACACCGGGCCGTCCGCGCGGCGGTACGGACGGCCCGCGGTCATCGAGGTTCGCGGCGGTCGGGGGCTTCGTGGGGGCCGCTGGCGGGCCCGGCCGGCCCGGCAGGCGCGGC
>NZ_BCNQ01000228.1 GCF_001515525.1 Piscicoccus intestinalis NBRC 104926 | reverse complement strand
CGGCCGGCGGGAGCACCCGCCGGGCGCCGTCCTCGGCCAGCTCGTAGCCGGCCCAGTAGACCTCCTTGCGACGCGCGTCGGTCGCGACGAGCAGCCGCGACGTCGCCAGGCCCGCGAGCCACACCTCGTGGGCGATGGCGTCGAGGCTGCACACGCCACCGGCCTGGGCGCCGACGGCGCGGGCGAAGGTGGCGGCGGTGACGAGCCCGACGCGCAGCCCGGTGAACGGACCCGGGCCGGTGCCGGCGACGACGTGGGTGACGTCGCCCGGCTCCCGCCCCGCCCGCGCCAGCACGGCGCGGATCGCGGGGGCGAGGTGCTCGGCGTGCGCGCGCGACCCGGCCACGTCCTCCTGGGCGAGCAGCCGGGAACCGTCGTGCAGGGCCACGCCGACGACGCCGGTCGCCGTGTCCATCGCGAGCATCAACACGCGTCACAGGCTACGTGCCACCACCGACAGCGAAGGCCCCGGCCGCGTCACCGGGGATCGCGGGGCCCGGGAGGGCGGCTGCGCCCCCGGCACGCACCGCTGCTGAACACGAATCAGCATGGGCGGCAACATCGCCCGTGCCTCGGTGAGCACTTGTCGGTGCTGCCCCGTAGGTTGTGCAGAAACTCGACCGAGCACAGGCGGGCACGATGATCACATTCGAATCGGTGACCAAGCGGTTCCCCGACGGCACCGTCGCCGTCGACGACCTCAGCCTGGAGGCACCGATGGGGCGGATCACCGTCTTCGTCGGGCCCTCAGGCTGCGGCAAGACCACCACGCTGCGCATGATCAACCGCATGATCGAGCCGAGCAGCGGCCGCATCCTCATCGATGGCGACGACATCGCCGCGCTCGACGCGGCCCGCCTGCGCCGCGGCATCGGCTACGTCATCCAGAACGCCGGCCTGTTCCCGCACCGCACGGTGCTCGACAACGTGACGACCGTGCCCCGCCTCCTCGGCGAAGACCGCAAGGCCGCACGCTCCCGCGCGGTCGACCTCATGGAGCGCGTCGGCCTCGACTCCTCGCTGGCCGACCGCTACCCCAACCAGCTCTCCGGCGGCCAGCAGCAGCGCGTCGGGGTCGCTCGGGCGCTGGCCGCCGACCCGCCGATCATGCTCATGGACGAGCCGTTCAGCGCCGTCGACCCGATCGTCCGCGAGCAGCTGCAGGAGGAGTTCCTTCGCCTGCAGGACGAGCTCGACAAGACGATCGTGTTCGTCACCCACGACATCGACGAGGCGGTCAAGCTCGGCGACCAGGTCGCGGTCTTCGCGGTCGGCGGCACCCTGGCGCAGCTCGACACCCCCCGCCGGCTGCTCGACAACCCCAACGACGACTTCGTCGCCGACTTCGTCGGGCGCGACCGCGGCTTCCGGGCGCTGGGCTTCGAGAGCTCCCGGGTGCCGATCGAGGCAGCCCCCACCGTGCGGCTCGACGAGCGCGCCCCCGCCGACGCGCCGTGGGTCGTCGTGCTCGACGCCGACGACCGGCCCCTGGGGTGGGTCGAGCCGCACCGCCTCGACGGGCCGGTCACCTCCCCGGTCGTGCACCGCGGCAGCACGGTCGGCCGCGCCGACGGGCCCCTGCGCGGCCTGCTCGACGCCGCGCTGTCCTCTCCCGCCGGCCTCGGGCTCGTCGCCGACGACGAGGGCCGCTTCCTCGGCACCGTGCGCCCGGAGGCCGTGCTGGCCGCCATCGAGGGCGCCCGCCTGCGACGGGAGGCGGCGTCGTGACCTGGTTTCTCGAGCACCTCGACCTCGTCGGCGAATACGCCTGGCGGCACGCCTATCTCGCGATCGTGCCGCTGATCCTGGGGCTGCTGCTGGCGATCCCGCTGGGCTGGCTGGCCCGGCGCGTGCGGTGGTTGCGCACCCCCATCGTCGCCGGCAGCGGCCTGCTCTACACGCTGCCATCGCTCGCGGTGTTCATCCTGCTGCCCGGCCTCATCGGCACGCAGATCCTCGACCCGCTCAACGTGCTCATCGCGATGACGGTCTACACGATCGCGCTGCTCGTGCGCACGGTCGTCGACGGCCTCGACTCCGTGCCCCAGGAGGTGCGGCTGGCGGCCACGGCGATGGGTTACCGGGGGCTGCGCCGGTTCGCCGCCGTCGAGCTGCCGCTGGCGGTGCCCGTCATCACCGCCGGGTTGCGGGTGGCCGCCGTCAGCAACGTCAGCATCGTCTCGGTCGCCGCGATCATCGGCGTGCAGCAGCTGGGGTCGCTGTTCACCGACGGTTTCAACCGAGCGTTCCTCGCGCCGATCGTCGTCGGCCTCGTCGCGTGCGTCGCGCTCGCCCTGTTCCTCGACCTGCTCATCGTGTGGGGCTCGCGGGTGCTCACCCCGTGGGCGCGCACCGCCGGCGCGGGAGGCTCGCGATGATCGGCGGCATCCTCGCCTGGCTCACCGACCCGGCCAACACCGCCGCGATCGGCCGGCGCCTCCTGGAACACCTGGAGTACTCGCTGCTCGCGACGCTGATCGCCGCGCTCATCGCGATCCCGATCGGCCTCTACATCGGGCACACCGGCCGAGGCTCGGTCGTCGCGGTCAGCGCCGCGGGCGCCGCCCGGGCCATCCCCTCCCTCGGGCTGCTGTACCTGTTCGTCGTCTGGCTCGGCCCGATCATCGGCGGCGACCTGGCCTTCTACATCCCGAACATGCTCGTGCTCATCGTGCTCGCGATCCCGCCGATCCTGTCCGGCACGTACTCCGGCATCGCCGCCGTCGACCCGGCCGCCCGCGACGCCGCCAAGGGCATGGGCATGCGCGGCCGCCAGGTGCTCACCGACGTCGAGATCCCGTGCGCCCTGCCGCTGATCTTCTCCGGCGTGCAGTCCGCGCTGCTGCAGGTCATCGCCACCGCGACGATCGCCGCGACCGCCGGCATGGGTGGCCTGGGCCGTTTCCTCATCGACGGGCTCGCCGTGCGCGACTATTACCAGATGGCCGGCGGCGCGATCCTCGTCGCCGTGCTCGCGCTGGCCGTCGACCTGCTCATGAGCCTGCTGCAGAAGCAGGTCACCTCGGCGGGCCTCGGCGGGCGCCGCCGCGCCGTCCGCGGGGCCCGCGACACCGCCTCCGAACTGCACACCGAAGACCAGACCCGACAAGCCACTGGGAGCACGACATGAGAAGCAGCCGCACCGCACGCATCAGGCGGACCACGCGGACCACGCGGACCACGGCCTTGGCGGGCACGGTCCTGGCCGCCCTGCTCGGCACCGCCGCGTGCGGGTCCTCCGGCGGCGGCACCCCGCTCGACCAGCCGACCGAGCAGGGCGGCGGCACGGCCGCGGCCGGCACGATCACGGTCGGCTCGGCGAACTTCCCGGAGTCCGAGCTGCTGATGAACATCTACGCCGGGGCCTTGCAGGCCAAGGGCGTCAACGTGACCACCCGGCCCAACATCGGCAGCCGCGAGACGTACATCCCTGCGCTGCAGGACGGGTCGATCAACCTCATCCCGGAGTACACCGGCGTGCTCGCCCAGTACTTCGACCACTCGGTGACCGCGACGTCCTCCGACGAGGTGTACACCGCGCTGCAGCAGTCCCTGCCGCAGGGCTTGAGCGTGCTCGACAAGGCGGCCGCCGAGAACAAGGACGCGGTCGTCGTCACCCGCGAGACCGCGACCCAGCACAACCTCAAGGCCATCGGCGACCTCGCCCCGGTCGCCGGCGACATGGTGCTCGGCGGCCCGCCGGAGTGGAAGACGCGCCCCACCGGCGTGCCCGGGCTCAAGAGCGTCTACAACGTGACGTTCCGGGAGTTCCGCTCCCTCGACGCGGGCGGCCCGCTCACCGTGCAGGCGCTGAGCAACGGCCAGGTGCAGGCCGCCAACCTGTTCACCACCGACCCGAGCATCGCCGAGAACGACTTCGTCGTGCTGCAAGACCCGAAGTCGCTGTTCGCCGCGCAGAACATCGTGCCGCTCATGGCCAGCTCCGCCGACACCCCGCAGGTGCGCGAGACCCTCAACGCGGTCTCCGCGCAGCTCGACACCCCGACGCTGGCCGGTCTGGTCAAGCAGGTCGTCACCGACAAGAAGGATTCGGCCACCGTCGCCAAGGAGTTCCTCGGCTCCAAGAACCTCGGCTGAGCGCGTGCGGGCGACGACCCAGCCGGCTCAGGCGCCGTCGTTACCGTCGTCGCCCGCGACGGTCGCGAGCACGCCGGGGCCGTAGCGCTCCAGCTTCGCGGCGCCGACGCCGCTGATCGCGCGCAGCTGCGCTGAAGTCGTCGGTGCGGCGGCGGCGATCGCCCGTAGCGTCGCGTCGTGGAAGACGACGTACGCGGGCACGCCCTGCTCCTTGGCCGCCGCGGCCCGCCAGGCCCGCAGCCGCTCGAACAGGTCCGCGGCCGGGCCGGTCAGCTCCCCCGGGTCGCCCGCGCGGCGAGTGTCGGTCCGGCCCGACCGGCCGCCA
>NZ_BCNQ01000227.1 GCF_001515525.1 Piscicoccus intestinalis NBRC 104926 | reverse complement strand
CCCCCGCCGACTGGTACGCCCAGCTCGTGCGGGCCGTGCGCCCGCTCGGCGTGCGGATCGCCGTCGACACCTCCGACGAGCCGCTGGCCCGGCTCGCCGAGCAGCTCTCCGACGCCGCACCCGACCTGCTCAAGCCGAACTCCGAGGAGCTCGCGCAGCTCACCGGCGCCGACGGCGAGGAGCTCGAGGCCGCCGCGGCCGCCGGCGACCCGGCTCCGAGCGTGGCCGCCGCGCGCCGCCTCGTCGAGGCCGGGGTGAGCACCGTCATGGCTACCCTCGGCGGAGCCGGTGCGGTGCTCGTCGACGCCGACGGCGCCTGGGTCGCGACGCCGCCGCCGATCCAGCTGCGAAGCACCGTCGGAGCCGGTGACTCCTCGGTCGCGGGCTACGTCATGGCCGACATCGACGGCGCCGACGCCGCCGGGCGCCTGGCCCGCGCCGTCGCGTACGGCTCCGGCGCCGCGTCGCTGCCCGGCAGCACCCTGCCCACCCCCGACCAGACCCACCCCGACCAGGTGCGGGTCGAGCGCGTCGGTTGACCCGACCGCAAGAGCCCACCAGCCCCCCGTTCGCAGCACCATGACAATTCCATCTGCCGCACCGGTACGGCGTGACATCGAACGCCGAGGAAAGGACCGCTCATGAGCGACGATGCTCACGACACCCCACTCATCGAACCCGATCTCGTCGCGCTCGACGTCGACCTCGGTGAGACCAAGGAGGAGGTCATCGCCGGTCTGGCGCGCCTCGTCGGTGACACCGGCCGCGCCGACGCCGTCGGCCTGCGCGACGCGGCCATGGAGCGCGAGGGGCTCTCGCCCACCGGCATGCCCGGTGGCTTCGCGATCCCGCACTGCCGCTCGGCCGCCGTCAAGGTCGGCTCGCTCGGCTTCGCGCGCCTGAGCAAGCCGGTCGACTTCGGCGCCAAGGACGGCCCCGCCGACATCGTCTTCCTCATCGCCGCCGCCGAGGGCACCGGCTCCGAGCACATGAAGCTGCTCACCAAGCTCGCCCGCGCCCTCGTCAAGAAGGACTTCCTCGCCGGGCTGCGCGCCGCCTCCTCCCGCGAGGAGATCGTGCAGATGGTCGGCGACGTCGTCTCCCCGCCGCCCAAGGAGACCGCCGCGGCCGCCGGAGCCGGTGCTGCCGGTGCCGGTGCAGCCGGGGCGGGTGCTACCGCCGCCGGTGCCGGAGCCGGTGCGACCGCGGCCTCCGCCTCCGATGCCGCTCCCGCCGACTCGGGCTCGGCTCAGGGCGCCGGGCAGCGCAGCATCGTCGCGATCACGGCCTGTCCGACGGGCATCGCCCACACCTACATGGCCGCCGACTACCTCGTCGCCGCGGGCAAGGAGGCGGGCGTCACGGTGCACATCGAGCCGCAGGGCAGCTCGGCGACGACCCCGTTCACGCAGGAGCAGATCGACGGCGCCGACGCGGTGATCTTCGCGACCGACGTGGGCGTCAAGGGCCGGGAGCGGTTCGCGGGCAAGCCGGTCGTCGAGTCCGGCGTCAAGCGGGCCATCAACGAGCCCGACGTCATGATCTCCGAGGCCCTTGCGGTCGCCGACGACCCCAACGGGCGTCGCGTCGCCGCCGGCTCCGGGGCGGCCGCGAGCGGTGCGGGCGCGGGCGCGGCCGGCGGGCTGAGCTTCGGCTCCAAGCTCAAGCAGGTGCTGCTCACCGGCGTGAGCTACATGATCCCGTTCGTCGCCGCCGGTGGTCTGCTCATCGCGCTGGCGTTCGCGGTCGGCGGCTTCACGATCACCGACGTCAGCGAGGACACCGTCCTCAACAACAGCCTGTGGAACCTGCCGAACGGTTACGGCAGCGCCGGGCCGCTCGCGGTCTACCTCGGCTCGGTGCTCCATCAGCTGGGCGCCGCGGCCTTCGCGTTCCTCGTGCCGGCGCTCGCCGGTTACATCGCGTTCGGCATCGCCGACCGGCCGGGCATCGCCCCCGGCTTCACCGCCGGCGCCGTCGCCGTGCTCGTCGGCGCCGGCTTCATCGGCGGTCTCATCGGTGGTCTCATCGCCGGTGTCGTCGCCTACTGGATCGCCAGCTTCGACGCGCCGCGCTGGCTGCGCGGGCTCATGCCGGTCGTCATCATCCCGCTCATCGCCTCGCTCGTCGCCGGCGGCGCGTTGATGGTGTTCGGGTCGCCGCTGCGCGCCCTGACCGAGGGCCTGCAGAACTGGCTGTCGGGCATGTCCGGCACCTCCGCCGTCATCCTCGGCGTGATCCTCGGCCTCATGATGTGCTTCGACCTCGGTGGCCCGGTCAACAAGGCCGCGTACGCCTTCGCCGCGGCGGGCCTGAACCAGAACGACCCCGCGACCCTGCAGATCATGGCGACCGTCATGGCCGCCGGCATGGTGCCGCCGATCGCCATGGCCATGGCCACCGTCGTGCGCCGCAAGCTGTTCACGGAGGCCGAACGCGAGAACGGCGTCGCGGCCTGGCTGCTCGGCGCGTCGTTCATCTCCGAGGGCGCGATCCCGTTCGCCGCGGCCGACCCGCTGCGGGTCATCCCGTCGATGATGCTCGGTGGCGCGGTCACCGGCGCGATGACGATGGCCTTCGAGACCACCTCGCGCGCCCCGCACGGCGGCGTCTTCGTCTTCTTCGCGATCGGCGGATTCTTCTGGTGGCTGCTGTCGATCGTCGTCGGCGCGATCGTCGGGTGTGTGGCGGTCGTCATCGCCAAGTCCATCGGAGGGAATAAGGCCAAGGAGGCGTCTACCCTCGAACCGGAGGGCGATCGTCAGGCCGTGGCTGCCACCAGCGGCGGCACCAGCGCCGCCTGAACGCACGCAGCCCACGGGTGCACCGCTGCACCACCGCTCAACAGAGAGGCAGTTCTCATGGCCAGCAAGACCGTGACCGTCGGCTCCGCCGTCGGCCTGCACGCCCGCCCCGCGGCCATCATCGCCGAGGCGGCCGAGAAGTACGACGACGAGATCACGCTGGCGGTCGAGGGTGGCGACGACGACGAAGGCGTCGACGCGGCCTCCGCCCTGATGATCATGACCCTCGGTGCCGAGAAGGGCGCAACGGTCGTCGTGACCTCCGACAACGAGGCCGCCGTCGAGGAGATCGCGGGTCTCATCGAGAAGGACCTCGACGCCTGAGTCGGGCCGATCCACGAACGGGCGGGAGCGCGGCTCCCGCCCGTTCGTGCTGTCCGGGCGCCTTCGCGCGCTGATCTCCGGTGCTGGCTCGTGCCGCCGACAGGGCGGCAGCGCTTTTCTCCAGTCTGGCCCGTGATATACCGGGTAATCGCACAGAAAGCAAGGGAAAAGGGTCACTGGGCAATCTCACGGATTCGGGCGTAGAAACAGCAGGCCCCGTTCGCCGATCCTGCGAGGACCCGCATGCCCGCCTCCGCACCCTCCTCCGGCTCGATCCTCACCCCTGCGCAGATGGCGCAGGCCGCCGAGGACGCCGCCTTCGCCAAGGCGACGAGCAAGCCGGCGAAGTCGTTTCTGCTCGGGCTCACGGCCGGCGGCTACATCGCGCTCGGCTTCGTCTTCTACACGACGAGCCAGGTGGGCGCCGCGGCGCTGCCGTTCGGCATCGCCAAGGTCGTCGGGGGCATCGTGTTCGCCACCGGCCTGGCGCTCGTCGTGCTCACCGGCGCCGAGCTGTTCACCTCTTCGACGCTGACGCTGACCGCCCGGGCCAGCGGCCGCATCACGTGGGGCCAGCTGCTGCTCAACTGGCTCGTCGTCTACGTCGCCAACTTCCTCGGCGCCCTGACGATCGTCGGGCTCGTCTACGCGGGCGGCACCTGGCACAACGCGAAGGGGGCCTGGGGCGCGGTGGTGCTCGACACCGCGAACACCAAACTGCACCACGGCTTCGGCGAGGCGTTCGTGCTCGGGATCCTGTGCAACCTCATGGTGTGCCTGGCTGTATGGGCCGCGTATTCGGGCCGCACGACGACCGACAAGGTCGTCGCGGTGACGATGCCGATCGCGCTGTTCGTGGCCACCGGCTTCGAGCACTCCGTGGCGAACATGTTCATGCTGCCCCTGGCGATCCTCATCAAGGACACCGCGGGCGCCGAGTACTGGAGCACCGCCGGCCTCGACCCCGGCGCCTACGCCGATCTCACCTGGGCGCACTTCCTCGTCGGCAACCTGCTGCCGGTGACCCTGGGCAACATCGTCGGCGGCGGCGTCATGATCGGCATCTTGTACTGGACGATCTTCCACCACCTCGCGAAGGAGAAGGCGCCGCAGGGCTAACGGGCGGACGCGGCCGGCGATCCCCAGCGGATCGTCAAGTCTTGGGCGGCGGACGGTCTGATCGCTCAGGCCCGCGGGCGCGCCGCCGTTGGGCAGGTGGCGTCGATGAGGGTCGAGGCGGGGGCGCCGCTGCGTGCAGGAGGGTCGATGACCCGCGCCCCCGAACCCCGCATCCGTCGCCACGTGTCGGCCGGTCTCCTGGCCGTGGCGGTGATGGCGATGCTCGCGCCCGGTGCCGCGGGCCTGGCCGCGCCGCCGACGCGGGCGGTGCCGGTGCGGAGTGTGCCGGTGCGG
>NZ_BCNQ01000226.1 GCF_001515525.1 Piscicoccus intestinalis NBRC 104926 | reverse complement strand
GACGCCGGCGAGCACGTCGCGCACCGCGCGGGCGTTGCCGACGAGGATCTGGGTCCACAGGGCCGGTTCGCTCGCGGCGATCCGCGTGACGTCGCGCAGGCCCTGCCCGGCGAGCGCGACCGACTCCGTGGGCAGGCCGAGCAGCCGGGCCGCGACGAGGCTGGCGGCGACCTGCGGCACGTGCGAGACTGCGGCGACCGCCGCGTCGTGATCCGCCGCGTCCATGCGGGTGACGACCGCACCGGTCAGCTCGGCGAGCGCGCACACCTGATCGATGCGGCCCGGCGCCGCGGCGGGCGGGGCCACGACGACCCACGGGCGGCCGATGAACAGGTCGGTGCGGGCCGCGACGGCGCCGGAGCGCTCCCGCCCGGCCATCGGGTGGCCGCCGACGTAGCGCGACAGGTCGGCGCCGCGCGCGAGCAGCTCGGCTTCGATGACCCGTTTGACCGAGGCGACGTCGGTGACCGTCGCGCGCGGGTGCGCGGCCAGCTGCGCGACGACGACGTCGGAGGTGACGTCCGGGGGCGCGGCGACGACGACGACCTCGGGCTCGGGGGTCTGGCCCTGCGGGGACTGCGGCCCGGCGAGGCGACCGGCTCCGAGGTCGGCGGCCAGCGCCATCGCGGTGGGAGACGGGTCTTCGAGGGTGACCTCGACGCCGTGCCCGCTGAGGGCCAGGCCGATGCTCGTGCCGATGAGGCCGGTGCCGACGACGTGCACCCGCGTCAGTGCGGCCACGTCACATCCCCGCCGCGGTGTAGAGCTTGCCGATCTCCTTGCCGTTGAGGGGCCGCATGCGCCCGCTCTTGAGGTCGCGCAGCAGCACCGGGCCGACCTGCACGCGGGTCAGGGTCTCGACGGGGTGACCGACCGCCTCCAGCAGGCGGCGCACGATGTGCTTGCGGCCCTCGTGGAGGATGACCTCGACGATCGCGCGGCCGGGGGCGGAGTCGACGAGCTTGAACGAGTCGACCGACGCGTGGCCGTCTTCGAGCTCGACGCCCTCGCGCAGCCGCCGCCCGACGTCGCGGGCGACCGGCCCGGGGACCGTCGCGATGTACGTCTTCGGCACCCCGTACGAGGGGTGCTGGAGGCGGTGCGCCAGCTCCCCGTCGTTGGTCAGCAGCAGCAGCCCGTCGGTGTCGGTGTCGAGCCGGCCGACGTGGAACAGCCGCTCGCTGCGCTGCGCGACGTAGTCGCCGAGGCAGGGGCGGCCCTGCTCGTCGCTCATCGTCGAGACGACCCCGAGAGGCTTGTTGAACGCGAAGTACACGCGGCTCGCGTCGAGCTGCACGCGCTCGCCGTCGACGTGCACGGCCTGGGTGAGCGGGTCGATGCGCACGCCGAGCTCGGTGACGACGTGCCCGTCGACCGCCACGCGGCCCGCGGCGATGAGCTGTTCGCACACCCGGCGGCTGCCGACACCGGCCGCCGCGAGGAGCTTCTGCAGCCGCACGCCCTGCGGGTCGTGCACGTCGACGGGCTCGGCCTGCTGGCGGGCCGGGGCGGTGCGACCCCGCGCGGCAGGGGTGCGGCCAGAGCCCGGGCGGCCGGTGGTGCGGCCGCTGCTGCGACCGGCTCCCCCGGAGCGCCCGGGGCCGCCTGGTCGGCCGGCTCCGCCCGAGCGTCCGGCTCCCCCGGAACGGCCGGAACGTCCGGAGCCGCCGGAAGAGCCGGAGCCGCCGGCTCCGCCGCGGCCTGCGCGTGGCGTCATGTGTCGCTCTCCTGAATGAGCTGGTCGAGGATGTCCGACTCGGGAAGATAGGGCGCCAGCGGCGGCAGGTCCTCCAGTGACCGCAGCCCGAGACGCTGCAAGAAGTATGGCGTGGTGCCGTACAGCACGGCGCCGTGCTCCTCGTCGACGCCGGTCTCGGTGATGAGGCCGCGGGTCAGCAGGGTGCGCACGACGCCGTCGACGTTGACGCCCCGCACCCCGCTGATGCGGGCGCGCGAGACCGGTTGACGGTACGCGACGACGGCGAGGGTCTCCAACGCGGCCTGGCTCAGCCGGGCCCGCTGCCCGTCGAGGAGGAACTTCTCGACGGCCGGAGCCAGATCGTGCCGCGAGTAGTACCGCCACCCGCCGCCGATGCTCAGCAACGCGAAACCGCGGCGCGATTCCTCGTCGTCGGCGGCGATCGCTTCGAGGGCCTGCTCGACCTCGGCCTCGGGTCGCTCCAGCGCGGCCGCCAGGGCCGCCGCGGTCACTGGCTCCTCGACGACCATGAGCACCGCCTCCAGCGCGGCGCGCAGCCCGCCGGGCACGGCGTCGACGTCGAACACCGGCTCCTCGGGCTCCCCCGGAGTCTGCGTCGGCTCGCCCTCGGGCGTCTCGTGCTCGCTCATTCGTTCTCCCCTGCCTGCGGCTGGCCCGCCTCGTCGGCATTGTCGGCCTCGTCGAACTCGTCCCCGACCTGCAGGGTTCCCGCGTCGGAGCCGGTCCACGTGACGCTCAGGTCGCCGAGCGCCTCCTCCTGCTCGAAGCTCACCGCCGACTCCCGGAACAGCTCGAGCAGCGCGAGGAAGCGCGCGACGACGACGAGGGTGGTGTCGGCGTCGGCGACGAGCTCGCGGAACGAGGCGGCCCGGCGGGCGCGCAGCCGCTGCACGATGATGTCGGCCTGCTCGCGCACGCTGACCGCGGGGGCGTGCAGGTGGGTGACGCCGACGGTCGGCGGTGGCTTGGGTGTCAGTGCGGTCGCCGCGATTTTGGCGAGCTGCTCGGGGGTCACCGACAGCACGAGTTCGGGCAGCAGCGAGGCGAATCGGGGTTCGAGGCCGGCCTGGCGGGGCATCAGCCGGCCGTGCCGGGCGACGCGGTCCTCGATCCACGCGGCGACGTCCTTGAAGGCGCGGTACTGCAGGAGGCGGGCGAACAGCAGGTCGCGGGCCTCGATGAGTTCGAGGTCCTCCTCCTCGTCGCCGGTGCGCGGGAGGAGGCGGGCGGCCTTGAGGTCGAGCAGGGTCGCGGCGACGAGCAGGAACTCGGAGGCCTGCGAGAGGTCCCAGCCCTCGTCGGCGGCCTGCTGGGCGCGGATGTGCGCCACGAACTCGTCGGTGACCTGCGCCAACGCGATCTCGGTGATGTCGAGCTTGTGCTTGGAGATGAGCCCGAGCAGCAGGTCGAACGGCCCGGAGAAGACGTCGAGGTGCACCTCGAACGGCGCGTTCGCCGGGCGTCGCGTGAGCACCCCGCCGGGCGCGGAGTCGACGGGGCCGGTGGGCGTGTCGGGCTCGGGCGGCGGCGCGGCCTGGCCGGGCGGTGGTTGCGGGGTCGTGCTCAGGCCGCCCCGCCTCGGCTGATGAGCTCGCGCGCCAGCTGCCGGTAGGCCTCGGCGGCACCGTGGGTCGGCGCGTACTGGGTGATCGGCTCGGCCGCGAGCGTGGCGTCCGGGAACTTCACGGTGCGGCTGATGACGGTGTGGAAGACGCGGTCCTGGAAGTGGTCGACGACGCTGCGCACGACCTCGCGGCTGTGCAGGGTGCGCCCGTCGTACATCGTCGCGAGGATGCCGTCGATCTGCAGGCGCGGGTTGAGCCGGTCGGTGACCTTGTCGATGGTCTCCACGAGCAGCGCGACGCCGCGCATCGCGAAGAACTCGCACTCCAGCGGGATGATGACGCCGTGGGATGCGGTCAGCGCGTTGACCGTGAGGAGCCCGAGCGAGGGCTGGCAGTCGATGAGCACGACGTCGTAGTCGTCGAGCACCGGGCGCAGCACCCGCGCGAGCACCATCTCGCGGGCCACCTCGCCGACGAGCTGCACCTCGGCGGCGGACAGGTCGATGTTCGCGGGCAGCAGGTCGAGGTTGCGGGTGCGGGTGGGCTGGATGACCTCGCGCACGTCGTGGCCGCGCTCGACGAGCAGGTTGTAGATCGTCAGGTCGAGTTCGTGGGCGCGCAGCCCGAACCCGACCGAGAGCGCACCCTGGGGGTCGAAGTCGACGAGCAGCACCTTGCGGCCGAGTTCGGCGAGCGCGGCGCCGAGGTTGATGGTCGTCGTCGTCTTGCCGACGCCGCCCTTCTGGTTGCACATCGCGATGATGCGGGCGGGGCCGTGCCGGTCGAGAACGGGCGGCTCCGGGAAGTCGGGCATGGGGCGGCCGGTCGGGCCCAGCGACCCGTGGCCGGCGCTCTCCGTGCCGGGCAGGCGGCCCGTGGAACTCTCGGAGGCGGTCTCGAACTGGTCGGCGTCGAACTCGTCGCGCGGCGTGGCGGGCGCGTCGGGCTGCCCGGCCGGCGCGTCTGCGCTGCCCGGCGAGGCGGTCTGCTGCAAGGCCATCGGTGTGCCACTCTCCTGTTCGGACGGCGGACGCGTCGTGCGATCTGCTGCCGCGGCGGCCTGCAGCCCCCCGCCGCGCGGCCTGCGGCCGACTGTATCAGCGCGCTTGCGGCGCAACCCTGCCCGACGGGCGCGCCGTGCCGGCCGCGTCGCTTTCCAGGCCTGTCGCACAAGGCTTTCCGGGTCTGGGTTTGCACCGGCGGCACGTGCCGTCGGGCGTTCGCGTCAGCGGGCGCGCGGGTGGGCGGCGGCGTAGACCTCCCGCAGCCGCTGCACGGTGACGTGCGTGTAGATCTGCGTCGTCGTCACACTCGCGTGCCCGAGCAGCTCCTGCACGACCCGCACGTCGGCGCCCCCGTCGAGCAGGTGGGTCGCGAACGTGTGCCGCAGCGTGTGCGGACCGATCCGCTCCGCCAGCCCCGCCAACTCGAAGGTGTCTGCGCCGCCGTCCAGCCTGTCGCCGGCGCGGTCTCCCGCGGCGTGGTCGGCCGCCGCGTGGTCGGCC
>NZ_BCNQ01000225.1 GCF_001515525.1 Piscicoccus intestinalis NBRC 104926 | reverse complement strand
CGGGGTCGGGCGCGGTGTCGGCGGGGGAGCGCGACGCGGCGCCGCCGTGGGTGGCGGGGACCGAACCGTCTCCGGCGGGTGAGGGCCGCAAGCACCGGGCGGTGGACCTGTTCGCCGGCGAGTACCGCCACCGGACCATCGCCCTGTGGACGGTGTGGTTCATGGTCAACCTGTCGTACTACGGCGCGTTCATCTGGCTGCCGAACTTGATTTCGGCGCAGGGCTTCTCGCTCGTGAAGTCGATGGAGTACACGCTGCTCATCACGCTGGCGCAGCTGCCCGGTTACGCGCTGGCGGCCTGGCTCATCGAGGTGTGGGGTCGGCGCGCGACCCTGGCCACCTTCCTGCTCGGCTCGGCGGTCTCGGCGGGGGCCTTCGGCCTCGCGCAGGGGCCGACGTACATCGTCGTCGTCGGCATGTGCCTGTCGTTCTTCAACCTTGGGGCGTGGGGCGCGCTGTACGCCGTCTCGCCCGAGATCTACCCGACGACGATCCGCGGCACGGGCACCGGTGCCGCGGCGGCGTTCGGCCGGATCGCCAGCATCATCGCTCCGATCTCCGTGCCCTACCTGCGTGACGCCGGCGGACTGCCGCTGATCTTCACCGTCTTCGGCGGCGCCTTCGTCATCGCCGCCCTCGCCGCCCTGGCCCTGCCCGAGCTGAAAGACCGCACGTTGGAGGAGTAGGCACGCTCGGGGAATTCGCCATATCGACGACCCCGATCAGCGACACGAGGGTACGGAAGGGTCCTGACCTGCGGAAACGCCGCCAGGGGTCGCGAACGGATAGTCGAAACGGTGAATCGACAGCGCCGCCCCGGGTGCACACGCACGCGCCGGGCACCCCGAGCACCCCGAGCACCCCGAGCACCCCGAGCATCGAGAAATGCCCCGGGAAACGCCGACGGCCGCCCTGCCGGGCGAGTCACGAGTGACCCGCTGGGCAGAGCGGCCGCAGACAGAAATCGCAGCGCTACAGCGCAGCGACGATGTCGTCCACGCGCTCCTTGGCGTCGCCGAAGAGCATGACGGTGTTGTCGCGGAAGAACAGCGGGTTCTGCACACCGGCGTAGCCGGTGTTCATCGACCGCTTGAAGACGACGACCTCGCCCGCCTCCCACACGTGCAGCACGGGCATGCCGGCGATGGGGCTGCTCGGGTCTTCGGCCGCCGCCGGGTTGACGGTGTCGTTGGCGCCGATGACGAGCACGACGTCGGTCTCGTCGAAGTCGTCGTTGATCTCGTCCAGCTCGAGCACGATGTCGTACGGCACCTTGGCCTCGGCGAGCAGCACGTTCATGTGGCCGGGCAGGCGGCCGGCGACCGGGTGGATGCCGAAGCGCACGTTGACGCCCTTCTCCCGCAGCTTCTGCACGAGGGTCGCGACGGGGTACTGCGCCTGCGCGACGGCCATGCCGTAACCGGGGGTGATGATGACGTTCTTGGCGTTCTTCAGGCTCTCGGCCACCTCGACGGCGGTCGTCTCGCGGTGCTCGCCGTAGTCCTTGGCCTCACCGGTGACCGCCCCGTCGGAGCCGAACCCGCCGGCGATGACGTTGATGAACGAGCGGTTCATGCCCTTGCACATGATGTAGCTCAGGTACGCACCGGAGGAGCCGACGAGCGCGCCGGTGACGATGAGCAGGTCGTTGCTGAGCATGAAGCCCGCAGCGGCCGCGGCCCATCCCGAGTAGCTGTTGAGCATCGAGACGACGACCGGCATGTCGCCGCCGCCGATGGCCGCCACGAGGTGGGCGCCCAGGGCCAGCGCGATGATCGTCATGATCAGCAGCGGCAGCGTGTGCTCGCTGTTGACGAACCAGATCATCAGCAGCAGCGAGACGACGATCGCGCCGAGGTTGATGAGGTTGTGCCGCGGCAGGTTCAGCGGGGCCGACTTCATCCGCGCGCTCAGCTTGAGGTAGGCGATGATCGAGCCGGTGAACGTCACCGCACCGATGAAGATCCCGACGAAGATCTCGCCGGCGTGCACGCCGACCATGCCGAGGCTCTCGAGCTCGAGGCGCCGCGCCGGCTGGTGGGCCTCGACGTAGGAGTTGAAGCCGACGAGCATGGCGGCCAGACCGACGAAGCTGTGCAGCATCGCGATGAGCTGCGGCATCTCGGTCATCTCGACCTTCAGTGCCCGCCAGATGCCGATCGAGGCACCGATGGCCATGGCGACGATGATCATCGCGAGGCCACCGACTCCGGCGGAGTCGGTGGCGATGAGGATCGTGGCGAAGATCGCCAGCGCCATGCCGGCGATGCCGAACGCGTTGCCGAGCTTGCCCGTCTCGTGCTTGGACAGCCCGGCGAGGGCGAGGATGAACAGCAGGGCCGCGACGATGTAGGCGGCCTGGACGAAGGTTTCGATCATCTGGACATCAGCCCTTCGTGAACATGGACAGCATGCGCTGGGTGACCGTGAAGCCACCGAAGACGTTGATGCTCGCGACGAGCGTCGCGATGAACGCGAACACGAGCACGAACGGGTGGCCGGATCCGAACTGCAGCATGCCGCCGACGATGATGATCGCCGAGACCGCGTTGGTCACCGACAGCAGCGGCGTGTGCAGCGCGTGGTGCACCGCGCCGATGACGTAGAAGCCGATGACGACCGCGAGCATGAAGACCGTGAAGTGGCCCAGGAAGCTCGGCGGGCTCACCGAGGCGAGCGCGAGGAAGAGCACCGCGCCGATCGCCAGGCCGATGACCTTGGCGTTGCGTGACATCGGCTTCTTGGCCTCGACGGAGACGGGGTGTGCAGCCGTCGTGCTCGCGGCCGGGGCCGCCGACACCTGCACCGGAGGCGGTGGCCACATGACCTCGCCCGACTTCACCACGGTCATGCCGCGCTGCACGACGTCGTCCATGTCGAGCACGAGCTGACCGTCCTTCTCCGGGGTCAGCAGCGTCATGAGGTTGACGACGTTCGTGCCGTACAGCTGCGAGGCCTGGGTGGGCAGCCGGCCGGCGAGGTCGGTGTAGCCAATGATCGTCACGCCGTTGTCGGTGACGATCTTCTCGCCCGCGACCGAGCCCGCGACGTTGCCGCCCTGGGCTGCGGCCATGTCGACGACGACGCTGCCGGGCTTCATGCTCGCGACCATCTCTTCGTCGATGATCCGCGGCGCGGGGCGGCCCGGGATGAGGGCCGTCGTGATGATGATGTCGACGTCCTGGCACTGCTCGCGGTACATCGCCGCGGCCTTCTCCTCGTAGTCCGCCGAGGTCTCCTTGGCGTACCCGTCGGAGGAGACCTCCGCCGCGTCGTCCTCGACCTTGAGGAAGTCGGCGCCCATCGACGCGACCTGCTCGGCGACCTCCGGCCGCGGGTCGGTCGCGCGAACGACGGCCCCGAGGCTGCCGGCGGCGCCGATCGCGGCGAGGCCGGCGACACCGGCTCCGACGACGAGCACCTTGGCCGGGGGCACCTTGCCGGCGGCCGTCACCTGGCCGGTAAAGAACCGGCCGAACTCGTGGGCGGCCTCGACGACGGCCCGGTACCCGGCGATGTTCGCCATCGAGGAGAGCACGTCCATCGACTGGGCCCGCGAGATGCGCGGCACGGCGTCCATGGCCAGCGCCGTGATCGGCCGCTGCCCGAGACGCTCGACGAGTTCGGGCCGCAACCCGGGCTGCAACAGCGAGATGAGGGTGCCGCCCTCCTTGAGGGCGTCGATCTCCTCGTCGTTGGGCGCCTCGATCTTCACGACGACGTCGGCGCCCCAGACGTCGTGTGTGGAGCCGATCCGGGCTCCTGCCGCCTCGTACGCGGTGTCGGGGATCGTCGATCGCTCGCCCGCGCCCGCCTCCACGACGACGTCGTAGCCGAGCTTGCGCAGCTTCTCGACCGTCGGTGGCGTCGCGGCGACGCGCGTCTCGCCGGGCCTGGTCTCTTGAGGTACGCCGATGAGCACGCCCTGCCTCCTTCGGTGCCGTCTGGTCTACGGGCCCGCGACGGTTCCTCGCCGAAGGTGTGGATGACACCGACCTCTGAGCCGGTGTGACGAGGCAAACGCAGGGCCCGCGAAGGCAACCTATCGCGTGGGGCACGCCGGACAGGCGCAGACGTGTATATAAGCTCCCGCGATCCGAGCGGCGTGCGCCCGGGTTCCGGCGGTGGGCCGGCGGGGGCGCCTGGCAGACTCTGATCTGCTCGAGCGTTGAACACCGTCCAAGGGTTCGACCACCGGATTTCGGCAGCGAAGGAAACGTCATGCAGGCAGGGCAAGGCCCCGGAAACGAACCCGTCGATGAGCCGGGCCGGGCGCCCGACCGCACCCGCCGCCTGACCGCGCGTGACCTGGCGCTCGTCGCGGTCTTCGCGGCCCTCATCGTCGTGCTCGGCATGCCGGGGGCGCTGTTCGCCGGATCGCCCGTGCCGATCACGCTGCAGACCCTCGGCGTCATGCTCGCGGCCGCGCTGCTGGGGTGGAAGCGGGCGGCGCTCGTCATGCTCACGGTCATCGCGCTCGTCGCGGTCGGGTTGCCGGTGCTGGCCGGCGGGCGCGGCGGGCTCGGCGTGTTCGCCGGACCGACCGTCGGCTACCTGCTCGGCTGGGTGCCGGGCAGCATCGTCACCGGCTACCTCGTCGAGCGAGCCCGCCGGCTCACACCGCTGGTGCTGTTCGGCGCGATCCTGCTCGGCGGGGTCGTCGTCATCCACGCCTGCGGCATCCCGGGCATGATGTGGCGCGCCCACCTCGACCTGCCCGCCGCGCTCGTCGCCGACGCCGTGTACCTGCCGGGCGACCTCGTCAAGGCCGTGCTCGCCACCGTCGTCGCCCTCGGCGTGCACCGCGCGAGCCCCGACCTGCTGCCGCGGCGCGCGTGAGCCGTCGGTGGGTCTCGCCGTGATCGGTCGGCCCCGCGCCTGGCGGCCCGCGCCGGTGCTCGTGCAGGAGTCCGACCCGCGGGCGCTG
>NZ_BCNQ01000224.1 GCF_001515525.1 Piscicoccus intestinalis NBRC 104926 | reverse complement strand
CCCGCCTCCGAGCGCGCGCCCGTCGTGCCGGGCGGCGGCGCACCTCGGCGCGACCCAGTTGGCGAGACCGCCTCCGATGGCGGCCGCACCGATCACGACGGCGGCCGCGAGCCTCGGAAGGGCCCGGCGCGCCGATGGGGGCGGGTGGATGCGGTGCGCGGCTACACGGCGCTGCTGGCGGTGCTGCTGCCGCTGGTGCTCGCCGCGTCGTGGTGGGTGGACCCCCCGAGCGCGGGCGAGCTGTCGGGGCTGCTCGTGTTGCTCGCGCTGGGGCTGGCGAGCGCGCGGCTGCGTGACCTCGGGGGCGAATCCCAGATCGACCTGTCGTTCACGGCCGCGATCCTGCTGTCGGCGATCCCGCTGGCCGGTCCCGTCGGAGCCGGTGTGCTCGGCGTCGTCATCCCGCTGTTCGAGGCGCGCCGCGCGGGACTCGCCGCGACGGTCTTCAACAGCGCGATGACCGGCCTGGTCGGGGCGATCAGCGGCCTGGGCTACGTCGCGGCCGGCGGGTGGGTGCCGGTGCCGTCGGACGGTGCCGGTGGCCGCGAACTGCTGCTGCACGTCGGGCTGCCGCTGCTCGCCGCGGACGTGCTGCTGTGCGTGGTCAACGCGGCGCTCGTCGCGGTCATGATCCGCCTCCATGCGCCGCCCGGCACCCGGTTCGAGCTCGAGCCGTTCATCGCGCCGCTGCCGGTCTACCTCGGCTACGCGGTCACCGCCTTCGTGTTCGTCGTCCTCTGGGGGCCGGGCGGATTGCACGTGCTCACGGCGGCCTTCATCGTCGCCCCCCTGCTCGTCGCGCGGTGGGCGTACCTGCAATACATCGGGCAGGTGAAGGCCCGGCAACGAATTCTGGATACTCTGGCGGCGGCCGGGGAAAACCGCGACGGATCGGTGGCCCGAAATCTGCGGATCGCCGCACTTGTCCGGGTCTTCGAGCTGCATGTGCCGTTGTCGCGGCGCGGTGAGGCGGCGTTGCGGTACGGCGCCTCCCTGCACGACATCGGAATTGTCGCGATTTCGCGGGAGATCCGGCAGCGGCGGCCGGAGGAGTTGACCGATGCCGAGCTCGCGACCGTGCGTTCCCACGCCGACACCGGCTACGAGGCGATCCGCGACATCGACTTCCTCGGCGACGCGGCGGCGGCGGTGCGCCACCACCACGAGCGCTGGGACGGCAGCGGCTATCCCGACGGCCTGAGCGGGCTGGCGATCCCGCGGCCCGCGCGCATGCTCGGCATCGTCGACGCCTATGAGGCCCTCGCCTGGGAGGACGACACCACCTGCCCGGTGCACCACGACGCCGCGATGGCCGAGATCCACCGCCGCAGCGGCCGCGACTTCGACCCCCAGCTGGTCGAGGCGTTCGACCGCGCGATGTCGTCCCCGGCGGGCCGCCGCCTCGTCACCGAGGGCGTCGACACCGGGCCCGTGCAGCGCCGCAGCGGGCGCCGCCCACCTCTTCGGCACGCCTCGCCGTTCGTCGGCGACGCCATCTCCCGGGCACAGGAGCGCGCCGATGCGGCGGGGTCGACGGGGTCGACGGGGTGGGCGGGGTCTTCGGCGTCGACAGCGTCGACGGGGTCGGCAGCCTCGGCGGAGTCGGCGGGGTCGGACGAGGGTGCGACCCGCCCGGTCCTGACACCGGCGGCGCGCACCTCCATCGCGGATTCGCTCGCGCTCATCGTGCCGAGCGCCGCGCGGTCGTCGGCGGCCGCCGACCCGCTCGACGGCGCCGCCGAGCGCGCCACCGGCCGATTGGCGTGGGTCGTCGCCTCCGTGGCCGTGCTGCTGCTCGTCGTGCTGGCCGTCAGCGGAGACCGACCGCACGCCGAATACGCCGAGCGCACCGTGCTGCTCGTGTACTTCGTCACGCTGTTGGCCGCCGAGCGTTTCCGGATGCGGCTGCGGTGGCGGTTGCAGACCGCGCCGACCGCGTGGGCGGCGGGGATGGCGCTCGCCCTGACGATCGGTCTCCCGGCCAACAGCCCGCTGCGCCTCGACACGAGCAGCATCCTCGCCGTGGTCGTCGCGGCCCAGGTCGTCGACTGGTTCACGGTGCGTCGCGGGGCGCCGGCGCAGCTGCGCCGCGAGGCCCTGACCGACGCGGTGATCCGCTCGACGTCGGTGCTGTGCGTCTGCCTCGTCGTGCGCGACCTGCCGTGGGCGGGGCGGCCGTTGCTGGAGCGGCTCGTGGAGTGGGCGCCGTGGCTGACCGCGATGACGATGATGTCGATCCTGTCGGTCGTGCTGCTCGCGGAGGCGCCCGTGCGGGCGTGGGCGCGGGCCCGCGGCGGACGGTCCGTGCTGTCCCGGGAGATCCTCGAGGAGATCCGAGGCAGCCTCGCGCTCGGGACGGCGATGGCGGCCACCGGCGTGCTCCTGGCGATGGCCGAGGGTGTGCTCGGCCTCGTCGCCGTGCCGTTGCTGCTCCTGCCGCTGGCCGTCTCCCAGCTCGCGATCGGACGGTTCGGGCGCACCAACCTGGCCTACCGGCAGAGCGTGCGGGCGCTGTCGCGGCTGCCCGAGCTCGCCGGTCTCGTCGCCCCCGGGCACGCGGGCCGGGTCTCCGACCTGGCGGTCGCGATCGGCGTGCGCCTCGGGCTGCCCGACCGCGAGGTCGTCGACCTCGAGTACGCGGCGTTGCTGCACGACATCGGCCAACTCGCGCTGCGCCGGCCCCTGCCCGGCGGCGCCACCGTGCTGGCCGCCGCGACCGACCAGGAACGCATCGCCCACAACGGGGCCCGCGTCGTCGAGCAGACCGGCACCCTGGCCGAGGTCGCGCACATCGTGCGGCACCAGTCGATGCCCTACCACCGCATCATCGGCAGTCGCATCGACCTGCCCCTGGCCAGCCGCATCGTCAACGTCGCCAACGCCTACGACGACTACCTGCAGGTCGGCGGGGAAGCCGACCCGGCCGGCGCCATCGAGCGCCTCTACCTCGGCCTGGGCCACGAGTACGACCCCCGAGTCGTGCGCGCCTGCGAGTCCCACGTCCTAGGAGACCGGGCCCCCACCCCCACCCCGCCCCACCCTGACGGCCCCTGACCCCTCCCCACCGGCCGAAGGCTGCCCTTTCGGTCGAGGGCTCGTACTACAGACCTAGCCCTCGGCCGACAGGGCAGCCTTCGGCCGAATGACGTGGGGCCGATGAGGGCCCGGGGTGAGGGAGTCGGTGAGGGGAGCCGGCGAGGGTGCGGCGCTGCCTCCGGGGCGGGGGGCTGTCCAGGCTTTAGGATCGGCGTCGGGGTCGGTCGGGGTCGGTCGCGCTCAACGGTCTGCCCCCGTGGGCGCCACCGCCGTCCGCCGTCCAACGCGCCGGGGCCGGCGCAGTTGCAGCCACCGCAAGCCCGCAAAGCATCGAGTGAGGACACCCGCGTGAAGATCACCGTCGTCGGTCTCGGCAAGATCGGTTTGCCCCTGGCCGTGCAGTTCGCGAGCAAGGGCCACCATGTCATCGGCGCCGACGTCAACCCGGCCGTCGTCGAGCAGGTCAACGCCGGGCGCGAGCCGTTTCCTGGCGAGGCGCAGCTGGCGGAGAAGCTCGCCGAGCTGGTGCCCGCGGGCAACCTCGAGGCGACCACCGACACCGCCGCCGCGGTGGCGCAGTCCGAGGCGGTCGTCGTCGTCGTGCCGCTGTTCGTCGACGCCGACGGCATCCCCGACTTCGGCTGGATGACCAGCGCCACGCAGGACATCGCCCGCGGCCTGAAGCCGGGCACCCTCGTCTCCTACGAGACGACGCTGCCGGTCGGCACCACCCGCGGCCGCTGGAAGCCCATGCTCGAAGACGGCTCGGGCCTGACCGAGGGCACCGACTTCCACCTCGTGTTCTCGCCCGAGCGGGTGCTCACCGGCCGCGTCTTCGCCGACCTGCGCAAGTACCCCAAGCTCATCGGCGGGCTCTCGCCCGAAGGCGCCGCGCGCGCCACGGAGTTCTACGAGGCGGTGCTCGACTTCGACGAGCGCCCCGACCTGCCGCGCGGCAACGGCGTCTGGGACCTCGGCGCCGCCGAGGCCGCCGAGCTCGCCAAGCTCGCCGAGACCACCTACCGCGACGTCAACATCGGCCTGGCCAACCAGTTCGGCCGGTTCGCCGCCGCCAACGGCATCGACGTGTACCAGGTCATCGAGGCGAGCAATTCCCAGCCGTACAGCCACATCCACCGCCCGGGCATCGCGGTCGGCGGCCACTGCATCCCGGTGTACCCGCGGCTGTACCTGTGGACCGACCCCGAGGCCACCGTCGTGCGCGCCGCCCGCGAGGCCAACGCCGCGATGCCGGTGTACACCGTCGGGCTGGCGCAGGGCGCCGTCGGCGACCTGACCGGCAAGAAGGTCGCGGTGCTGGGCGCCGCCTACCGCGGCGGTGTCAAGGAGACGGCGTTCTCGGGCATCTTCCCGACCGTCGACGCGCTGCGCGAACACGGCGCCCAGGTCGCCGTGCACGACCCGATGTACAGCGACGACGAACTCGCCGGGTTCGGTTGGGACGCCTACCACCTCGGCGACGAGGCCGACGTCGTCATCCTGCAGGCCGACCACGCCCAGTACAAGGAGCTGGGAGCCGGTGACTTCCCGGGCGTGCAGGCCGTCATCGACGGCCGCCGCGTGCTCGACCCGGCCCGCTTCGAGGGCGTGACGTTCCGCATGGTGGGCACCGCCGCCTGAGCCCGACCGGAGCCCGACACCCGAACGCCGGTCCCGACTCCCGGGGCC
>NZ_BCNQ01000223.1 GCF_001515525.1 Piscicoccus intestinalis NBRC 104926 | reverse complement strand
CCCGAATTCGCCTCGTACTGCAAGGACCACCACATCCGCCGTTCCGTGGGCCGCACCGGGGATTGTTTCGACAACGCCGTCGCCGAGTCCTTCTTCGCGACCTACAAAAAGGAACTAATCCACACCCGCCCCTGGGTGAGCCTGTCCACATTACGGAAAGAGACCTTCACCTGGATCGAACATTACTACAATAGACAGCGCCGCCATTCACACCTGGGATACCTCACCCCAGCCGAGTGGGACAAAGGGCATCGCACACTCACAGGAATCGCAGCTAAACCACACTCCGAAAAATCGGGGACACTCCACGCATCGTGTTCAACCGGCTCACCACCGACCACCACAACCGCCAGCCAGCGCCCGAGACAGCACCCGAAACAGCCGCCGCTTGACATAGGAGAAACTCGCGGTGAGAACTGCAGTCCGGACCGCAGTCCTGAGCACGACACGCAGTTCTCACGGACGTTGGACGGGGCATACGAAGGCGTCCGCACGGGCCGCGTCGCGCGCGGGTGGGGGGCACGTTCAGGGAGCGTTCGGGGCCGCTTCAGGGTCGACCGGCCGAGACGGGTGCCGCAGACTCGTGTCATACCGGCCGTTCGCACCGAGCAGCCGAGCGGCCGACCGCGGCCGACCACAGCAACCACAGCGACCACACGAAAGGTCCCAGAGGGGAACTCCCATGACCACGCCCGGCACGTACCTCACCCAACCCAACAGCGAGGAGCGCTCGATGGCGCTCATCGCCCACCTGTCGACGATCGCCGCGCTCATCATCAGCGCCGGTTGGCTCAGCTTCGTCGGGCCGCTCGTCGTCTGGTTCCTCTACAAGGACAAGAGCCAGTTCGCGCGCCAGTCCGCGGCGGGGGCGTTCAACTTCAACCTCGGCATGTGGGTGCTCTCGATCATCGGCTGGATCCTCATCGTCACCCTCATCGGGGCGGTCGTCGGCATCCCGCTCGTCATCTTCTCCGCGGTCGCCCAGGTGATCTGCCACGTCATCGGCGCCATCAAGGCCAACCGCGGCGAGCTGTACGACTACCCCTTCCAGCTGCGCATCCTCAGCTGACCCGACTCATCACCGGCCGGGCCGCGTCCACCGCACGCGGCCCGGCCGCCGTGTGTCCGGAGACCGTGTGCCCGGGGAGCCGTGCGCAGAGGCCGTGTGCGGAGGCCGCCCACCCTCAGCGGCCGCGGACCAACCGCACCTGGGTCGCCTGCAGCCGCTCGTCGTAAATACTGCGGCCATCGGGCGCGAAGCCGTGCCGGGCGTAGAAGGCGCGCGCCCGCCGGTTCTCCTGCAGCACCCACATGCTCGCCGGATCCGGACCGACGGCCTCGTCGAGCAGGGCGTCGGCCAACCCGGTGCCCTTGGCCGAGTCCAGCACGTTGACGGCCCAGACCTCCTGCTCGGCGGGGGAGTCGTCGTCGCGGTTCGGGCCGAGGCAGAGCATGCCGACGATCGTGCCGCCGGGGTCGACGCCGACGACGACCCGCAGCGGACTTCCCGGCTGCTCGAGCCACTCGCGCCACCGGGCCGCCCGGGCCCGCTCGTCGAGGGAGTCGATGACCTCCTGAGCGATCATCCCCGGATAGGTCTCGCGCCAGGCGCCCACGTGCACCGCGCCGATCCCGTCGGCGTCGGCGGGCGTCGCGTCACGCACGACGTACCCGGCTTGCTTGGCGGCGGCGACGCGGCTGGTCATGCCGCCGAGTATCGCGCGGCCCACGGGCGTTCGCTGTCTCCCAGCTCAATTCGGGCTCCGTCGACCTACTCCGGCCCCCTCGGTCCTACTCGGGCGCGGAGCCGGTTCGCGGCGGGCGCAGCGCGGGCAGCGCCACGAGCGCGACGAGGAGGAGGGCGCTCACGACGCCGAGGGCGCGCAGCACGCCCCAGTGGTCGCCGAGGAACCCCAGTGCGGGCGGGCCGGCGAGAAACGCGCCGTAGGCGATCGTCGACACGACGCTGACGCGGGCGGCGGCGTGCCGCGGTTCGTCGGAGGCGGCCGACACGCCGACGGGGAACCCGAGGGAGACGCCGAAGCCCCAGATCGCGGCGCCGAGGTAGGCCAGGAGCGGGGTGCCGAAGACGACCAGGAGACTGCCGACACCGGCTCCGACGAGCATGGCGCGCAGCACCGGCACCCGGCCCCACCGGTCGAGCATGGCCGCGCCGACGAGGCGGCCGATCGTCATGAACGTCAGGAACGTCGCGAACCCGAGCACCCCCGCCCACGTGGGCAGGTGGTAGCCGTCGACGAAGGCCACCGAGATCCAGTCGTTCGCGGTGCCCTCGGTGAACGCCGCGACGAGCATGACGAGCCCGATGAGCAGCGTGCGCGGCTCGCGCCAGGCCCGGGCGGGCGAGCTGCCGACGGCCTCGTCCGTCGAGTCGGAGACGGTCGCCTCGCGCGGCAGGAACGCCCGGCTGGCGAGCACGACACACCCGAGCAGCAGCACGGCCGCGACGGCGAAGTGCAGGGCGAACGGCACGCCGACGGCGACGAGCCCGGCGGCCAGGAGGGCGGTGCCGACCGTGCCGCCGCTGAACGCCGCGTGGAACTTCGGCATGAGGTGCCGCCCGAGCCGGTGCTCGACCTGCGCGCCCTCGATGTTCATCGCCACGTCCCACTGGCCGATGCCCGCGAGCGTGACGAACAGGCACGCCGCGGTGAGCCAGAAGCTGTGCAGCGGACCGGCGCTGAGCCCCGCTCCGGTCAGGCCGAGGATCGCGAGGCTCGCGCCGAGCAGCACGGTGCGGCGGGTGCCGATCCGGGAGGCGACCCAACCCGCCAGCGGCAACCCGACGAGCGAGCCGCACGAGCCGACGAGCAGCAGCAGTCCCAGTTGACCGGGGGCCAGGCCGAGGGAGTCGCGCACGTCGGGGATGCGACTGGCCCAGGTGGCGAACGTGGCCCCGGCCAGCACGAACACCCACGCCGTGGCCACCTTGGCCTGTTCGCCGACCCTGCGCTCGCCCGGGTCGGTCTGCTCGGTCGGGGCTGTCACACGCGATCCTTTCGGGGTCGTCTGACGGGAGGTCGAATCGATTCGAGACGGGCCGTCAGTCACCCTCGGGCCGGCTGCGGCCCGTCGTCAATCGTGGCTCAGGATGCGGGCATCGCGGCCTGCGGGGCGCGGGCGACCGGCTCCGGCGCGGCTTAGGGTGAGCCCATGTCGCTGCGCATCGGGTACAAGGCCTCGAGTGAACAGTTCGGCCCCGGCGAGCTCGCGGGGTATGCGATCCGGGCCGAGGAGCTGGGGTTCGACTCGGCCTTCATCGCCGACCACTTCCAGCCGTGGCGGCACACCGGGGGGCACGCGCCGGCGTCGATCCCGTGGCTGGCGCACGTCGCGGCGCGCACCGAGCGCATCGTGCTCGGCACCTCGGTGATGACCCCGACCTTTCGGTACAACCCGGCCGTCATCGCGCAGGCGGTCGCGACGATGGCGTGCCTGCACCCGGGGCGGCTCGTGCTCGGAGTCGGCACCGGCGAGGCGCTGAACGAGATGGCGGTCGGCTCGGTCGACGGCGACTGGCCGGAGTTCAAGGAGCGGTTCGCCCGGCTGCGTGAGGCCGTCGAGCTCATGCGCGGCCTGTGGACGACCGAGCGGTTCAGCTACGACGGGCAGTACTACCGCACCGACGAGGCGACGGTCTACGACCGGCCCGACGAGCCGGTGCCGGTGTACGTGGCCGCCGGCGGCCCCATGGTCGCGCGCTACGCCGGCCGCCGCGGAGACGGTTTCATCTGCACCTCCGGCAAGGGCCGCGAGCTGTACGAGGACAAGCTGCTGCCCGCGGTGCTCGAGGGCCGCGCGAAGGCCGGCCGCGAGGGCGAGCCGATCGACCGGATGATCGAGATCAAGATCTCCTACGACCGCGAGGCCGACCGGGCGCTGGAGAACACCCGCTTCTGGGCGCCGCTGAGCCTGACCGCCGAGCAGAAGCACTCGCTGCACGACCCGGCTCAGATGGAGAAGGCCGCCGACGAGCTGCCGATCGAGCAGGTCGCCTCGCGGTGGATCGTCGCCTCCGACCCGCAGGAGGCGGTCGCCGCCGTCGGCGAGTACGTCGACCTCGGCTTCGACCACCTCGTCGTGCACGGACCCGGCCACGACCAGGAGCGCTTCCTGACCCAGTTCGCGCAGGACGTCATGCCCGGGCTGCGCGAGCTCGGCGACTGACCTTCACCATCGGGCCCCTCGCTCGCGACATGCAGTTGCGAGCCGAAGGGGGTTGTCGGCTGGATGCATACCGGGTATACATGTCTTTACGAGGATGAATACTCGGTATGTAACCTCGTTCGACACGGCCCCGGGGGGCGGTCGGGCGCCGACAGGGGGGCGCCCGACCGGCCGGGGCGGACAAGGAGCCGAACATGAGCGCGGTGCTGGACATGCGCGGCGTCAGCCGCGTGCACGGGGACGGGGCGCAGGCGGTGCACGCGCTGCGTGGGGTGGATCTGCAGGTCGGCGCGGGTGAGCTCGTCGCGGTCATGGGACCCTCGGGCTCCGGTAAGTCGACGCTGCTCAACCTCGCCGGCGCGCTCGACGCGGCGACGCAGGGCACGGTCGTCGTCGAGGGGCGCGAGCTCGGCGCGCTGTCGGCCGCCGACCTCGCGGCGCTGCGGCGGCGCCACGTCGGCGTCGTCTTTCAGGACTTCAACCTCATCGGCTCGCTGACCGCCGCCGAGAACGTCGCGCTGCCGCTCGAACTCGACTGCCGCGGCCCGCGGCAGGCCCGTCCGGAGGCGGTCCGGGCGCTGGCCGACGTCGGCGTCGACGAGCTCGCCGACCGCTTTCCCGACGAGCTGTCCGGCGGCCAGCGCCAGCGCGTCGCGATCGCCCGCGCGCTCGTCGGCGACCGGCGCCTGCTGCTCGCCGACGAACCGACCGGCGCGCTCGACTCGGTGACCGGCGAGGGCATCCTCGCCGTCATCCGGCGCCGCTGCGACGAGGGCGGGGCCGGGTTGCTCGTCACCCACGAGGCGCGGCACGCGGCCTGGGCCGACCGGGTCGTCTACCTGCGCGACGGGCTCGTCGTCGACTCCCCGCACTCCCACGCC
>NZ_BCNQ01000222.1 GCF_001515525.1 Piscicoccus intestinalis NBRC 104926 | reverse complement strand
ACCCACCCCGCAAACCAATCAGCAGCGGGTGGTGGGGGCCCAGGGGGTTGATGTCCTGGGAGTCACACAGTGGACGCGAACACCACACACACAAAGAGTATGTGGAAGGTCAAGTTGTCGGCTTATTAGTACCAGTCAGCTACACACATTACTGCGCTTCCACATCTGGCCTATCAACCCAGTCGTCTAGCTGGGAGCCTCACAGGCCCAAAAGGGCCCATGGAAACCTCATCTCGAAGCGTGCTTCCCGCTTAGATGCTTTCAGCGGTTATCACTCCCGAACGTAGCTAATCAGCGGTGCCCTTGGCAGAACAACTGACACACCAGAGGTTCGTCCATCCCGGTCCTCTCGTACTAGGGACAGCCCTTCTCAAGTTTCCTACGCGCGCAGAGGATAGGGACCGAACTGTCTCACGACGTTCTAAACCCAGCTCGCGTACCGCTTTAATGGGCGAACAGCCCAACCCTTGGGACCTACTCCAGCCCCAGGATGCGACGAGCCGACATCGAGGTGCCAAACCATGCCGTCGATATGGACTCTTGGGCAAGATCAGCCTGTTATCCCCGGGGTACCTTTTATCCGTTGAGCGACCGCGTTTCCACACACCACGGCCGGATCACTAGTCCCGACTTTCGTCCCTGCTCGACATGTCTGTCTCACAGTCAAGCTCCCTTGTGCACTTACACTCAACACCTGATTGCCAACCAGGCTGAGGGAACCTTTGGGCGCCTCCGTTACCCTTTAGGAGGCAACCGCCCCAGTTAAACTACCCACCAGGCACTGTCCCTGATCCGGATCACGGACCGAAGTTAGACATCCAGAACGACCAGAGTGGTATTTCAACGATGACTCCACACCCGCTGGCGCGGGCACTTCACAGTCTCCCACCTATCCTACACAAGCCGTCCCGAACACCAATACCAAGCTGTAGTAAAGGTCCCGGGGTCTTTCCGTCCTTCTGCGCGTAACGAGCATCTTTACTCGTAATGCAATTTCGCCGAGTTCGCGGTTGAGACAGTGGAGAAGTCGTTACGCCATTCGTGCAGGTCGGAACTTACCCGACAAGGAATTTCGCTACCTTAGGATGGTTATAGTTACCACCGCCGTTTACTGGCGCTTAAGTTCTCAGCGTCGCCCCAAAAGGAGCTAACCGGTCCCCTTAACGTTCCAGCACCGGGCAGGCGTCAGTCCGTATACATCGACTTACGTCTTCGCACGGACCTGTGTTTTTAGTAAACAGTCGCTTCTCCCTGGTCTCTGCGGCCACTCACGCTCACCGAGCAACGCCGGGTCACGATCATGGCCCCCCTTCTCCCGAAGTTACGGGGGCATTTTGCCGAATTCCTTAACCACGATTCACTCGATCGCCTTAGTATTCTCTACCTGACCACCTGAGTCGGTTTCGGGTACGGGCGGCTCGAACCTCGCTAGAAGTTTTTCTCGACAGCATAGGATCACCCTCTTCCCCCACACGGGGTCACCATCACACCTGGGGCACATGACACCCGGATTTACCTAGATGTCGCCTTACATGCTTGGACGTGGACAACCATCGCCACGCGGAGGCTACCTTCCTGCGTCACTCCATCACTTACCTACTACCAGATCGGGTCACGCGCTCCACCAATCCGACACACGCCAAAGACGTGCACCAGCGGCTTCGGGCATTTAGCATCACTGGATTCGATATGGGCGGTCCTTCGCCGGTACGGGAATATCAACCCGTTGTCCATCGACTACGCCTGTCGGCCTCGCCTTAGGTCCCGACTTACCCAGGGCAGATTAACTTGACCCTGGAACCCTTGGTCATTCGGCGGGCAAGTTTCTCACTTGCCATTCGCTACTCATGCCTGCATTCTCACTCGTGTAGCGTCCACACCTGAATCACTTCGATGCTTCACCCGCCACACGACGCTCCCCTACCCAACCACACCCCTGACCAAAAGGTAGGGAAATGTGTGATTGCCACAGCTTCGGTGGTGTGCTTGAGCCCCGCTACATTGTCGGCGCGGAATCACTTGACCAGTGAGCTATTACGCACTCTTTCAAGGGTGGCTGCTTCTAAGCCAACCTCCTGGTTGTCACGGCAACTCCACATCCTTTTCCACTTAGCACACGCTTAGGGACCTTAGCTGGTGATCTGGGCTGTTTCCCTCTCGACTACGAAGCTTATCCCCCGCAGTCTCACTGCCACGCTCTCACTTACCGGCATTCGGAGTTTAGCTGACGTCAGTAACCCGGTAAGGCCCATCAGCCATCCAGTAGCTCTACCTCCGGCAAGAAACACGCAACGCTGCACCTAAATGCATTTCGGGGAGAACCAGCTATCACGGAGTTTGATTGGCCTTTCACCCCTACCCACAGCTCATCCCCTCAGTTTTCAACCTAAGTGGGTTCGGGCCTCCACGCCGTCTTACCGGCGCTTCACCCTGGCCATGGGTAGATCACTCCGCTTCGGGTCTAGACCCCGCGACTATGAACGCCCTCTTCGGACTCGCTTTCGCTACGGCTACCCCACACAGGTTAACCTCGCCACGGAGCACTAACTCGCAGGCTCATTCTTCAAAAGGCACGCCGTCACCCCACACAGAGGCTCCGACGGATTGTAGACACACGGTTTCAGGAACTATTTCACTCCCCTCCCGGGGTACTTTTCACCATTCCCTCACGGTACTTGTCCGCTATCGGTCACCAGGTAATATTTAGGCTTAGCGGGTGGTCCCGCCAGATTCACACAGGATTTCTCGGGCCCCGTGCTACTCGGGAATACGCCCATGGAGTCCACGCAATTTCGCCTACGGGGCTACCACCCACTACGGCCCGCCATTCAAAACGGTTCGACTATCACGCAGATTTCTCACTCCACACCCAGACGGCAGCCTGGATAAAAACGCACCCCACAACCCCGAACACACAACACCTGCCGGCTATCACATGCGCCCGGTTTAGCCTCATCCGCTTTCGCTCGCCACTACTCACGGAATCACAATTGTTTTCTCTTCCTGTGGGTACTGAGATGTTTCACTTCCCCACGTCCCCTCCACACACCCTATGAGTTCAGATGCGGGTGACGAGACACGAATCTCGCCGGGTTTCCCCATTCGGACACCCTCGGATCACAGTCCGGTTATCGACTCCCCGAGGCTTATCGCAGATTCCAACGTCCTTCATCGGTTCCTGGTACCAAGGCATCCACCATGTGCCCTTAAAAACTTGACACTACAAAGATGCTCGCGTCCACTATGCAATTCTCAACACACCAACCCACACCAACCCCCCGCCCACGCATCACACGCGACAGAAGACCAGTGAGGCCACACACACGAGCAAGCCAGCCACAGCCGACCCCTCAGACACCCAACAGCGCACCACACGACCACCACACCAGACACACCCCCACTTTCCCCACCCCCACACCACACGCACACAGCGCATGAAACTAGGGGCCGTACTCGCGACAGCACACCTGCCACAGCAGCCAAACGATCGATGTTCCACCCACGAGCAACACTCGAGCCACCACACACGGGCAGCATCACGAGCGCCTCAATATCAGAGGAAGCTCCTTAGAAAGGAGGTGATCCAGCCGCACCTTCCGGTACGGCTACCTTGTTACGACTTAGTCCCAATCGCCAGTCCCACCTTCGACGGCTCCCCCCACAAGGGTTAGGCCACCGGCTTCGGGTGTTACCGACTTTCGTGACTTGACGGGCGGTGTGTACAAGGCCCGGGAACGTATTCACCGCAGCGTTGCTGATCTGCGATTACTAGCGACTCCGACTTCATGGGGTCGAGTTGCAGACCCCAATCCGAACTGAGACCGGCTTTAAGTGATTCGCTCCACCTCACGGTTTCGCAGCACTCTGTACCGACCATTGTAGCATGCGTGAAGCCCAAGACATAAGGGGCATGATGATTTGACGTCATCCCCACCTTCCTCCGAGTTGACCCCGGCAGTCTCCCATGAGTCCCCACCATCACGTGCTGGCAACATGGAACGAGGGTTGCGCTCGTTGCGGGACTTAACCCAACATCTCACGACACGAGCTGACGACAACCATGCACCACCTGTACACCGACCTTACGGGGAGCACATCTCTGCACTTTTCCGGTGTATGTCAAGCCTTGGTAAGGTTCTTCGCGTTGCATCGAATTAATCCGCATGCTCCGCCGCTTGTGCGGGCCCCCGTCAATTCCTTTGAGTTTTAGCCTTGCGGCCGTACTCCCCAGGCGGGGCGCTTAATGCGTTAGCTGCGGCACAGAACTCGTGGAATGAGCCCCACACCTAGCGCCCAACGTTTACGGCATGGACTACCAGGGTATCTAATCCTGTTCGCTCCCCATGCTTTCGCTTCTCAGCGTCAGTTATGGCCCAGAGACCTGCCTTCGCCATCGGTGTTCCTCCTGATATCTGCGCATTTCACCGCTACACCAGGAATTCCAGTCTCCCCTACCACACTCTAGCCTGCCCGTACCCACCGCACGCCCAGAGTTAAGCCCTAGGTTTTCACGGCAGACGCGACAAACCGCCTACAAGCTCTTTACGCCCAATAATTCCGGACAACGCTCGCACCCTACGTATTACCGCGGCTGCTGGCACGTAGTTAGCCGGTGCTTCTTCTTCAGGTACCGTCACTTTCGCTTCTTCCCTGACGAAAGAGGTTTACAACCCGAAGGCCTTCATCCCTCACGCGGCGTCGCTGCATCAGGCTTGCGCCCATTGTGCAATATTCCCCACTGCTGCCTCCCGTAGGAGTCTGGGCCGTGTCTCAGTCCCAGTGTGGCCGGTCACCCTCTCAGGCCGGCTACCCGTCGTCGCCTTGGTAAGCCACTACCTCACCAACAAGCTGATAGGCCGCGAGCCCATCCCCCACCAAAAAATCTTTCCACCCAAACCCATGCGAGCTTGAGTCATATCCAGTATTAGACCCCGTTTCCAAGGCTTATCCTGAAGTGAAGGGCAGGTTACTCACGTGTTACTCACCCGTTCGCCACTAATCCACCCCGAAGAGCTTCATCGTTCGACTTGCATGTGTTAAGCACGCCGCCAGCGTTCGTCCTGAGCCAGGATCAAACTCTCCATAAAAGAATCCAAAAACCTGGCAAACATCAAATCCCTATAAAGGAAACCCCAACCC
>NZ_BCNQ01000221.1 GCF_001515525.1 Piscicoccus intestinalis NBRC 104926 | reverse complement strand
CGGCGCCCAGGAGCCGGCCCGCCCAGCCGCCGCGCGCAGCCGAGGTGCCGCCCCTCGGGACGGTGGTCTCGGCAGCCGAAACGAGACCGCCCGGCTGCCACCGAACCACCTCTGCGGAGGCGGCTCAGCGGCAGCCAGGCGGTCCAGTCTGACGGCACAGGCTCACGTGCGGTTTAGGGGGCGCGCTGCGGCGGGGTTCTGGGGTGGACGGGCTCTGGGGGTGGCACGCCGCTGAAGCGGGGCTTCTGAGGCGGCCCGGCGGCCCGACTTACGCCCGGCGGGCGCTACCTCGTCGCGGCGGCGAGGGGGACTTCGGAGTCGGGCTCCTTGGTGATGCGGTTGCGCAGGTCGCGGCGCACGATCTCGATGCTCCACAGCCACACGATGTGCCCGAAGAACTCGGAGAAGTGCTCACCGAACGGCTGGTTCCACGGGGCGGGCACGATGCCCATCGCCGGCATGAGGAACACGTGGAAGGCGACGTAGACGACGATGCCGAAGGCCGCGCCCTGCCACAGCTTGATCTGCGGCCAGTACTCGGCGACGACGCAGTAGAGGAGGCCGAAGAAGATCGCGAAGCCGAAGTGCACGACGAAGCTCATGATCGGGCGCTCGTTGCCCAGGTACGAATACGTCATGTGCGAGGTGTCCGGCGACATGCCGAGCATCTCGAGCAGCGCCTGCGGCGGGTTCGTGGCGTCGCGCTCGGGCGTGCGGGGCGGGAACGGAATTTCCCAGCCGAACTTGACGATCGCGGAGAAGATGCCGCCGATGAGGCCCACGAGGGCGGCGACGCCGACGCGGCGACGCACTGGATCGGTGAGAGCAACCATTCCTGTGACTCCTTTGTGAGGGATGAAGCGAATTGGTGACCGCCGCGGCATTGGACCGGCCGGGGACTTTCCCGCCATCGAGCGTCGAAGAAAGCGCGCGTATTACCCGCAACAGCCCTGGGATAAGGCGCCCTTAGCTCGGTATGCCTGCTCATCGTAAAGCCTGATGAGACGCCCGGGCGTGTCTGAGTGCGCCCGAATGTGTCGTGCACTCCGGCTCTCCGATCGGCCCCTACCTGAATCGACACAGGTCAGAGAGCTGGGCTAGCAGGCATCCCTGCCATGGCGGGACCTAGGTCACCGATCACCAGGTGGGACGGGGCGATCCGGGGGTCGCGGCACCCGTGGTTGGGCAGACCGATTCCGACTCGTCACCGACGCGTTGCGCGGGGAACAACTCCGGTCCCGACAGTGTTGTCCATTGGAACTTCAACGACCCATCAGATTCGCTGCGGCGCCCGGGAGGGCCCCGTATTCGCCGCCGCAGCCGGCGCCGTCATCTTGCGACGGCAGCACGGCGGCATGCCCGAGCGAATCACCGAAAGGACTGCTGTGAGCGTGACGCTCGATTCCACACCTGCCGCCCCCGCCGCCCTCGATCTGGGCACGCCGCGCGGACGGCACCTCGTCGCCATCGACATCGACGGCACGACCTTGCACCACGACGGCACCCTCAGCGACGACGTCTACTCGGCGGTGCGCCGCGCCGTGGCCGCCGGGCACGACGTCGTCGTCGCCACCGGCCGCTCGCTGCTCGAGGCGTGGCCGGTCATCGACGCCCTCGGCCTGCGCACCGGTTACGCCGTGTGCTCCAACGGCGCGGTCACGCTGCGCCTCGACGCCGCCGAGCCGGGCGGCTACCGCATCGTCGACCAGGTGACGTTCGACCCGCGGCCCGCCCTCGAGCTGCTGCGCAACGCCTGGCCCGGCGCGGTCTTCGCCGTCGAGCGCGTCGGCGTCGGCTTCGACGTCAGCGCGCCGTTCCCCGACGGCGACCTGTCCGGTCACCTGCGCGTCTCCAGCTGGGAGGAGCTGATCGGCGAGCCGACCACCCGGCTCACGTTCTTCAGCCCCGACGCCCACGTCGCCGAGTTCGCGCACACCGTGGAGCGGATCGGGCTGCACGGCGTCAACTACGCCGTCGGCTACACCGCGTGGCTCGACGTCGCCCCGGCCGGGATCTCCAAGGCCAGCGCGCTCGAGGACGTGCGGGTCCGGCTCGACGTGCCCGGCCACCGCACGGTCGCCGTCGGTGACCAGCGCAACGACCTGGAGATGCTCGCGTGGGCGGCCTGCGGGGTCGCCATGGGCAACGCCCCCACCGAGGTCAAGGCGGTCGCCGACCTGGTGACCGCGGACGTCCGCGAGGACGGCCTCGCCGCCGTGCTGCGAGGGCTACCGGCCGCGCGCTGAGTCCGGCCGGCAGTTCCGCGCTGAGCCCGGCCGCCGAAGCGGCAGCACCGGCAGCACCCGATCGGTCCCCGCGGAGTCAGGCCGGGGCCGCGCGGCTCGGGGTCCGACCACTCGCCTGGGCCCCACGTACCATCGCGGGTATGTCCCCCACTGCGCCCGGTTCGGGAGGTTCGCGGCGCCGTGCGGCGGTCACGCTGGTCGACGTCGCCCGCGAGGCGGGCTGCTCGGTGTCGTTGGCGTCCATCGTGTTTCGCGACGCACCGGGCGCCTCCGACGCCACCCGGGTGCGGGTGCGCGCGGCGGCGGAACGGATCGGCTACCGGCCCGACTCCCGGGCTCGGTGGCTGCGGCGCGCGCAGTCGGGGCTCATCGGGGTCGTCTTCAACGTGCGCCAGCAGTTTCACGCCGGGCTCGTCGAGGGCTTGTATCAAGCGGCTGAGACGATGCCCGACATCGACCTGGCGCTCGCCGCGGTCTATCCCGGCCGCGACGACGCGCGCGCCGCGGAGGGGTTGCTGCGGGAGCGCTGCGAGGCGCTCATCATGATCGGCCCGTTCATCCCTACCGGGCGGATCGCCCGGCTCGCGCAGGAGGTGCCGGTGGTCGTCGTGGCGCGTGCGCTTCGGGCTCCGTCGGTCGACCGGGTGCGCGTCGACGACCGGCGCGGGTGCGCGCTCGCCGTCGATCACCTCGTCTCCCTCGGTCACACCCGCATCGCCCATGTCGACGGCGGCGACGCCCCCGGTGCCGCGGAACGTCGCCGCGGCTACCTGCAGCGGATGCGCGCCCACGGGCTGGAGGAGTTCGCCGACGTCATCGGCGGCGGTGCCACCGCGCACGACGGCGCGGTCGCGGGCCGGGTGCTCCTGCAGCGCGAACCGCGCCCCACCGCGGTCGCGGTCTTCAACGACCTGGCCGCGATCGGGCTCATGAACTGGCTGGGCTTTCACGGCGTGCGCGCGCCGGAGGCGGTGTCGATCACCGGCTTCGACGACACCGCCGAGGCGGCGGGGGCCACCGTGCCGCTGACGTCGGTCTCCCAGGAGCTCGAGCTGATGACGTCGACCGCGCTGACCCGGGCCGTGGACCGCGCGCGGGGCCGCTGCGAGCCCGGCGAGGTCGTCATCGAGCCGCGCCTCGTCGTGCGCGACAGCTGCGCGCCCTACAGTGGGTCGGGTGACTGACGACCCGAGCCCGGAACCGCTCGCGCAGGACGCCCCCTGGTGGACCCGCGCGGTCGTGTACCAGATCTACCCGCGCAGCTTCGCCGACTCCGACGGCGACGGAGTCGGTGACCTCGGCGGCATCCTGACCCGCCTCGACCACCTCGCCGACCTCGGCGTCGACGTGCTGTGGCTGTCGCCGGTGTACCGCTCGCCGATGGACGACAACGGCTACGACATCAGCGACTACGAGCACGTCGACCCGGTGTTCGGCACCGACGCCCAGCTCGAGGCGATCATCGACGGCTGCCACGCGCGCGGCGTCAAGCTCGTCATGGACCTCGTCGTCAACCACACCTCCGACGAGCACGCGTGGTTTCGCGACAGCCGGGCCGGCGGCGAGAAGCGCGACTGGTACTGGTGGCGGCCGCCGCGGCCGGGGCATGTCGGTGGTGAGCCCGGGGCGGAGCCGACGAACTGGATGTCGTTCTTCGCCGGCTCCGCGTGGGCCTTCGACGAGGCGAGCGGCGAGTACTACCTGCACCTGTTCAGCCGCCGCCAGCCCGACCTCAACTGGGAGAACCCGGCGGTGCGCGAGGCGGTCTACGCGATGATGAACCGCTGGCTCGACCGCGGCGTCGACGGCTTTCGGATGGACGTCATCAACCTCATCTCCAAGAACGTCGTGCGCGGGGAGCCGGGGCAGCCGGGGGAGCGCGGGGAGCCGGGGCTGGTCGACGGCGAGCCGCTCCCGGGCACGCCGTGGGGCAACGGGTTCGACCACGTGATCTGCGGGCCGCGGATCCACGAGTTTCTGCACGAGATGCACGAGCGGGTGTTCGCGGGTCGCGACGCGCCGCTGCTGACGGTCGGGGAGATGCCGGGGGTGACGCCGGCGCAGGCACGGCTGTTCACCGACCCGGCGCGGCGCGAGGTCGACATGGTGTTCCAGTTCGAGCACGTCAGCCTCGGGCACGGGCCGGGCGGCAAGTACGACGCCGGGCCGGTCGACTTCGTCGAGCTGAAGACGAACCTCGCCCGCTGGCAGCGCGCGCTCGACGCGGTCGGGTGGAACTCGTTGTATTGGGACAACCACGACCAGCCGCGCGCGGTCTCCCGCTTCGGCGACGATTCGCCGGAGCATCGGGAGGCGTCGGCGAAGGCGCTGGCGACGATCCTGCACCTGCACCGCGGCACGCCGTACGTGTACCAGGGCGAGGAGATCGGCATGACGAACTACCCGTTCGCCGCGATCGAGGAGGTGCACGACATCGAGGCGCGGCAGAACTACGAACAGGCGGTGGCGCTGGGCACCGATCCCGAGCGGGTCATGGCCGCGATCCGGCGGGTGGGCCGTGACAACGCGCGCACCCCGATGCAGTGGGACGCCTCGCCGGAGGCGGGGTTCACGACCGGTTCGCCGTGGCTCGCGGTCAACCCGAACCACGAGTCGATCAACGTGGCCGCGCAGGCCGGCGACCCCGACTCCGTGCTCGCGCACTACCGGCGGCTCATCGACCTGCGGCACCGCGACGAGACGGTGGCCCTCGGGGCGTTCGACCTGCTGTGGGCCGATCACCCACGGTTGTGGGCGTTCACGCGCCGGCACCGCGGGGACGAGCTGCTCGTGCTCGTCAACTGCTCGGGCGAGCCGCTGGCGGTCGACCTCGACGCGGCGGGCGGGCCGGCGGGAGGTGCGGCGGCGTGGGCGCACGCGAGCCTCGTGCTGACGA
>NZ_BCNQ01000220.1 GCF_001515525.1 Piscicoccus intestinalis NBRC 104926 | reverse complement strand
CCGCGTGCTGCACGGCGGTCGCGCCGGCCTGCTGGCCCGCGTCGAGCGCGGCGCCCTTGTCGATCTCGCCGGAGCCAGCCGCGGCCAGCGCGGCGCACAGCGCGCCGCAGAAGGCGTCGCCGGCGCCGGTGGTGTCGACGACCCGGTCGGCGGGCACGCGCAGGCCCTCGCGGCGCTCGTCGTCCCAGCCGGCGCCCGCGGCGCCGTGCGTCGTCACCGTCGAGGGCGGTGTCAACCCCGCGTCGGCGAGCTGCCGGGCCTCGTGCTCGTTGACGATCACCGCGTCGACGAGGTCGAGCACGTCCTGCGGCAGTTCCGCGAACGGCGCGAGGTTGATGAGCACCCGGGCCCCCGCGGCGTGCGCCCCGCGGATCGCCGCCGTGTTCGCCTCCGCCGGGATCTCCTGCTGCAGCAACACGACATCGTGCGCCGTCAGCGATCCCACGGCCGCCTCCAGCGTGCGCGGCCACAGCGCCGAGGCGTTGGCGCCCGGCGCGATGACGATCGAGTTCTCGCCCGCCTCGTCGACGACGATGAGCGCGGTGCCGGTGGGGCGCTGCGGGTCGAGCGCGACGAGGTCGACGTCGATCCCGAGGTCGGCGAGCCGCTGCCGGTAGGCCCGCCCGCCCTCGTCGTCGCCGACGTGCCCGACCATCGTCACGCTCGCCCCGGCGTCGGCCGCGGCCACCGCCTGGTTCGCGCCCTTGCCGCCGGCGAGGCGCACGAGGTCGGTGCCGGTGAGGGTCTCCCCCGGCCGCGGATGCCGCTCGACCTGCGTGACCAGGTCGATGTTCAGGCTCCCGATGACGACGACGCGTCCGCTCACGACGACCTCCCGCATCCGCTGCCGATGGCGTGGTTTCCGACGGCGACCGGCAGTGCCCCGGAGGCGGTGCGCTCCCCGAGCAGCACGCGCACGAGCTCCGCGAAGGTGGCCGGGGTCCGGCCGAATGTCGCGAGCTTAGCGACGCGGGCGCGGTCGCGCGCGAGCGTGTAGGGCGCGTCAAGGGCCACGACCACGTCACCGGTGGCCGGGGCGCTCGCTGTCGATTCGCCGTCGTCCTCGGCGGCCCGGTAGGTAGAGCCGCCGCGCAGCACGACGCTCGTGCCGGAGCCGGTGCGCAGGCCGGCCGCCCGCGCGGCCGTCGTCAACGCCTCCCGGTCGGCGGCGTCACCGCCGCTGACGCGGATGCCGTCGCCGACGAGCCGGGCCCCGCACTCCCCGCCGAGCTGGGTGATCGCAGCGGCCGCGACGTCCTTCGCCACCTGCTGGTGGCTCCCCGGTTCGCTCGGAGCGGGCGGATCGTGCACCGCCGCCCGCAGGGTCGCCACCATCCGGGCGGCCGATTCCTCGAGCCGCCCCCGCGTCACGGAGCCGTCGTCGACGGCCTTGACGAGCGCGGTCACCGCCGCCTTCGCGTCGGCGGGCATGAGCAGCACGTCGGCCCCGGCCCGCACCGCCTCGACCGCGGCCTGCCCGGCTCCGAACCGCGACGCGACGGCGGCCATCTCCAGGGCGTCGGTGACGACGAGCCCGGTGAACCCCAGATCCTCGCGCAGCACCCCGGTGAGCACCTTCTGCGAGACGGTCGACGGCCGCTGCGGGTCGACGGACGTGAGCACGATGTGGGCGGTCATGATCGCGGGCGCCCCGGCGGACACCGCCTCCGCGAACGGCAGCAGGTCGCGCTCGCGCATCTGCGACAGCGGCGCGCGCTGGGTGACGGTGCCCAGGTGGCTGTCGTCACCGACTCCCCCGTGGCCGGGAAAGTGCTTGAGGGTGGGCAGGATTCCGGCGTCGAGGTAGCCGGCCGCCAGAGCCGAGGAGATCCGGGAGACGGCCCGCGGGTCGGAGCCGGGCGAGCGCACCCCGATCGTCGGGTCGGCCTCGCCGACGGTGACGTCGGCGACCGGCGCGAGCACGACCGTGTACCCCAGCCCGCGCAGCTCGGCGCCAGAGGCGGCGCCGACGCGGCGGGCCAGCCCTGGGTCGCCGGCGGCGCCGAGGGCCATGACGGCCGGGAACAGCGTCAGCGGCGAGTCGAGCCGGGTGACCGGACCGCCCTCCTGGTCGATGGAGACGAACGCCGGCCAGTCCCGGCCGGATTCGCGCATCGCCCGCTCGAACGCCGCGTTGTCGGCGCGGGCCGTGCGGACGGCCGCTGCCCCTTGCGGAAGGTTGTCGCGGAACACCGCGTACCCGCCGTAGCCGCCGGAGCGCAACGCCGCCGCGGCGTCCTGCCCGGCTCCACGCTGGCGGGGCACGACGAGCTGGGCCGCCAGCTGCGGCACCGAGAGCCGGGCCACGTCCGCACGCGCCGCCGACAGCTGCTCCGCGCTCGGCCGGCCGGTCAGGCCCGTTGCCGCCTGCCCGCCCCGCCCGCCGGACTCAGCGGTCGACGACTGCGCTGACCCGCTGGTGGCCTCGGTCGCCCCGGAACCCGCTGGGGCCGTAGCGCCCCCGGTGTCCGAGCCCGTCGAGCGGGGCAGCCCGCCTCCCGAGCACCCTGCGACCGGCGCGAGCAGCAGCAGCGCGGTCACAGCCCACAGGGCACGCCGCGGCGCACGTCGTCGACTCATCACACCCACACCCGCACCTCGACCCCTCGCGTTCCCACCTCACAGGACCCCCCGCAGCACCGCCACGACGTACGCGACGTAGCCGGCCGCCAGCACCCCGCCCACCACCGCCGGGAGCCGCCCGCGCACCGCGGCGAAGACCGCCAGCGGCAGCGCGGCCGCGACGACCGCGACGGTGAGCAGGCCGGGCGCCTCCAGCGGCGCGACCAGCGATGCCACCCCCAGTGTGAGGGTTGAGTTGTACAACGCCGAACCGAGCACGCCGCCGATGGCCACCTGGGTGAGGCGGCGGCGCCGGGCCGCGACGACGAGCGCGAGCACCTCCGCGGACGTCGCGAACGCCAGCGCGGTCAGCCCGGTCGCGTGCTCCCCCAGGCCCGCGGCGACCGCGATCCGGCCCGCGCCGTCGACCGCGAGCGCGCCGCCGAGCACCATCGCGAACAGCCCCGCGAGCAGCCACACCACCGCCCGGCGCCCCGAGACCGCAGACCCCGCTATGTCGTCGTCGTCATCATCGTCGTCGGTCTCGGCGAGCTCACCGAAGGCCGGCGGACGCCGCTCGGTGCGCCAGATGAACGCGACGACAGCGACGAACAGCGCGCACAGCAGCGCCCCCTCCCACCGCTGGACGACGCCGTCGGCGACCGCGGCCGCCGCCGCCACCCCGGTGAGCGCGGCGAATCCCGCGTACCGGCGCAGCCGGGCCCGCACCGCGACCGGCTGCACGAGCAGCGCGAGGCCGAGCCCGAGCCCGAGCGTGAGCATCGTGACGTTGGCGCCGAGGGCGTCGGTCGCGGCGAGCACGGGGCGGCCCTGCGCGGAGGCGATGACGGCCGTGGCCATCTCCTCCGGCTCCGCGCCGGCGAGCAGCAGCGCCATCGCCACCATCGGCAGGCCGACGATCCGGGCGACCTTGGCCAGGTGCTCCATGAAGACGTCGGCGCCCCACGTCAGCAGCACGCAGCCGAGCACGAGCAATCCGAGTCCCGGCGCGAGCACGCCGAGCAGTGTCATCTCAGACGCTCACGACGTCGACCGGCAGCGAGGAGTCGGCCGGGATCCCCAGGTCGGAGGCGGGCCGCCCCCGGGCCACGAGCTGCGCCCCGAGGGCCGCGACCATCGCGCCGTTGTCGGTGCACAGTCCGGGCCGCGGCACCCGCAGCCGGATGCCGGCGGCGTCGCAGCGCTCCTGCGCCATGGCGCGCAGCCGCGAGTTGGCGGCCACCCCGCCTCCGATGAGCAGGTCGTCGACGCCGTGTTCGCGGCAGGCGAGCACGGCCTTGCGGGTGAGCACGTCGGTGACCGCCTCCTGGAAGCTGGCGGCGACGTCGGCGACCGGCACCGGCTGCCCGTCGCGTTCGCGGGCCTCGACCCAGCGGGCGACGGCGGTCTTCAGCCCGGAGAAGGAGTAGTCGAAGCGGTGCCGCTCCATGTCGCGCCCGGAGGTCAGGCCGCGCGGGAAGCTCACGTAGGCGGCGTCGCCCGCGCGGGCGGCCTTGTCGATGTAGGGCCCTCCCGGGAACGGCAGCCCGAGCACCCGGGCGACCTTGTCGAAGGCCTCGCCGGCGGCGTCGTCGATCGTCGCGCCGAGGGAGGTGATGTCGTCGGTGATGTCTGGCACGAGCAGCAGGTTGGAGTGCCCGCCGGAGACGAGCAGGGCCGCGGTGGGCTCGGGCAGCGGGCCGTGCTCGACGATGTCGACGGCCACATGCGAGGCCAGATGGTTGACGCCGTACAGCGGCTTGTCGAGCGCGAGCGCGAGGGCCTTGGCGGCGGCGAGCCCGACGAGCAGCGCGCCGGACAGGCCGGGGCCGCTGGTCACGGCGATGGCGTCGAGGTCGCGCAGCCGCACCCCGGCGGTCTCGCAGGCGCGGTCGATCGTCGGGACCATCGCCTCCAGGTGCGCGCGCGACGCCACCTCGGGCACGACCCCGCCGAAGCGGGCGTGTTCGTCGACGCTGCTGGCCACGGCGTCGGCGAGCAGAGTCTGGCCGTGCACGATGCCGACGCCGGTCTCGTCGCACGACGTCTCGATGCCCAGTACGAGCGGGCCGCTACTCATCGCTGCTCCTGTTCGGCTGAGCTGTCGGTGGGATCGGTCAGGTGCCGCCGCATGACGAGCGCGTCGACGTCGCCGTAGTACCGCCGGCGCACGGTGAGCACCTCGAATCCCTCGGACTCGTACAGCGCCCGGGCCGCGACGTTGTCGGCCCGCACCTCCAACAGCAGCGCGCTCGCCGGCGCCGCGAGCTCGTAGAGCCGGTGCAGCAGCGCGCGCCCGAGCCCGGTGCCCCGGGCCGCGGGCGCCACCGCGATCGTCATGACGTCGGCGACCGCTCCGCCGCGATCCACCCCGGCGTAGCCGAGCACGCCGTCCGGAGCGCCGGCCACGGAGGCGGTGACGGAGGCGGCCACGGAGGCGGTGACGTACGCCCGGCGCGGCCGCGCGGCCAACTCCGCCCACCACGAGGGGGCGCTCCAGGCGTGGGCGCCGAACAGTTCGGTCTCCAGCTCGGCCAGCGTCGGGATGTCGCTCCAGCGGGTCTCCCGCAGCACGGTGTGCGAGCCCGTGGCGGTCGTCATGAGCGCCCCTGCCCGGGGTCGGCGGCGGTCTCGGGCGGCGCGACCGGGGCGGCTGGC
>NZ_BCNQ01000219.1 GCF_001515525.1 Piscicoccus intestinalis NBRC 104926 | reverse complement strand
GACCCGCAGGTGCGCGCGGGTGGGGCGCGACGCGCCGCGCGAGGAGGTACGGGCGGGGGGCGAGGGCCGCCGGGGCGCGCGAGCACTCGCGGGAACGGCCGCGGTGTCGCTGCGGGCCAGTGCCGGCATCTGGCTCATCGGGGTCGTCCCTTCCGTCCTGTGCCTGTGGTGCGCGTGTCGCTGGGTGGTCGGTGTGTTCGTGTCGTGCGGGACGGTGGGTAGTGCGGTCGAGCCGAGCCGAATTCACCCGGAGGCAGCGCCCCCGCGCGGATCCGTTCCGCCGCCCGGAGCCGCGCCGACGCGGCGCGCGGATTGGCCTCGACCTCCTGGGAGGTCGGGGCCTGCCCCGCGCGACCGAGCACGCGCAACAGCGGCGCGTGCTCCGCCAGTTCGACGGGCAGCCCGGGCGGGGCGCTGCTTCGGCTCGCGGTCGACAGCACCCGTTTGACCATCCTGTCCTCCAGGGAGTGGTAACTCAGGACAGCGACACGCCCGCCGACGACAAGAGAATCGAGCACGGCGGGCAGCGCCGCCTCCAACGCGGCGAGCTCACCGTTGACCTCGATGCGCAGCGCCTGGAATGTGCGCTTCGCCGGGTGCCCTCCGGAGCGCTGCGATGCGGCGGGCACGACCCGCCGCAGCAGCTCCACGAGCCGGGCGGAGGAGGCGAACGGTTCGCGGTCGCGCTCGCGCACGACGGTGGCCGCGATCTTGCGGGCGAAGCGCTCCTCGCCGTAGTCGCGCAGCACCGCCGCGAGGTCGTCGGCGGGGTAGGTGTTCAGCACGTCGGCGGCCGTCGGGCCGGTCGTGGGGTCCATCCGCATGTCGAGCGGGGCGTCCTGGGCGTACGCGAAGCCGCGGTCGGCCTCGTCGAGCTGGAGGGAGGAGACGCCCAGATCGAGGAGCACGGCGTGCGCTCCGGCCAGCCGCAGGTCGGCCAGCACGTCGGCGATCTCGTCGTAGACCGCGCGCACGGCGACGAATCGGTCGGCGAAGGGGGCGAGCCGGTCGGTCGCCAACGCGATGGCCTGCGGGTCGCGGTCGATCCCGACCCCGTAGGCCCGCGGGCAGGCGCGCAGGATCGCCTCGGTGTGTCCGCCCATGCCGAGCGTGGCGTCGACGAAGACCGGACGCTGCCCGTCGTCGCCCTGCAGGGCGGGGGCCAGCACGTCGACGATCCGCTCGAGCATGACCGGCACGTGCCGCTCGCTCGTCTCCCGAGACTCGCGCGGCTCCGGCGAGCTGGTTGAGTCTGAGCTGGTTGAGTCCGGTGAGTCCGTTGCGCCAGGTGAGCCCGCTGAGCCACTTGAGCCCGGTGAGCCCGGTGTGTCGTTCGTCATTCGTGTCCCCCCTCCCAGGCTTCGCTTCGCCGGCCCTTCGGCCGTGTTGTCACCGTGTTGTCACCGCTGCCGCACGGTGTTTCGTCCGCCGGCCTTCGGCCGACCTCACACCGACCTCGACCTCGCGCCGGCTCCGTTCCCGGGTCCTGCGCTCTGGTCCCCGCCGCTTGCCCCGTTCGCCCGGAGCCGGGGAAGTGCCCCGGGCGAATCGTGTGCTCCGGAACCGGGGAAGTGCCCCGGAGCGGTCAAGTGGCTGGAGGACCACAGCGCAGGCGCACCGTGGCGCTAGCGGTGGATGGCGGTGGTTGGCAGTCGGTTGGCAGTGGTGGGCGGCGGATGACGGGCCGGCCTGCGTCACAGCAGGCCGGGGATCACCTCCTCGGCCTGGTCGGCGAAGGCTTGCTCGGTGCCGGCGAGGTAGGCCTCCCAGGCCGCGGTGTCCCAGACCTCGAGGCGCGAACCGGCTCCGATGACCGTGCATTCGCGGCTGAGGCCGGCGTATTCGCGCAGGTTCGCGGGGATCGTGACCCGGCCCTGCTTGTCGGGGATCTCGTCGGAGGCGCCGGAGAGGAACACGCGCAGGTAGTCACGCACCGCCTTGCTCGTCACGGGGGCGGCCCGCAGGTCGTCGGCCACGCGCATGAACTCCTCCATCGGGAAGACGTACAGACACCGTTCCTGTCCGCGGGTGACGACGAGCCCGGGGGCGAGCCGTTCGCGGAATTTGGCGGGCAGGATCATCCGGCCCTTGTCGTCGAGGCGCGGCTGGTGGGTGCCGAGGAACATGCGCGCCCACCTCCGTCCCCTGCTCGCACCCGCCGCCCGGTTCGCGCGTCACCCGTGCCGTGGTGGCGCCCGCCTGGCCGGCGAGATCGTCGTCGAGCACACCCCTACTGCTCCTAGTTCCTCCACTTTACGCCACTCTCCCCCACCGTCAATCCCCGATGTCGGCATGACCAGGCTCTCGCCGCATCAAAACCGCAGTTCAGAGCCGGTGGGGCGAAGTGGAGGGAATCGTGGCGTCCGGCGCGGCCCGGGTGTCGAATCGGGGTCTGCAGCGGCGCCGATGCATCCGGTCACCGGGCGCTGACCAGGGCTTTTACGAAATGCACGGATGTCGAGGAGCCAATGCCCAGCGCGGGCAGCGATGATTGGGGAGGGAAGTGGAGTGAGCCGAGGGTGCGGGAGGCCGGCGGCGCCGATGGGGCGGGCGCCGCGACCGCCTCCCTACGCGCAGCTGCGGCTCGCGCCCACCACCGCCCGCACCTGGCAGAACCGGCAGGGGCGGCCATCGTCTTTCAGGAGGCCCACGTGCAGCCAGCACGAGACCTGCAGTACCGGCAGGCCGTGGATGCACCGCGCGACCCCGCGCGCGACGAGCCCACCAGCACGGCTCCCTCGCCGTCCGCAGCGCCCACAGCGAGTTCAGCGAGTTCAACGACTTCGACGGCCCCCGCGCACGGCTCGGAGGGCAACGGCCTGGGCAGGCCATCGACCGGGTCGACCGGGTCGACCGGATCCGCCGCGTCGAGCGCGCCGACGCACCCGCCTCGCGCACGCACCGGCTCCGACTCCGAGCGGGCGGTGGCGGCCGAGGTGGCCGAGGTCGCCGACCTCGGCCGGCGCCTCTCGGAGGCCGTGCGCAGCGTCATCGAGGGCAAGGAGGACGTCGTCGAGCGCGCCCTGACGGTCTTCCTCGCCGGCGGCCACCTGCTGCTCGAAGACGTGCCCGGAGTCGGTAAGACGACCCTGGCCAAGGCCCTCGCCCGGGCGGTCGACGCCCGGATGCGGCGCATCCAGTTCACCCCCGACCTGCTCCCCAGCGACATCACCGGGATCAGCGTGTTCGACTCCCAGACACACCGTTTCGAGTTCCGGCCCGGCGCGGTCTTCGCGAACATCGTCGTGTGCGACGAGATCAACCGCGCCTCCCCCAAGACGCAGTCCGCGGTGCTCGAGGCGATGGAGGAGGCGCAGGTCACCGTCGACGGGCACACCTACCCGCTGGCCGACCCGTTCCTCGTCATCGCCACCCAGAACCCCCTGGAAATGGAGGGCACCTACCCGCTGCCCGAGGCGCAGCGAGACCGATTCATGGCGCGCATCTCGGTGGGCTACCCGCATCCGACGGCCGAGCTCGCGATGCTCGACACGCACGGAGCGCACGATCCGCTCGACGACCTGGTGCCCGTGACCGACAGCGCGCAGGTGGTCGCGGCGCAGGAGACGATCCGTCGGGTGTACGCGGCGCAACCGCTGAAGCAGTACGTCGTCGACCTCGTCGCCGCCACCCGCTCCTCGAGCGGCCTGCGCCTCGGGGCCTCCCCGCGGGCGTCGCTGCACCTGCTGCGGGCCGCGCGGGCGCGGGCGGCGCTCACCGGGCGCGACTACGTGCTGCCCGACGACGTGCGCTCGCTCGCCGTGCCGGTGCTCGAGCACCGGGTGCTGCTCTCCGGGGAGAGCCGGCTGGCTCGGGTCGGGATCGACGAGGTGCTCCGGGACGTGCTGGCCACGGTGCCCGTGCCCGGCCGGTGACCGCCTCGAGTGCCGGGCCGCCGATGATCGTGAGGCGCCGATGAGTACGACGATCGCGGCTCGCGGTGGCCGCGCACCCGGGTCCCGATCGGGCGATCGCGCGGGAGCCGGGTCGACCGGGCAGGGCGGGTGGCTCCGTCGCCGCATCGAGCGCGGCGTCTTCACCGACCGCGGACGGGCCCTGCTCGCGGCGGGCACCACCCTCGCGATCTCCGGCATGGCGCTCGGTTTCGTCGACCTCACCCGGGTCGGGCTGCTGGTCATCGCGCTGCCGGTGCTGACGCTCCTCACCTACCAGGCATCTCGACCTCAACTTGATATCGAACGTCAGGTGCGACCGGCAACCCTCACCGTCGGCCAGAGCGCCACGGTCGCGATGACCGTTCACAACCGCTCCGGCCGGTCGTCGCTGACGGTGCTCGCCGAGGAGCGCCTCCCGGCCGATCTGGGGTCCCGGGTGCGCTTCCTGCTGCCGGGGGTGCGCCGCCGGTCGAGCCGGGTGCTCACCTACCCGGTGCGCCCGGGGCGCCGGGGCCGACACCGCCTCGGGCCCCTCTCGCTTCGGGTCGGCGACCCGTTCGGGCTGACGAGCTCGCTCCTCCCGTTCGAGGGGGAGTCGGAGTTGACCGTGCTCCCGACCGTGCACCCCCTGCATCGGCGCCCCGACCGGCAGGGCGGCGCGGGCAGCGGCGGCTCGGACACGCTGGCTCCCGGCGCGGGCGACATCGACGACGCCACGCTGCGCAAGTATCAGCCGGGCGACGACCTGCGGCGGGTCCACTGGCCGGTCACCGCGCACCGCGGGGAGTTGACCGTGCGGCATGACGGCCGGGCGCCGGTGCGTCAGGCGGTGCTCGTGGTCGACGCCGACCTGCCGCAGGTCGTGACCGCCTCCGACGTGGACCCGGCGGGCCCGGCAGGCCAGGTCGTCCAGGCACCCCTGGTCGGGGGTGGCGACGTCGATGCGTGGTCGCCCGCGCTCGAATGGGCGATCGAGGCCCTCGCGTCGGTGGCCACCCACCTCACCTCGCGCGGCTACGCATTGTCGCTGGTCACGCCCGCCCGGGTCGCCGCCGGACGGCATCCGGAAAGTCTCGACCTCGACCAGACGGTGATGGATCTGGCGGTCCTCGAAGCCGCCGACGCGCAGCTCCTGCGCGCCCCGGACACCCTGGTCGCCCCGGACGCCCTGGGTGGCGCGATCGGCGCGCCCACCCACGCGGTGGCGACCGAGTCGGCGTTGGTGACCGCGACCCGCGACGTCGCCGCCGGCAGCGGACTGCTCGTCGTCGCGGTCGGCGGGCACGACCCGCAGGCCGCCCGCGCCCTGCTGTCGACGCTGCCGGCCGGCACCACCGGCATCGCCCTGCT
>NZ_BCNQ01000218.1 GCF_001515525.1 Piscicoccus intestinalis NBRC 104926 | reverse complement strand
CAGCCGCACCGCCGAGCCGCGACCGCCACCCCGAGCCGGGGCCGGCCCCGCGCGCCTCCGTGCGCATGCCCGATGATGGGCTCGCGGGCGACCGTGCCCGGACCTAGGCAGAGGAGGGCCGGCGATGGCGTGGGTGGTGCTGGTGCTCTCCGGGGTGCTGGAGGCGGTGTGGGCCACGGCCCTCGACGCGTCACGGGGGTTTCGGCGGCCGGTGCCGACGCTGGTGTTCCTCGTCGCGATGGCGGTCAGCATGGCCGGGCTGGCGTGGGCGATGAACATCCTGCCGACGGGCACGTCGTACGCGGTGTGGGTCGGCATCGGGGCGACGCTGACCGTGCTGTGGGGCTTCGCGCGCGGGGTGGAGCGCCCGACGGTGGCGCGCTGCCTGCTGCTCGTGCTGCTCATCGGCTCGGTCGCGGGCCTGAAGGTGGTGAGCTGACGTGCCGTGGGTCGTGCTGCTCGTCAGCGCCGTCTTCGAGGCGGTGTGGGCGACCGCGCTGGGGCAGTCCGACGGGCTGACGCGCCTGACACCGACACTCGTCTTCCTCGCGGCCCTGACCGTGAGCATGCTCGGCCTCGGTTGGGCCGCGCGGCACATCCCGATCGGCACCGCCTACGCCGTCTGGGTGGGCGTCGGCGCGATGCTCACCGTCACGTGGGCTATGGCCACCGGAAACGAGCCCGTCTCCGGGCCGAAGGTGGTGTTCATCGGCGGGATCATCGCCGCGGTCATCGGCCTCAAGCTCGTGCCCGGCGAGCGCCACGACCCGGAGCACCCGGAGCACCCGGAGCACCCGGAGCACCCGGAGCACCCGGAGCACCCGGAGCACCCGGAGCACCCGGAGCACCCGGAGCACCCGGTCGAGCCTCCCGCGCACCCCTGAGGAGACAGAAACGCCCCCGACCGAAGTCGGGGGCGTTGCCTGAGCCGCTTGTCGGAATCGAACCGACGACCTATTCATTACGAGTGAATCGCTCTGGCCGACTGAGCTAAAGCGGCAGGTGCGCCCGGTCGGGCGCTCACGACAGTATACGGATCGGGTCTGCCGCGCCCAAACCGGCTCGGGGAGCGGCCGACGGGCACCGAACCGACCTCGAACCGGCCCCGAACCGGCACCGCACCGGTCCCGAACCAGCCCTGAGCCAGCCCCTAACCGGCTCCGAGCAGCCTCAGCACTTGAGCCCGTCGTCGGGCGGGGTGCCGTTGATGAGGTAGTTGTCGACGGCCTTGTCGATGCAGTCGTTGGAGCGCATGTAGGCGGTGTGGCCGTCTCCGTCGTAGGTGATCAGGCGCCCGCTCTCGAGCTGGTCGGCGAGCTGCTCGGCCCACTCGTACGGGGTGGCGGGGTCGCGGGTGGTGCCGACGACGACGATCGGGGCGGCGCCGGCGGCGGTGATCTTCTCGGGCTTGCCGGTGGCGGGCACCGGCCAGTAGTCGCACGACACCGAGCCGTAGGCCATGTACGGGCCCCAGGTCGGCGCCTTCTCGGCGAACTGCTGCCCGAGCTGCTGCAGCTGCTGGAAGCTCTGCGGCTGCGACCCGCGGTCGAGGCAGTTGACCGCGGAGATGACCTGCATGATGTTGCCGGGGTAGCTGCCGTCGCTGCTGCGGTCGGCGTACTCCTGGGCCAGGTCGAACAGCTGCGTGCCGTCGCCGCCGTCGGCGGCCCGCAGCGCGTCGGTGAGCGCGTCCCACGACGTCTCGTCGTACATCGCCCGGGCCAGGCCCAGGGTCGCCCAGCCCTCGGTGAGCTGCTTGACCCGCGCGTCGCCGGTGATCGGCAGCGGCTTGGCGTCGAGCCCGCGCAGGAACTCGCGCAGCTGGTTCATGCCGCCGTCGAGGTCGCGGCCCAGCGGGCAGTTGCCCTCCGACGTGCACGCCTGCACGTACGCCCGGGTGGCCGTCTCGAAGCCGGTGGCCTGGCCGATGTTCATCTGCTCGCTGGTGAGGTCGGGCGCGAGTGCCCCGTCGAGCACGAGCCGGCCGGCCCGCTGCGGGAACAGCCCCGCGTACGTGGCGCCCAGGAACGTGCCGTACGACTTACCGAGGTAGCTGAGCTTCTCGTCGCCGAGGGCCGCCCGCAGCACGTCCATGTCTTTGGCGGCGTCGACCGTCGAGACGTGCGGCAGGAGCTGCGGGTACTTCTGCTGACAGGCCTGCCCGAACTGCTGCGCGGACCGCTGCAGGGCCTGGAACTCGGCCTCGTCGTCGGGGGTCGGGTCCATGCCGAGCATCTCGTCGACCTGCGGCGGGTCGAGGCACACGATCGGCTCGGAGTGCCCGACGCCGCGCGGATCGACGCCGACGATGTCGTGGCTGCGGCGCACGTCACTGGAGACGACGAAGTCGGACATGTTCGCGTAGTCGACCGCCGAACCTCCCGGGCCGCCTGGGTTGACCAGCAGCGACGCGCTCTTCTGCCCGGTGGCCGGCACCTTGAGCACCCGCAGCTGGGTGTCACCGGCTCCGGGGTTGTCGTAGTCGATCGGCACCTCGAGCCAGGCGCACCGGGCTCCCTCCATCGCGCCGCTCACCCCGTCGCAGGCACCCCACTGGAGCTGCTGGGTGTAGTACGACGCGAGCTGCTCCTGGCCCTGCGGCGGCGCGGTGGCGCCTCCGGCCTGAGTGGCCCCGGAGCCGGCGTCGGACCCGTTGTCGGAGCCGGTCGAATCACCGGATGTGCTGCAGCCCGCCACGGCCAGCACGAGCGCGCAGACCGCCGAGACGAACCGCCACCGGCTCTGGTGTGCGCGACTCACGTGGGCTCCTTCGATCGTCGGGTGTCTGGCTGATGCAACGGTCGAAAACGACATCCGTGCCGTGCCGGGTTTACCGGGCTCACGCTACCGGCCCGCACCGACAAGACGCCCGCCAGACCCGGCTGGCACCGCATTTCGGACGAGTCACATTGTGTGTCAGTGGATCTCGCGATATGGGTCGGAGCCGCACTAGCCGCGCGGGGCGCGCAGACCGACCGCCATCGCCTCCAGGGCGAGAGCCGGCGGCACGTTGGCGTCGATGCGCTCGCGGGCCGTGGCGATGGCGTCCATCGCCGCCAGCAGCTGCACCGGCGAGCGCGACCGCCGCAGCTTCTCCACCTCGGGGCGCAGGTCCTCGTTGACGAGTTCGACGGGCGCGTCCAGGTGCAGCATGAGGGCGTCGCGGTAGACCGACGTCAGGTCGATGAGGCAGCGGTCGACGATGTCGCGGGCGAAGCGCGTGGCGCGGGTCTTCTGCTCCTTCTCCAGGGCCGCGAGCCGGGCCCGCACCGGAGGCGGCAGCGTGCGGGCCGCGGGGTCGGCGCCGAGGGTCTCCAGCAGCCGGGCGCGCTCGGCGGCGTCTCGTTCCTGGCCCGCGGCGCCCGACTCCTCGTCGGCGATCGAGGCGAGGTCGGCCGCGGCGGCGACCGCGTCGACCGTCGTGTGGATGCGGTTGGCGAGCTTGACGACGTCGCGGCGCCGGATGCGGGCGCCCTCGTCGCGGGCCAGCCGCCGCGCCAACCCGATGTGGCTCTGCGCGGCGCGGGCCGCGTACCGGGCCATCGGCGGGTCGACGCCGTCGCGGCGCACGAGCAGGTCGGCGACCGCGCCCGTCGGCGGGGTGCGCAGCCGCACGTGGCGACTGCGGCTGCGCAGCGTGATGATGACGTCCTCGAGGCTGGGGGCGCACAGCATCCACACGGTGCGGGCCACCGGCTCCTCGATCGCCTTGAGGAGGGCGTCGGCCGCGCGTTCGGTGAGCCGGTCCGCGTCTTCGACGACGATGATCCGCCACGCCCCGACCGAGGGCCGGTGCGCCGAGAGCAACGCGAGCTCGCGGGCCTGCTGCACCTGGATCGACAGCCCCTCGGTGGCGACGAACTCCACGTCGGCATGGGTGCCGTCGAGCGCGGTGCGGCACTCCCGGCAGTGCCCGCAGCCCTGGTCGGGGCACAGCAGCGCCGCCGCGAACGCCCGTGCCGCGTTGCTGCGTCCCGACCCCGGCGGGCCGGTGAACAGCCAGGCGTGGGTCATCCGCTCGGGGTCGGCGACCGCCATCGACAGCGTCGTGACGGTCTGAGACTGCCCGACGAGGTCGTCCCAAACGCTCACCTCGGCCTGCCTCGCTCAGGCGCGCCACCGCCCGCGCCGGAGGGGCCGTCCGAGGAGCCGGAGCCTTGGCGAACCGAGCCGGAACCGCCGCCCTGGCCGGACGAGGAACCGGCCCGGGCCGACCCGTCGCGCACCACGCGCAACCCGGGGGCCGGCGCCTCGATAATCTGCGCGAGCTTCTCGCGCACGGCCCGTGCGAGCTCCTGCGGGGGCCGGGTGGCGTCGAGCACGACGTAGCGGTCCCGCGCTCGCAGCGCCTGGTCGCGGAAGCGCTGGGCGACCTGTTCGTGGAAGGCGACGGACTCCGATTCCATGCGGTCGGCCGGCCCCTGGCGCCGGGCGGCGCCGACGGCCACGGGGACGTCGAGCAGCACGGTGAGGTCGGGCACGAGGCCGGCGGTGGCCCACCGCGACAGCGCTCCGATCTGGCGCACGTCGAGGTCGCGGCCCCCGCCCTGGTAGGCGATCGAGGAGTCGACGTAGCGATCGCAGACCACCCAGCGCCCGCTGTCGAGCGCCGGGATGATGACCCGCTCGACGTGCTCGGCGCGGTCGGCGGCGAACAGCAGCGCCTCGGCGCGGGCCGCGAGGCCGTCGCTGCCGTGCAGCAACACCTCGCGCAGTCGCTGCCCCAACGCCGTGCCGCCGGGCTCGCGGGTGAGCACATGGTCGATGCCTTGCTCCCCCAGCCACTGCGACAGCAATGCGGCCTGCGTGGACTTGCCCGCCCCGTCTCCGCCCTCGAAGACGACGAACAGGCCGGTGTCACCCTCGGGCCCCGACGAGCCTCCCGCCGGCCCACCGGCCGCGTCATCGGGGACTGCGGCGGCCGAGCGCTGGGCGCGGCTCCTGGCGGCGTCGTCGTTGACTGGCGTGGGCATGGTCAGAGCCTAGGTGAGCCCACCGACATGCGTCCCGTAGCCCGCGCCGACGGCCCTCCTTGGCCGGTCACGCACGACTGGGCCGATCGCTGACCGCGCCGGGCCGGCCAAACTGAGCGACCGCACCGGAGCCGGGCACGCACGACCACCAACCGACGGCGTAAGCCACGCCGAAGCCGTCGACGAGCGCCGCCCCGCAGGGCGTCGGCACGAGATCAGGCGCTGCGCCGGCCACCACCCGCCCCGCGACCTGCAGGGCCGCCCGG
>NZ_BCNQ01000217.1 GCF_001515525.1 Piscicoccus intestinalis NBRC 104926 | reverse complement strand
CGCTCAGGGCTGGGCGCCGGCCTGACGTCGGTGCCCAGCGCGCCGGCGTCGGATCCCGCCGACGCGGTGCTGACCGACCCGGTCGTGCCGGAGGAGAAGCGCAACTGCCCGTCGTGCGGCACCCCGGTCGGGCGCGGCCGCGGCGACGCTCCCGGGCGCACCGAGGGCTACTGCCCCAAATGCCGAAACCCCTACTCGTTCACGCCCAAACTGGCTCCCGGCGATCTCGTCGGCGGCCAGTACGAGGTGGTCGGCTGCCTCGCGCACGGCGGGCTCGGGTGGATCTACCTGGCGCGCGACAAGAACGTCTCCGACCGCTGGGTCGTGCTCAAGGGCCTGCTCAACGCCGGTGACGCGGACGCGCTCGAGGCCGCGGTCGCCGAGCAGCGCTTCCTCGCGCAGGTCGAGCACCCGCTGATCGTCGAGGTCTACAACGTCGTCGAGCACGAGGGCGCGGCGTACACGGTGATGGAGTACGTCGGCGGCCGCAGCCTCAAGGAGCTGCTCAAGGCGCGGATGGCCGACAACCGGGGCGTCTACGATCCGCTGCCGGTCGAGCACGCGCTGGCGTTCATCTACGGGATCCTGCCCGCGTTCGCGTACCTGCACGACCTCGGGCTGCTGTACTGCGACTTCAAGCCCGACAACCTCATCCAGGTCGGCGACTCGGTCAAGCTCATCGACCTCGGCGGCATGCGCCGCATCGACGACCTCGACTCCCCGATCTACGGCACGGTCGGCTACCAGGCGCCGGAGATCGCCGACCTCGGACCGTCGGTGCCCAGCGACATCTACACGATCGGGCGCACGCTGGCGGTGCTCACCAACGAGTTCCGCGGCTACCAGAGCCAATACGCGACCAGCCTGCCGCCGACGACGACGATGCCGGCGTTCTCCCGGCACGACGCGTTCTACCGGCTCGTCGCCAAGGCGTGTGCGCTCGACCCCGCCGACCGGTACCAGAGCATCGAGGAGCTGCGCGTGCAGCTGTTCGGGGTGCTGCGCCAGATCGTCGCCGACCGACGCGGAGGCGGCGCGGCGGGTCAGACCCTGCCGTCGGGCCTGTTCGAGGCCCCGGTCGTCACCGGCGACTCGCTCGGCTGGTGGGAGCTGCCGGCCCTGAAGCCCGACGAGAACGACCCGATGCTCGGCTGGCTGCAGACCGTGCGGGAGCTGGAACCCCGGCGCCGCGGACACGAATTGGCGTCCGCCCCCGACCAGACTGCCGAGGTGATGCTCGAACGCGCCCGCACCGCGCTGTACGCCGGCGACCACGAGGGCGTCACCGCCGCCACCGACGACCTGCTCGGCGCCGACCCCTGGGACTGGCGGGCGCTGTGGATCCTCGGGCTCGACGCCCTCTCCCGCGACGACCACGCCGCCGCGCAGGCCGCGTTCGGCACCGTCTACGAGCAGATCCCCGGTGAACTCGCCCCGCGGCTCGCCCTCGGTCTCACGCACGAGCTCGCCGACGAACAGCCCGCCGCGGAGGCCGACTACCTCACCTGCCTGCGCACCGACGCCGGCTACACGACCGCCGCGGCGTTCGGTCTCGCGCGGCTCCGGTCGGCCCGCGGCGACGGCCGCGGCGCGATCACCGCGCTCGACCTCGTCCCGCCCGCCAGCTCGGCGTTCGGGCGGGCGCGGTGGCTGCGGGCCGAGCTCGCGGTGCACTCCGGCTCCGGGCCGGCCGCCCTCGACCAGGCGCTACGCGACGGCGACCGGCTCGAGGCCGCCCCCGCGCAGCGCGCCTCGTTCCGGGTGCGCGTGCTGGAGCAGGCGCTCTCCCAGGTGGGCGCCAAGCCCGCCGCGCGGGACACGACGATCGGCGGCATCCGCGCCACCCCGCGACACCTGCGCGAGGCCCTCGAGGAGTCGTATCGCCGCCTCGCCGAACTCACCACGGACCCCGACGAGCGGGCACGGCTCGTCGACAAGGCCAACTCCGTGCGCCCCTGGAGCCTGCTATGACCGACCCCACCCCCTCCCGGCAGCGCAGCGAGCAGGCTCCCCCGCCCGAACGGCCCGACGGCGCGCCGACCAGCGACCTGTCCGCGCCCGGCGGCGAACCCACCGTCGAGCTGCCCGTGCGCGGCGGCTCACCGGCCGCCGAGGTGCCCGTGTCCGACGGCGAGCCGAGCGCCGAGCTGCCGGTCGCCGAGGCCGCCGACGGCGGGGGGCCCGCGCCCTCCAACACCGCCGAGCCCCTCGGATCGGCTGCCGGATCGACCACGGGATCGGCCGTCGGGTCGGCCACCGACGATGACGACGAGATCGTGCCGCTCGCGCCGCCGGACCCACCCGCGGCACCCGGCGCGTTCGGTGCGGCTGCGGCGTCCGCCGACCCTGGCACGTCTGCTGCGTCCGCCGCGTCGGCGTCGGACCAGACCGCCGAGCTGCCGGTGCTCGACACCGAGGGTTCCGATCCGGCGGTGCTCGGTGGCGTCGGGGCGCGCGGCGACATCGACGCTGCGGTCCGCGCGGGCGACCCGCCTCCGGTGAGCAGCGACGGGATGCTCGTGCTCGGCTCCCCGGTCACGCCCCCGCCCGCGCCGAAGCCCGCGAACGCGCCGCCGGCCGGTCCGCCGTGCACCGAGTGCGGCGGCACCTTCGGGCCCGACGGTTACTGCGAGCGCTGCGGGTCCGCGCGACCCAACCCGCGGCACCACTTCGAACTGAAGGCGCCGATCGCCGAGCCTGGCGGACCGCCCACAACAGTGTGGGTTGCCGGGGTCTGCGACCGCGGCGTGCGGCACCGCACCAACGAGGATTCGCTCGCGCTGCACGCCGAACCCGGATCGCCGCGCCGCGCCGCGATGGTCGTGTGCGACGGCGTGAGCACCGCCCGCCGCTCCGCACGCGCCAGCCAGGAGGCGGCCCGGGCCGCCCTGGGCGTGCTCTCCGCCTCCCACTCGCGCGGCCTGGCCGGGGTCGCGTCCGCCCACGTCGGAGCGCTGGGGGGCCGGCTCGACGCGGCCACGGACGCCGCGATGAGCGCGGTCATCGAGGTCGCCGCCGGCCCCGACACCCCGGAGGACACCGAGGAGTCGGGCATCCCGCACGTCTCCGAGCCGGCCTGCACGTTCGTCGCGGCGGTCATCGACGACGACGTCGCGGTCGTCGGGTCGGTGGGCGACTCGCGCGGCTACTGGTTTCCCGACTCCGGCGAGCCGCAGCTGCTGACGACCGACGACTCGTGGGCCGAGGAGCAGATCGCGCTCGGCGCCTCCCGACGGGAGGCCGAGGCCTCGCCGCACGCGCACACGATCAGCCGCTGGCTCGGCCCCGAGGCCCCCGATCACACCCCGCGTAAGGCGACGGTGCAGCTGTCGGAGCCGGGCTGGCTCATGGTGTGCAGCGACGGGCTGTGGAACTACGCCTCCGCGCCCGAGCAGCTCGGCGCGGTGCTCACCCAGATCGTCCCGACGCTGCCGCGGCCCACCGCGCCGCTCGCCCTGGCCCGGCGCCTGGTGGAGTGGGCCAACGCGCGGGGCGGTCGCGACAACATCACGGTCGCGCTGGCCCGCATCGACGACCCCGCCGCGCAGACCGAGGTCATCGACACCGGGGCCGGCCATACGCAGGCCGACGAGAGCGAGGCCGGCGACACCCGGGTCATCGCCACCCAGGCCCCTGACAGCAGGGCCGGCGAGACCTCCGAGCGCACGGCCCCCGGTTCGGCGCCCACCGAGCCGCTGACGACCGGTGGCTCCGCGCCCGCGGGCGCCTCCGGCGGAGCCACCGCCGCGGCGCGCCCGGATGGGCCCGACGACCATGAAGACACCAGAGACACCAGAGACACCAGAGACACCAGAGACACCAGAGACACCAGAGACACCAGAGACACTAAAGACACTGAGGACCAGGAGGGAGCGCGCTGATGGCCGAATTCTCCGCTGCCGTCTACCAGAACGAGTTCCTGCCCGAGGGCGGCACCGACGTGCACGCCATCGTCACGATCACCGCCCGCAACGCCGGCGGCGCCGGGCAGACCGGAGCCGGTGACGCCGGCGAGATCATCGTCGTCGACACCTCCGGCTCGATGGAGGACGCCGGGGTCGCCGCCGCGCGGTACGCCGCCGCGGCCGCGCTCGACCAGATCCTCGACGGGGTCTGGTTCGCGGTCATCGCGGGCAACCACCAGGCCCGGCTGTGCTTTCCCGACGGCTACTCGGCGGCGATGGTGCGCATGGACCCCTCGACTCGGGCTCAGGCGAAGGCCTCGCTCAACCGGCTCTACGCCGACGGCGGCACGGCGATGGGCACGTGGCTGCTGGCCAGCGCGCAGCTCTTCGACACGGTGCCCACGCTGACGCAACGGCACGTCATCCTGCTGACCGACGGGGAGAACCAGCACGAGACCCCCGAGCAGCTCTCCCGCGCGATCGCCACCGTGCAGGGCCGCTTTCAGGCCGACTGCCGCGGGCTCGGCGCGGCGTGGCAGGTCGACGAGGTGCGCCGCATCGCGCAGGCACTCATGGGCACGGTCGACCTCATCCCCCGCCGTGAGGACATGGCGCTGGAGTTCGAGTCGCTCATGCGCACGTCGATGGGCCGCGGCATCGCACAGGCTTCTTTGCGCGTCTGGGCGCCGCAGGGGGCCGAGGTGCTCTTCGTGCGGCAGGTCGCGCCGACGCTGGAGGACATGACGAACCGGCGCCAACAGCTCAACCCGCTCACCGGCGCCTACCCCACAGGGTCCTGGGGGGATGAGGCCCGCGACTTCCACGTGGCGGTGCGGTTGCCGGCGAAGGCGATCGGAGCCGAGCAGCTGGCGGCCCGGGTGCAGCTGGCGGTCGGCGAGGAGGTCGTCGCGCAGGGGCTCATCAAGGCGAAGTGGACCGCCGACGACTCGCTGACCGCGCAGATCAGCCCCGAGGTCGCGCACTACACCGGCCAGACCGAGTTGGCGTCGGCGATCCAGCAGGGCCTGGCCGCCAAGGCGGTCGGTGACGACACGACGGCGACGAGCCGGCTCGGCCGGGCGGTGCAGCTCGCCGCGCAGACCGGGGACGAGGCGGCCACCAACCGGCTGCGTCGCGTCGTCGACATCGACGACGCCGGCACCGGGCGGGTACGGCTCAAGCGGCACGTCGACCGGATGGACGAGATGGCGCTCGACACCGCCTCCACGAAGACGATCCGGGTGCGCAAGTGAGCCTCGTCTGCCCGCAGGGGCACACCTCGCAGGCCACCGACTACTGCGACACGTGCGGGAGCCCGATGCGCCCGGCGGCCGGCGGCGACACCCCGGCGCCGGCGCACGCCGCTCCGGGCGCGGGCTCTGGTGGCTCGGGCTCGGGCGGTGACGGGGTGGGCTCGGGCGGGGCGGGCTCGGGTTCGGCGGG
>NZ_BCNQ01000216.1 GCF_001515525.1 Piscicoccus intestinalis NBRC 104926 | reverse complement strand
GGGGGACGAGAGCCCGGCCAGCCCCGCGGCCGGACCGGCTCCGGGCACGCCGGACTCGCCCGTGAGCCGTGCGAAGACCCCCGGGCGCGAGACGGAGGCCATTACTGCGGGAGGTCGAAGGGCACGGTCATGCCCTCGAGAGCGTCGGCGCACCGGCAGGGGAGCCGCACCGCGCTCGGGTCGGGGTTGTCGGCGTCGGCGGTGTCGTCGGGGCCGCCGTGGCCCCCGTCGCCGGGGCCCGCCTCGCCGTCGCCGCGGCCGGTGGCACCGAGTTCGCCAAGATCGGCGGCGAGGTCGGTGGCCGCGCCCGCGACGATGTGCTTCACGCGGCCGATGTTGTCGGCGAACATGGCGAAGACCTCGGCGGCCGTGACGCCCGCGTCGGTCTCGAAGCCGGCGTCGAGGTCGGTGACCAGGCAGACCGTGGTGAAGCAGAGCCCGAGCTCGCGGGCGAGGGTGGCCTCGGGCATCGCCGTCATGCCGACGACCGTGCCGCCGGCGGCGGCGTGCCAGCGAGACTCGGCCCGGGTGGAGAATCGCGGGCCGTTGATGACGACGAGCGTGCCGGTGTCGACGACGTCGTGTTCGTCGGCCTGCGTGCGCTGGAGTTCGCGGGCCGAGTCGATCGCGGCGGCCCGGCCGCGTGGGCAGAACGGGTCGGCGAACGCGACGTGCGCGACCTCGCCCTCGCGTTCGAAGTAGGTGTGCGGCCGGCCCCATGTGCGGTCGATGATCTGGTCGGGCACGACGATCGTGCCCGGCCCCTGCGAGGCGACCAGCGACCCGACCGCGCAGGGGGCGATCACCTGGCGCACCCCGATCGCCCGCAGCGCCCACAGATTGGCGCGGTAGTTCACGCGATGCGGCGCGAAACGGTGCCCCTTGCCGTGTCGCGGCAGGAACGCCACGGGGGACCCACCCACGGTGCCGACGACCGGCGACTCGCTCGGTGCGCCGAACGGGGTGTACACGTCGACGCTGCGCGCCTCGTCGAACAGGGAGTAGAAGCCGGAGCCGCCGATGATGCCGATCGGGGCGCGCACGCCGGGGTCGCTGACGTGGGTGATCATCTCCGTTGCCATGAGCCGACCCTAGGGCCGATCCGCCCGGGCGTCAGGCCCCGCCGCGAGCCTGTGGACAACCACACGGCGTCGCGCGGCCTGTGGACAGATCGGCCGCGCGAGCCGACTCAGGACGCGCCGGACGAGGAGGACTTCGCGCCCGAGCCCGACGACCCAGACGACCCCGACGAGCCCGAGGACCCGGAGGGCCCCGACGACCCAGAGGAAGCCTTCGACCCCGAGGACGCCGTGGAGCCCGACCCGGAGGAGGCCCCCGACGAACCGTTGGACCCGGCGGACGAGCCGGACGTTTCGCCCGAGCCACCGGAGCCACCCGAGCTGCCCGAGCCCGAGGCGCGGGAGTCGTTGCGGTAGAACCCGGATCCCTTGAAGACGACGCCGACGGCGTTGAAGAGCTTGCGCAGCCGCCCGTGACACTGCGGGCACTCGGTGAGCGAGTCGTCGGTGAAGGACTGCACGATTTCGAAGCGGTGGCCGCACTCGGTGCAGGCGTAGGCGTACGTGGGCATGAAGGGTCTCCGAGGACAATCTCGACGGGGCCGCGCATCGGCGCGAATCACCGGAAGTCTAGGTGATGAGCCGATCGGCGTTAGCCCGGCTCCGGCTCCGTGGACCAGCCCGCAAGCCGCCCGAGGCGGTCGACGGCGCGCAACCGTGCCTCGGTGGCCTCGCGCAGCGGGGCCGGCACGACGAGCAACAGCGCGTCACCGCGATGCAGCACGCTCTCGACGGTGGGCACGAACGGGGCCCCGTCGCGCACGATGAGCGAGATCTCCGCGCCGGCCGGGAGCCGCAACTCGAAGACCTCGACGCCGTGCAGCCGCGAGCGGGTGCCGATGCGGATCTCCAGCAGCTCGGCACCGACCTCCTCCAGCGGCGTCGACTCGATGTCGAGGCCGCGAGCCTGCTCGTCCTCGGCCACCCCCAGCCACCTGGCGACCAGCGGCAGCGTCGGGGCCTGCACGAGGGTGAAGACGACGACGAGCACGAAGACGAGGTTGAAGATCCACCCCAACCCCGAGGCGCCCTCGACGATCGGCACCATCGCCAGCACGATCGGGACCGCCCCGCGCAACCCGGCCCACGACAGAAACAGCTGGTCACGCAGGGAGACCCGGAACCACACGACGGACGCGAACACCGACAGCGGCCGGCCGACGAGCAGCAGCACCAACCCGAGCCCGATCGCCGGCACGATCTGCGGAGCCAGCTCAGACGGCGAGGCGAGCAGCCCGAGCATGACGAACATGCCGATCTGCGCCAGCCAGCCGAGCGCCTGAGCGAATCCGCGGGTCGTCGTGCGGTGCGGCAGCGGCACGTTGCCCAACACGAGAGCCGACAGGTAGACGGCGATGAAGCCGCTCGTGTGGGCGAGAGCCGCCAGCCCGTAGGCGATGACGATCCACGAGATGACGCCGATGGGAAACAGCCCGGAGGCCGACGACCCGAGCACCGCCATGACCCGGTACCCGATGAACCCGATGAGCAGCCCGATGATGGCGCCACCGACGAGTTCGAGGGCGACCAGCAGCGGGATCGCCCAGATCGGCTCCGCGGTGCCGCCGGTCGTGATCCGTTCGGCGAGCACGACGACGATGAGCACGACCGGGGCGTCGTTGAAGCCGGACTCGGCCTCCAGCATGCTCGACAGCCGCGCGTTGGGACGCACGTCGCGCAGCACGGAGAAGACGGCGGCCGCGTCGGTCGAGGAGACAACGGCCGCGATGAGCAGCGCCAGGTTCCAGTCGAGGTCGAAGATCAGGTGGGCCGCGGTGCCGACGACCGCGACCGACACGACGACCCCGACCGTCGAGAGCATGGCCGCCGGCGCGATCGACCCCTTGATGTCGTGCCACGACGTCGTCAACCCGCCCTCGGCGAGGATGAGCACGAGCGCGATGTATCCGAGCACGAGGCTGAGACCGACCTGCTCGTAGTCGATGCCGAGACCGGCCTCCCCGATGATCAGGCCGAGCAGCAGGTAGAGCAGCAGCGAGGGGAGCCCGGTGCGCGCGGACAGCCGGACCGCCGCGACCGCCACGATGAGCACCGCCGCCGTCACGGTGAGCACGATGCGCAGGCCGTCGACGGTGAACGCGCCTGCTGCCTCCACGAGCCTCTCCCGTCCGCACCGCGCCCGTCGGCGTCCCTGGCGTCATCTTGGGGTATGCAGGTGGTCGCAGGCCAGTGACCTGCCGTAGCGACAGCCCCGGGACTGCACAGAACCGTGCGCGGCGTCAGCGCAGGGGGAGGGCCACCCACCCGCCTCCGGGCGTGACGACCGCGTCGACGGCCTCGTCGTGCGGTTCGCTCGGCAGCGGCTGCAGGCCGAATTCCTCGTCGGCGACCACCGCGACGACGGGCGCCCCGGGCCGACGCCGCGGCAGCGCCCGGTCGTAGCTGCCGCCGCCCTGGCCGAGCCGGCGCCCCTGCGCGTCGATCGCCATCGCCGGCACGAACACGACGTCGCACGAGGCGATCCCGTGCAGCCCGAGCCGCTCGGATAGACGGCTCGGGTCGCCCGAGGCGGTCCACACCACCCAGTCCAGGTCTTTGTCGTCGAGCAGCACCGGCACCAGCGGCTCGATGCCGGCCGCCAGCAGATCGGCCAGCAGCGCCTCGGTGGGCACCTCGGTCGGCAGGGACAGGAACACCGCGACGCGCCGCGGTCGGGGGTGCCGGCGCAGGAGTTCGGTCGTGATGTGCCGACTCAGGTCCGCGGCGGCCCGCTGCCGGGTGGGTGGGTCGACGGTGAGGTCGCGTTCGCGGCGCGCCGCCCGCAGCCGGGAACGCAGCGCACGCTTCGAGGGGTCCGGTGCCGCCAGCGGGTCGAGCGGGTCCGGCGGTTCCGGCGGGTCCGGCGGGTCCGGCGGGTCTGGGTCGCGCGGGGGCCCGGTGCGCTTCGTCATGCCCGTAGTGTGCCCGCACTCCGAACGTGCCCGCCCGATGCTGTCTTCGTGACCGACCCGTGCTCGCCCCGTGCTCGCGGGTTTGCTCGTGCGTGCTTGTGCTCGGGGGCTGGCTGTCGCCCGTGGCGGCTATGGTTACCCAACACGCGCGAGGCCCGCGCGCTCGTCGACACGAGTAGGAGTCATGCGGTGATCCCGGTCGAGCGGCATCGCGAGCGCATTCTCGCGGCGGTCTCACGGGGCGAGCCGCAGCGGGTTCCGGTCAACGCGGCCCACGGCTGCGTGCTCGCCGCCGACGTCGTCGCGGCCGTGCCGCTGCCGGGCTTCGACAACTCCGCGATGGACGGCTATGTCGTGGCCGCCGCGGACGTTGCCGCGCTGCCCGAGCCCGGTGGGTCCGGCTGCGGGTGCGCCGGGGGCACCCAACACGAGGGGCACGAGGGGCACACGCCACCGGTGCGGCTCCCTGTTCGCGGCGACATCGCGGCGGGCGACACCCGCCGCCTGCGGCTGGAGCCCGGCGAGGCCTACCGGATCATGACCGGAGCCCCGATGCCGGCCGGTGCCGACGTCGTCGTCCCCGTCGAACTCACCGACGGCGGCCTGGACGTCGTGACGTTGACCTGCGCCGACGCGCCCGGGCGCCACGTGCGCCGAGAGGGCGAGGACGTGCGCGCCGGTGACGTCGTGCTGCGCGCCGGAGTGTTCGTCGGCGCCCGGCAACTCGCGCTGATCGCGGCGTGCGGGGCCGTGGATGTGCTCGTCTACCCCCGGCCGAAGGTCGTGTGCCTGTCCACCGGCGACGAACTCGTCGCTCCCGGAACCGTGCCCGGCTTCGGGCAGGTCGTCGACAGCAACGGCCTCATGCTCGCCGCGGCGTTGCGGGAGGCGGGCTTCGACGCCGTCTCCGGTGGCGTGGTGCGCGACACCGAGGACGACGTTCTGACCGCGCTCGGAGAGCACCTGCGCACCGCCGACGCGATCGTGACGACCGGCGGCGTCAGCATGGGCGCCTACGACGCGGTCAAGGCGGCGCTGAGCCGGCTGGGCACCGTGCAGTTCGACAAGGTCGCGATGCAGCCGGGCAAGCCGCAGGGCTTCGGCACCATCGGTGAGCGCGACGTGCCGGTGTTCACGCTGCCCGGCAACCCGGTGAGCGCGCTGGTCTCCGCGCACGTGTTCGTCGTGCCCGCGCTGCGCGCGATGGCCGGCTGGCAGCGCGCGGAGCCGGAGCCGGTCCGGGCCCGTGTGCTCGACGGCTGGACCTCCCCGCCGGAGCGGGCCCAGTTCGTGCGGGTGCTGCTCGACCGGGAGGCGGGCGAGCCCGTCGTGCGCAGCGCCGGTGGCCAGGGCTCGCACGTGCTGCAGGCCCTCGCCGACGCCAACGCCCTGGCCTACGTGCCGGCCGAGGTGACCCGCGTCGAACCCGGACAGGTGCTCGACGTCACCCCGTTCGGTGCCTCCGAGGCCGCCGGGTGGGGGCCGTGAGCGGCGCGGCGCCCGGCGCAACCGGGCCGGCCGGCGGGAGCGGTCTGACGC
>NZ_BCNQ01000215.1 GCF_001515525.1 Piscicoccus intestinalis NBRC 104926 | reverse complement strand
GGTCCACGACCTGCCGCTGACGCTGAACTCCAAGCTCGACGTCGCCCGGCTGCCGCTGCCCGCCGCAGCCGCCCGCGGACGCCGCCCGAGCGGGCCCGTCGAGGAGGCCGTGTGCGCGGCGTTCGCGCAGGTCCTCGGCCTGGAGACGGTGGGCGCCGAAGACGACTTCTTCGCCCTCGGCGGGCACTCGCTGCTCGCGATGCGCGTGGTGACCGTGCTCGGGCAACGCCTCGGCCGCCGCGTCGGCGTCGCCGCGCTGCTCGCCGCCCCCACGCCCGCCGGGCTCGTCGCATCGCTCGGCGCCGACCACGACCCGTTCGCCGTCGTGCTGCCTCTCGGCGCCCGACGAGAGGCCGGTCGGGGCGGCGCCGGCCGGCCCGGCTCAGCCCCGGTGGCCCCCGTAGCCCCGGTGGCGCCGGTGCTGTGCGTGCATCCGATGCTCGGCCTGGGCTGGACGTTCTCCTCGCTCGCGGCGCGGCTGCGCGCCACGCAGGCGGACGCCCCCGCTGTGTACGCGCTGCAGTCCCCGGCGCTGCGCGACCCGGCCGGCCTGGCCGACTGCCCCGACCTGAGCGTGCTCGCGGCCCGGCTCGCCGACGAGGCCGAGATCGCCTGCGCCGCCGACGGCGACGACCTGCGTCGCACGGGCTGCCGACTCGTCGGCTGGTCGTTCGGCGGGCACGTCGCGCACGCGATGGCCGCCGCGTTCCAGGACCGCGGGGTGGCCGTGCACGGGCTGCTTCTGCTCGACCCGGGCCCGCCCGCGGGCCGGCGCCCCGTGGACGACGAACCGGACCGCCTCCCCGACAGCCCCGCGGATCCCGGCGCGGTCGCCGACCAACAGGAGGTGCTCGCGTTCCTGCTGGCCGCGGGCCTGCGGGAGGCGCCGCCGGAGCTGGGGCCGCCGTACGACCCGGCCGAGACCCTCGACTTTCTCACCGAGGGCACCGGCGCGTTCAGCGCCCTCGGCGCGGACGACCTCGCCACCCTCACCCGCGTCTTCACCGCGAACCGGCGACTGCTCGCGACCGCCCGGTCCCGCCCGATCGCGGCCCCGACGACGCTCGTCGTCGCCACCGGCTCCGGGGCGGGCGACGCCACCGAGAGCACCCGCGCGGCGAGCACGCAGGAGGCCGTTGCCGCGTGGGCCACGTTGACGACCGGTGGGCTGCGCCGCGTCGACCTCGACGTGCCGCACGACCTGCTCACCGCCCCGTTCGCGGCCGAACGACTCGCGCCGCTGCTGACCGACACCGACCCCGAGCACCCCGCTGCCCCGATCGCCCAGGAGACCCGATGAACCCCTTCGACGACGACGCCGCCGACTTCCTCGTGCTCGTCAACGACGCCGGCCAACACAGCCTCTGGCCGACGTTCCGGCCGGTGCCGCAGGGCTGGCGCACGGTCTACGGCCCGGGCGCCCGCTCGGGTGCGCTGGCCTACGTCGAGGCGAACTGGCCGGACATCACTGCCCGCCCCCAGACCGAGGCAGCCGCACCGGCAGGCCCGGCGCACTCGGCAGATCCGGTGGCCGCCACGGCAGGGCCGGCGCGCCACGGGTCCGCGCCCGCACCGGCCTCGTGAGGGGCTGGTTCGACCTCTCCGGCTGGGTCATCGACCTCACCCCGCTGCGCGTCAACCGGCAGTACCGGCTGCTGTTCACCGGCCGCCTCATCTCGGTGTTCGCGCTCGGGATGCTCATTGTCGTGCTGTCGGTGCAGACCTACGACCTCACCGGCTCCTCCCTGCAGGTGGCGCTCGTCAACACCGTGCTCGGCCTCGCGACGATCACCGGCTCCCTGGCCGGCGGCGTGCTCGCCGACCGGGTCGACCGGCGCCGCGTCATCCTCGTCAGCCGCGCCCTGGCCATCGCCGGGTTGGTCGGTCTGGCGCTCAACGCCGGCCTGGAGAGCCCGTCCGTCGCCGCGCTGTACGTGTTCGCGGTCTGGGACGGCGTCACCGGCGCGGTCGGCGCCACCGCCTTCGGGGCCGCCGTGCCCGCCGTCGTGCCCCGCGCGATGCTGCCGGCGACCGGCACGCTCATGGCCGTCTGCCTCGACCTCGGCTCGGCCGCCGCCCCGCTGGCCGGCGGGGTGCTCGCGGCCCGCGGGGGAGCGCAAGGCGTGTACTGGGCGGTGGCCGCGGTCAGCCTCGTCTCGTGGCTGACTCTGCTGCCGCTGCGGCCGATCCGACCCGGTCAGGGCTGTGCGGGCGAGGCCGACCCCGAACCGCCTCGGCCGCGGGCAGCCGCGGGTTCGGGCTCCCCGAAGCGACGGGGCGAGCGACTGCGCGAGTGGGGCGCCGACCTCGCCGGGGGCGTGCGCTTCGCCCGTTCGGAGCCGGTGGTGGCGGCGGTGCTCGTCATGGGCTTCCTGCAGATCTTCTTCGCCTCCCCGCACGTGCTCATCCCCGAGTTCGTGCAGGGCCACCTGCACGCCGGTCCGGAGGCGGTCGGGCTCATGTACTCCGCCACGTCCGTCGGGGCCATCCTCGCGACGCTGTGCAGCGGCTGGGTGCCGCGCGTGCGCCGCGTCGGCCTCGTCATCGTCGGCGTGTACGTCGCCTCCGGGCTCGGCATCGCGCTCTTCGGTCTCGCCCCGAGCGTGGCGCTGGCCGCGGTCGCGATGGCCGCGGTGGGAGCCGGTGACGTCGTCGGCGAGATCCTGCGATTCACCGTGCTCGCCGAACGCACCCCCGACCGGCTCCGCGGCCGCGTCCAGAGCCTGTGGACCGCGCAGGTGACCGTCGGCGACAGCCTCGGTGGACCCGTGCTCTCGCTCGGTGCCCGACTCATCGGCGTCGGCCCCGTCATCGTCGTCGGCGGCCTCGTCGCCGCCGTCACCACCGCCGCCCTGCTCATCACCCGCCCAGCCCTGCGGAGCCTGACCCGCGACCGGTCGGGCGACCCGGCCGACCGGTCCCGGCCCGAACCCGTCCCGGAGCGCGACGCACGAGACCGACCCGGCTCCGACCCGGCCACCGACAACCCGCAGAACCCGACCCGACGCACGAGGAGCAGCTCATGACGACCTTCGTCCCGCGCCACTACGCGCCCGACGTCGACCGCGGCAAGATCGCGCAGTACTTCTTCGACCTCCGGGCCCGGCGCATCACCGTCGACTCGACGCAACGCCTGTCGGAGCGAATGATGCGGGTGCGCTTCACCGGCGCCGACCTCGACGACTTTCCGACCGTCGCCCCCGAGGACCACGTCAAGCTGTTCTTCGACCGCGACGAGCGGGGTGACGTGCGGATGCCCCAGCTCGTCGACGGCCGCTGGTCGCCGGCCGGCCACACCTACCGCGACTACACGGTGCGCGCGTTCGACCCCGCCGGTCCCACCCTCGAGATCGACTTCGTGCTGCACGGCCACGGGGTCGCCGGCCGATGGGCCGCGAGCGCCGCGCCCGGAGACAGCCTCGGCATGCTCGGCCCGCGCGGCGCCTTCCTCGTGCGCGACGTCTGCGACTGGTACGTGCTGGCCGCCGACGAGACCGCGCTGCCCGCCCTGTCGCGGTGGGTCGAGGGGCTGCGCGAGGGCGTGCCGGTGACCGCCTACGTCGAGGTGCAGGACGAACGCGACGAGATCGAGCTGACCACCCGCGCCGACCTGCGTCTGCGCTGGCTGCACCGCGGACCCGCCGCACCCGGCTCCACCCGCCTGCTCGCCGACGCCGTGCGCGCCCACGAGTTCGACGACGGAGACGGATTCGTCTGGGTTGCAGGAGAATCCACGTCGATCAAGGAGCTGCGGCGGTACCTGTCGCGCGAGCGCGGGTTGCCCCGCGACTGCTGGGACGTCGACGGCTACTGGCGCCGCGGCGCCGCCAACCACGACCACCACGACGAGCCCGAGGAGCCCGAGGACGACCCGGTCGAGCCCGGTGAGCCGGGGCCGCGAGGGGCCGACGAGGAGCCCGTGCCGCCGGCATCGGGGCGTGTCGATGGCTGACGTGCTCGTGCGGTTGCGACCCCGCCCGGGTGCGCCACCGCCTCCGAACGGCGCCGCGGTCGAGCCGGGCTTTCGGCTCGTCGTCTGCCCGCCCTCGGGCGCCGGGGCGCAGTACGCGCGCCCGTTGCTGCGCGCGGGCGTCGAGCTGTGGGCGGTGCGCTACCCCGGCCGGGAGACCCGCATCGGTGAGCCGTTCGCGACCGACGTGACCCAGCTCGCCGCCGAGGCCGCCGTCGCCCTGGCGCCCCTGCTCGCGGACGGTGTTCCGACCGTGCTGCTCGGCCACAGCATGGGCGTCGGAGTCGCGGTCGAGACCGATCGGCTGCTCGCCCAGGCGGCGAACGCCGGAGCGCGCCCCAGGCTGCTCGCCCTGTCGGCCCGGCAGGCGCCGGACGCCGAACACCCCGACCACGCCGAACGCGCGCAGCTGCGCCGGCTGACCACCGACGACGCCGCGCTGCGGGCCTGGGTGGAACGCCTCGGTGGGGTGCCCGCGCCCCTGCTCGACGACGCGGATTTCCTGGCGATGTATCTGCCGATCCTGCGGGCCGACCTGCTCGCCTCGCTCGATCACGCCGCGCTGCCGTACGCCGGCCCGGACCCGACTCCGCTGCTGCTGATCAGCGGCGACGCCGACCCCGTCGTGCCGCCCGGCAGCATGGCCGGCTGGGCGTCGAACACACACAACAGTGTGAGATCGGTGGTGCTTCGCGGCGGTCACCACGCCCTGGTGGACGACGCCGACGGCCTCTATGCCGCCCTCGCGGCGGCGCTTCAGGCCGAGCCGGTGCCGCGGGGGGCTCGATGACCAGCGCGTCCGCCTCCCGCCCGCCGCTGCTGCCGCACGCCCGGTCCCGCGTCGCGACCGTCACGGCGGTGCTCGTCGTGGCCGTGCTCGCCGCGACCTACGCGAGCATCGCCCTCGGCTCGTCACGCCTGGCCGGCGAGCAGGTCTGGGCGGCGCTGCGCGGCCAGGCGACGGACGCCCACGCCGCGGTCGTCCTCGGCCTACGCGTCCCCCGCACGGTCGTCGGCCTCCTGTGCGGCGCGGCGCTCGGCATCGCGGGCGCCCTCTCCCAGGCCCACACCCGCAACCCGCTGGCCGACCCCGGGCTGCTCGGCGTCAACGCCGGGGCCTCCCTGGGCGTCGTCGTCGCGTTGGCCTACCTCGGCGTCACCTCCCCGGCCGGCTACGTGTGGATCGCCGTCCTCGGCGCCGTCGTCGCCGGGGCCGTCGTGCTCGGCCTGGCGGCTCGCATTCGCGTGCTCGAGCCGATGACGACCGTCGTGCTCACCGGCTCCGTGCTCACCGCCCTGCTCGGCTCGGCAGCGAGCGCCGTCGTGCTCGTCAATCCGCAGACGATGGAGTCGTTCCAGTTCTGGAGCGTCGGCTCGCTCGTCGGGCGCGACCTCGGGGTCGCCGCCGGCATCGCCCCCGTGCTGCTGCTCGGGTTCGGCGCCGCCCTCGCCAACCTGCCCGCGTTGCCGGGCCTGGAACTCGGCGACGAGTTGGCCGCCTCCCTCGGCCGGCGCGCCGGACTCGACCGGGTGGTCGGGCTCGGCGCCGTCGTGCTGCTGGCCGGCGCGGCCACCGCGGCCTGCGGC
>NZ_BCNQ01000214.1 GCF_001515525.1 Piscicoccus intestinalis NBRC 104926 | reverse complement strand
CCGGGCGGCAGGGAGCCGGAGAGCACCACCCACGCGGCGCCCCGGGCGGCCTCGACGAGCACCTCGCGCAGCGCGTCGGCGTCGGCCGCGGACAGCACCGCGCCCGGCTCGTTGAGCTTGGTCGTCGTGCCGTCGGCCTCGGTGAGCGTGAGATTGGTGCGCACGAGGGAGGGCACCTGCACGTGCCGGTGCGGCACGCCGCGCTCGGTGAGGGCGGCCAGGATCGGGTCGTGCGGGCCCGCGGGCAGCACGGCCAACGCCGCCTTGCCGGCCTGGTGGATGGCGCGGGCGACGTTGACGCCCTTGCCGCCCGGCTCCGTGGTCAGGCCGGCGAGGCGGTGCACTCCGCCCCGGGTCAGAGGCACCGACAGGCTCGCCGTGCGGTCGAGGCTGGGGTTGGCGGTGAACGTGACGATCATGCGATGACGACCTCGATTCCGGCGGAGATGCAGCGTTGCCGGTCACCGGGGCTGATGTCACCGTCGGTGACGAGCACGTCGATGTCGGCGAGCGAGGCGAACGAGCGGAGGTACTCGACGCCGAACTTGGTGGAGTCGGTGAGCAGCACGATCCGGCGGGCCGCGGAGACGATCGCGCGTTTGACCGCGGCCTCCTCGGCATCCGGCGTGGACGCCCCGTGGCTGGTGGTCAGCCCGTTGGTGCCGATGAACGCGACGTCGGCGCGCAGCGCGCCGAGCTCGGCGACGGTCTGGCCGCCGACGGTCGTCTGGGTCAGCCCCCGCACGCGGCCGCCGACGAGCTGCACCGGCCCCGGGCAGCGCTGCGAGGCGGCCATCGCGATCGGCATCGAGCCGGTGATGATCGTCAGCTCGGGGTCGGCGGGCAGCACCGTGGCGAGCCCGGCCGTCGTCGTGCCGGCGTCGAGGATGATCGTGGAGCCGGGCCCGCTCGGCAGGTGCGGCAGCGCGGCGCGCGCGATGCGGGCCTTCTCCGCGGCGCGGCTCCCGGAGCGTTCGGCGACGCCGAGCTCGACGAGCCGCAGCGACTCGGTCGGCACCGCCCCGCCGTGCACGCGGCGCAGCAGCCCGCGCGAGTCGAGCGCGGCGAGATCGCGGCGAATCGTTTCGGGGGTCACCTGGTAGACCTCCGCGGCGGCGGCGACGGAGACCCGTCCGCTGCGGCGGGCCTCGGCGACTAGGGCCTCTTGACGTTCCTCTGCGTACATGGCGTCGCTGCCGTCCTCGCTCGTGTGGCTGGCCAACACATTCAGATGTGGGAATCAGTTTGTTTATATCTGAATACGTAGACTCCGCGCAAGCGCTTCCGATAGTGTTTTCGGAACCCCCCGGCGCGGGCGCGCGAGCCGGCCTCTGACAGGCTCGCGTCGCGTCGTCCGCACGACCAACGACCTCACCGCAGAGGAGCTGCCATGACCGCACAGACCACGCCCGGCGACGCAGGCGCGGAGGCGAGCGAGACCCCCACCGGCTCGATCACCACCCGCACGCCCGACTCCGTCACCGGAACCGGGGTCGTGCCGGGCATCGCGTTCGCGCCGGTGGTCTGGAAGCAGGGCCGCCCCGAGCTCACCCCGCGCATGCCCGAGGTGCCGGAGGAGAACCGGGAGGCCGAGGCCGGGCGCATCGAGCAGGCCGTCGAGACCGTCGCCACCCGGCTGGAGCACCGCGCCAGCCAGGCGACCGGCGTCGCCTCCGAGGTGCTCTCGGCCACCGCCTCCCTGTGCCGCGACCGCGGCTGGCGCCGCGCCGCCGTGAAGAACGTCAAGCGGGGCACCGCCGCGCCGCAGGCCGTCTCCGCCGCGATCGCGCAGTTCATCACGCAGTTCGAGAAGCTCGGCGGCCTCATGGCCGAGCGCACCACCGACCTGCGCGACATCCGCGACCGCGTCGTCGCCGAACTGCTCGGCCAGCCCGAGCCGGGCGTACCGACTCCCGACACCCCGAGCGTGCTGTTCGCCGACGACCTCGCGCCGGCCGACACCGCCGGGCTCGACCCGACCCTCATCACCGCCCTGGTCACCCAGCTCGGCGGGCCCACGAGCCACACGGCGATCATCGCCCGCCAGCTCGGCATCCCGTGCATCGTCGCCGCCTCGCGGATCGCCTCGATCGACGACGGCGTCGAGGTGCTCGTCGACGGCACGACCGGCACGATCACCGTCGGGGTGTCGCAGGAGGAGGGCCGTCGCCTCGTCGAGGAGGACGCCGCCCGCCGGGAGGCCGTGCGCTCGTGGCGCGGCCCGGCCCGCACCCGCGACGGCCGCGACGTCGAGCTGCTCGCCAACGTGCAGGACGGCGCGGGCGCCCGCAAGGCCGCCGAGTCGCAGGCCACCGGCGTGGGCCTGTTCCGCACCGAGCTGTGCTTCCTCAACAGCGAGTCCGAGCCGAGCGTGTCCGAGCAGGCGCGCATCTACGGCGAGGTGTTCGCCGCCTTCCCCGGCAAGAAGGTCGTCGTGCGCACGCTCGACGCCGGCTCCGACAAGCCGCTGGCGTTCGCGAACATGGAGGACGAGGAGAACCCGGCGCTCGGTGTGCGCGGCGTGCGGATCGGGCTGCGCGACGTCGACCTGCTGACCAACCAGCTCGACGCGGTCGCCGAGGCCGCCGGCAAGCGGGAGCAGGGCGCCGACGTGCAGCCGTGGGTGATGGCGCCGATGATCGCGACGGTGCCGGAGGCCAAGCGCTTCGCCGACCTGGCCCGCGAGCGCGGCATCAAGCCCGGGATCATGGTCGAGGTGCCGTCGGTGGCGCTGCTCGCGCCGCGGTTCCTGCCGCACGTCGACTTCTTCTCGATCGGCACCAACGACCTGTCCCAGTACACGATGGCGGCCGACCGCATGTCGCCGCACCTGGCCACCCTCACCGACCCGTGGCAGCCCGCGGTGCTGACGCTCATCGCGATGACGGCGGACGCCGGGCGCGAGGCGGGCAAGCCCGTCGGCGTCTGCGGCGAGGCGGCGGCCGACCCGCTGCTGGCGTGCGTGCTCGTCGGCCTCGGTGTGACCTCGCTGTCGATGGCCGCGTCGGCCGTCTCCGGGGTGGGCGCGCAGCTGGCGACCGTCACCTTCGAGCAGTGCGAGCAGGCCGCGCAGGCCGTGCTCGACGCCACCGACTCCGCCTCCGCGCGCGAGCGGGCCCGCAAGGTGCTGACGCCGCAGGAGTGAGGCCGTTTGCCGCGACTGTGAACGCAAATGACTCACGATTGTGAAAGTGATCGTGAATGTTCTTGTCGCGGAAGTGCTTCCCGTGGGTGCGCCGTGGGGTTAGAGTCCTGCTCAACGGGTCGCCGGGGGGCGGCCCGTCGGGAGGCGGGGGCCTCCCGGAACTCATGGGGGCATCACAAGGGGACTCACGATGAACAACAACACATTCGGCGTATCCGCACACACCACCGACGCCACGCGGACCGCGGGCCACGCCTCGGAACTCCGCGCTCACCGACTCCGGGGGCGCCTGCCGGGCCGCCCTGGCGGGGGCTCTTACGGGGGCTCGCACTGGCCGGCTCGCGCGATGGGTGGACGGCGTCTCGCCCTGCTCGTGACCGTCGCCACCGGTCTCGCTCCGGCTCTGGTGTGGGCCGGGGCCGGGCCCGCGGCGCAGGCGGCTGGAGTTTCGGGCGTCGCTGGCGTCGCGCAGAGCGCATCGGCCGGGGCGTCGGCCCAGGCGGCCGGGTCATCGACCGAGGCGACCGGCGCGCCCAACCGCCGACCCGACCGGCGCCCCGACCGGCGGCCCGGCTCGCGCGGTGGCTACGACTGGAGCCGGGTCGCTCCGCAACGCCTGCCCGACGGCTCGAGCAGCACGGCATCGACCGCGGTCGGCATCGACGACTCGGGCCGCGTCGCCGGCAACGCCGCCGCTGCGGACGGCGCGTCGCGGCCGTTCGTCGGCGGCGACTGGGGCGCGCGCTGGATCGAATCGGGCTCCGGCGGGGTGCTGGCCGCCGCGATCGCGCCGCGCGGCACGGTGGCCGGCAAGACCTCGGGCGGGCCCGACGCCCAGGTCGTCACGTGGTCGCGCAGCGGGCGGGCCAGCACCGCGCAGGCCCCGGAGTCGCGCACGGGGTTCCTGCTCGGCGCGGTCAACTCCCGCGGCGTCGTCGCGGGCAGCCTCGACTTCAACCGCGTCACCTACCCGTTCTACGGGGTCCCGGGGTCGCTGGTGCAGGTGCCGACGAAGCTGCTCGGCAGCTACACCGTCTCCGGGCTCTCGGAGACGGGCCTGGCGGCCGCCACGGTCACCGCCCCGGTGCAGCCGCAGACGGGCACCTACCCGGTGGGCGTCGTGTTCACCGGCAAGGGCGTGACCCCGGTGCGGTCGGGGTCGACGAGCACGCTCGACGCGATCTCACCGGACGGGCGGCGCCTCGTCGGCCGGGTCGGCGCCACCGGCCGCAGCGCCGCGGGCGGGCGGCTGGCGTGGCTCTCGACCACCCGCAACCCGGTGCCGCTCTCGGGGCACCGGAGGCCTGCGGGTCGCGGGCGTCAGCGACGCCGGCGTGCTCGTGGGCTCCGCCGGCGGCCGGGCCGGCGTGTGGCGCGACGGCCGGCTCACCGACCTCAACACCCGGGTGCGCGGCCTTCCCCGCGGCTGGGTGCTCACCGACGCCGTGGCGATCAACAAGTCCGGTGCGCTGGCCGTCAACGCCACCGACGGGCGGGGCAACACCGTCGCGCTCAAGCTCGCCCCGTCGCGGCGCTGACGGCACTGACACCGTCGCGAGGGCTGGGCGATGCGCCCCGCGCTCGGCGTTGCGGCGACAACCGCAACGCCGAGAGCCCGCCGCCACCTTGAGCCCTCCCGGCGCGACAGCGCGCCCGCTCCGAACGCGCACCGAGGCGCCAAAGGGCCAAGATCCAAGATCCAAGGGCCAAGGGCCAAGGGCCGAGACGAGAATCGCTTACACACTCGGATCTGCGCGCCTAGGGCACGCTCCTGACCTGCGGCGATGCCAGGCGTCGGCGGCCCGGACGACGAGTGTGTAAGCCAACTTCGTCTCGGCCCGCCGCCAGCCCCTCATTCGACGACGCGTCGGCGCCCGAACCCGCGCCGGTCAGCGCCGACGTGTGTCGACGTGTTGACACATCAGTGCATGACGGCGCCGTCGCCCTCGTCGTCCTCGTCGTCGAAGAACTGGCGCAGCACGCAGAATTCGTTGCCCTCGGGATCGGCGAGCACGACCCAGCCCGAGTCGGGCCCGGAGCGCAGGTCGGAGACCATCGTGGCGCCGAGGCCCAGCAGCCGGTCGACCTCCTCGTCGCGGGACCGGTCGACGGGCCGCAGGCAGATGTGCATGCGGTTCTTCACGCGCTTGGCCTCGGGGACCTTGAGGAACAGCAGCCAGCGGCCGTCGGGGCCGGCCAGGCCGCACTCGTCGTCGCCGGGCTCCTGGAGATCCTCGGGGTCGATGTTGAAGTCCTCCAGCACCTGGGCCCACCACTGGGTCTGGCTGTAGGGGTCGGCCGCGTCGATGCAGAAGTTGGCGGTGCGGGAGCTCATAGCCACACTGTGCCGCCACTGTGCCCGTGCTGCCACCCACTGGCCACCGATCGCGCCGCAGCCGGCCGGGCTCGAGCACCAGCACGGGCAGGCGGCGGGCCGATCCGAGGGCCG
>NZ_BCNQ01000213.1 GCF_001515525.1 Piscicoccus intestinalis NBRC 104926 | reverse complement strand
GCTGAGCCGGCCCACCGCCGGCCCCGCGCCGACTCCGCGCTGACCCGCCGGCCTCACCGGCCGCGCAGCCGCGCCTCGGCCTCCTGCCGGTTCTCGAAGAGGTTGGGCACGAACTCGGTGTGACTCATGGCCTCGTCGAGGCGGGCGCGCAGGAAGGCGTTCGAGGTGTACCGCGTGACGTCGGTGTAGAAGCGCTCCATGAGCCCCTCGACCATGTGCACGTAGGGGTCGACGAGGTCGGGCAGGATCGTGAACCGGTCGTAGTTGACGACGGCCTCGACCTTGCGACCCAACGGCACGAGGTTGTGCTCGACGGCGCGGCGCACCCGGTCGATGTCGGTCGTGCTGCGGATGTCGAGGCCGCCGAAGTCGATGAAGAAGCGGTCCTTGGCGGCGTCGAACGTGAGCCGCTGGTACATCGGCCGGTCGAGCAGCTGGGTGCGCAGGCCCATCGGCTCGGACTCGAAGATCCGCGGGTCCATGTGCACCATGTGCGCGGGGTCGGCGTTCAGGATCGGCTCGAAGTCCATGTGCGCCAACACGTCTGCCTCGACGTCGATGCCCGGGGCGATCTCCAGCAGCTCCAGCCCGCCGGGCACGAGCTTGAACACGGCCCGCTCGGTGACGAAGCGCACCTCCCGCTGGTCGCGCAGGGCCTGCGCCCCGGAGAACGTGCGGTGCTCGACCTGACGCACGAACTTGCGCTGCGTGCCCTCGCGGACGATGACGAGGTGCCCGTCCTCGACCCGGCACTCCAGCCCGCCCGCGGTGAACGTGCCGACGAACACGACGCAGTGCGCGTTCTGGGAGATGTTGACGAAGCCCCCGGCGCCCGCCAGCCGCGACCCGAACCGCGAGACGTTGAGGTTGCCCTGCGCGTCGGCCTGCGCGAGCCCGAGCACCGCGATGTCCAGGCCCCCGCCGTCGTAGAAGTCGAACTGGTTGGGCTGGTCGATGATCGCCTGCGCATTGGTCGCCGCCCCGAAGTTCAGGCCCCCCGCGGGGATCCCGCCGACGACCCCCGGCTCGGCCGTCAGCGTCAGCAGGTCGATGATCCGCTCCTCGGCGGCCACGCTGGCCACCCCCTCGGGCATGCCGATGCCGAGGTTGACGACGTCGTCGGCCTCCAGCTCCATCGCCGCCCGCCGGGCGATGATCTTGCGCTCGCTCATAGGCATGACCGGCACGCTGGTGGCGGGGGCCCGCAGCTCGCAGGAGAAGAACGGGTTGTACGGGTCGGCGAACGTCTGCTGGTGCAGCTCGGGCGACTCGGCGACGACGACGCAGTCGACGAGGATCCCGGGCACCTTGACCTGCCGGGCGTTCAGCGTGTGCCGGTCGGCGACCCGCTCGACCTGCGCGATGACGACCCCGCCGGAGTTGCGGGCCGCCATCGCGATCGCCTGCGCCTCCAGCGTCAGCGCCTCCCGCTCGAACGTCAGGTTGCCGTCGGGGTCGGCGGTCGTGGCCCGGATGATGCCGACGTCGATCGGGAACGCCTTGTAGAACAGGTAGTCCTGCCCGTCGATCTCCAGGTGCCGCACGAGGTCGACGCTCGTGCGCTCGTTGAGCTTGCCGCCGCCGTGGCGCGGGTCGACGAACGTGTCGAGCCCCACCCGGGTCAGCGTGCCGGGCTTGCCGGCGGCGATGTCGCGGAACAGGTGGGTGATGACGCCCTGCGGCAGGTTCCAGGCCTCGATCTTGTTCTGCACCGCCAGCGCCTGCATCTTCGGCACCAGCCCCCAGTGACCGCCGATGACGCGCGCCACCATGCCCTCGTGGCCGAAGTGGTTGAGCCCGCGGTCCTTGCCGTCGCCCTGCCCGGCCGCGTAGACGAGCGTGAGATTGCGCGGGTGCCCGGAGTCGGCCCGGTCGTCGAGCCCGAGAAAGCGCCGCTCGAGCGCGACCGCGATGTTCTCCGCGAACCCGATGCCGACGAACCCGCCTGTCGCGATCGTGTCGCCGTCGCGCACCAGGTGCACGGCCTGGTCGGCCGCGACGATCTTGCCGGTGTCGCCGCTGCTCAGGCCGTGGAGTGGGTGGGGGTGTCGCCGCATGATCGCCTCCCGCGCGCTGCCCGTCGCCCGGGCTGCCGTGCCCGGGCGGAGTCTGCGGCCAGGGTACGGGGCGGTCCTACCCGGCGGGCAGCACGACGGTGAACGTCGCGCCGCCGTCGGCGTTGTCGCCGGCGCTGATCGTGCCACCGTGCCGGCTGACGATCGAGTGACACAGCGCCAGCCCGAGGCCGATGCCCGCGTAGGCGTCCGCGTCCTTGGAGCTGCGCGAGAACGCGGCGAAGATCTTCTCCTCGTCGCCGGGCTGCAAACCGACTCCGGCATCGGCGACCTCCAGGCGCACCCAGCCCGGCTCCCCGCGGTGCTGCGCAGGGTGATCCGCGCCGGTTCCCCGGGCCGCGCGTCTTTCACGGCATTGCCGACGAGGTTGGCGAGCAGCTGGCGGATGAGGCCGCGGTCGCCGCGCACGCGGTGGTGCATGTCGAGTTCGATGCGCGGCGCGCGCGGCCCGTTGCCCGTGACGTCGGCGACGACCTCGCGCGCCACCGTCTCCAGGGGCACGCTCGACATGCGCAGCGCGCCGTCGCGGGCCACCGTGAACGACAGGTACTCGTCGATGAGTCCGCGCATGCGCCCGCTGGATTCGCGCGCGCGCAGCAGCGCCCGACGCCCGGAGACGGGGTCACCGGCCGCCAGCTCGTCGTCGGCCGCCTCGAGCCAGCCGGCGACCGCGGCCAGCGGCCCCTTGAGGTCGTGGGCCACGGTGCCGGCGAAGGCGCCGGTCGGCGTCGGCGAACCCGTCGACGACCTCCCGGGTGACCGGCTCCAGCGGAACCTCCCGCAGGCGCAGCAGGCCCTCCCGGGCCACGGTGAACGCGAGGTAGTCGTCGATGAGCCGGCGCATTCGCGTGCTCGCGGCGCGGGCCCGCGCGAGGGCCTGCCGACCGGCGGCGGTGTCGTCGACGGAGATCTCGTCGGCGGCGGCCTCGACCCAGCCCGACAGCGCCGTCAGCGGACCTTTGAGGTCGTGCGCCACCGTGCCCGCGAAGCCGCGCAGCTGCCGGTCGCGGGCGTGCTCGGCGCTGATGTCGTGGAAGAGGAACATGACGCGCCGGCCGTGCGGGCTGTCGAGCAGATGACCGGTGAGGGCCACGATCCGCCGGTCGCCGTCGGAGTTGGTGATCGTGAAGATGCGGGTGGGGGTGCTGCGGGCGGCGTCCGGGAACGACAGCGGCAGTTCGTCGTCGCGCGCGGGGCGGGAGCCGTCGGCGGTGCGGACGCCGAAGTAGGCGGTCCACGAGTCCGGCGCCCGGTCGGGGATCGCGCGGCCCAGCATGCGGCGGGCGGCCTGGTTGTGCATGACGACGCGCCCGCCCGGGGTGGCCAGCAGCATGCCGTCGCTCATGGTCTCGAAGACGGCCTCGAGCAGGTCGCTGGTGTCCTGGGCGGCCGCGCGTTCCACGTCGAGCGCGTGCGCGAGCCGGGCCCGCTGGTCGCGGAAGAGCGCGAGCAGGATCGTCAGGAAGCTGCAGAACACCAGCATGAGGTCGATGACGATCGGCACCGAGATGATGCCGGAGTAGCCCGGCTCCTGGTCGTACAGGCCGGCCGCGATGACCGAGGCCGCCGCCGCGTAGATCGCGTAGGCGGCCGCGCCGATGGGGGTCAGGGTCATGCCCGCCCACAGCGCCGGAGCCAGCGAGATCCAGCTGATCGGCAGGTCCGGGAAGGCGCGGGGCAGGTACATGCACACGGCGCCGGTCGCGCAGATCGCCACCGCGTGCCACGTCGAGGGCGGGGTGAGCACGGCCGGGCGCCGCCAGTAGAGCAGCAGGAAGAACGTCGACGTGCCGATCCACAGGTTGACGAGGTCGCGGGAGGTCCACCACAGCACGCCGCGCGGGTCGAGCGCCCCGGGCTGCAGCCCCGGGTAGCCGCCGAACACCGCGCCGAGCAGCGCCGCGGTGATGCAGGCCCCCAGCAACGCAGCCAGCTGCCCGGGGGCTCCCGGCGCCCAGGACTGCCGTCCGTCGCCGGGCAGCCCGGCCCGGTAGATCGCCAGCGCGAGCACGGCCATGAGCACGTTGACGACGGCGGTCCACGCCGCCGGCCAGCCCATCCCGAGCACCACCGCGCCCCACCCGCCGACGGAGGCGGTCAGCGCACCCGCCACCAGCCAGAACGCCCGGTCGCGCGGCACGCCGCGCCCCGGCCACCACGCGCTGAGCACGACGGCGCTCGTGGACATGACCGCCCAGAACTCGCTGATCCCCAGCTGCGGGTAGTAGCTGCGCATCGCCATCGTCAACGTCACCGGCCCCGCGACGAGCCCGACGCCGAAGAACACCCACGGCATCCGGCCTCGACGCGCCCCGGTCGGGCTCGGGGAGCCGGTGTCGCCGGGCTCCCCCTCCCCTGATGAGGCGGGCCCTCCGGGGGACCCGCCCTCCTGGGATGAGCTGGGTTCCTCGGAGGACCCGAGGCCGTCGACGCCTGGCTCCGCGGAGGACCCGCCGCCGACGACGCCTAGGAGGCCGGGGCCGGACTCGGTGTCGAGGTCGTCGGCACGGGAGTCGAGCCTGCGCGGGGGTGCACCCGTTTCGGGGTCGTCGGTGTCGGACCCGGGTGCGCGAGAAGACCCGGATGCGCGCGAACCGGACCTGCCGGAGGGCGCGCCGAGGTCCGCGCCCGTGAGCCGCCGGGCCATCGCGCCCACATCGACGAGGCGCGACCGCGTCGATCTGCCCGCCATTGCTCGCCCCTCACCGCGTCCGCCTGATCTCCCATCGGCCGGGATGCGGGGTCGGCAAGGCCCCTCGCGCGGGGATTAGTCCAGCCACCACCTGGCGTCCGCGCCGATGAGCCGGGCCCGTCCGCCGAGGGCGTGGGCGTGGCGCTGCCCGTGCCGACGACTGTTGCGCCTCGCAGCCGACACCGGAGCCACCCGGAACCCCCGGAGCCGCTCGCAGCCAGCCCCTGGAGCGCCTTGGCCGCGGGCCGGCGCCGGACCGAAGACGAAGTTGGCATACACACTCGCCCCCGCGACGCCTGAGCCCGCGCATCACCGCAGGTCACAAGCGCGCCGACAACGCTCGGATCCGAGTGTGTCAGTCGTTCTCGTCTCCGGCCCTCGGCCGGCCCCCCGGAGCCCTCCGCAGCCCTCCCGGCGCCGCCGAGAGCCGCCCAGGACGCGGGCCGGCCCCGGAGCGAGACGAAGTTGGCATACACACTCGCCCCCGCGGCAACTGAGCCCGCGCATCACCGCAGGTCACAAGCGCGCCGACAACGCTCGGATCCGAGTGTGTCAGTCGTTCTCGTCTCCGCCCTCGGCCGGCCGTCACTGACCGGGACGCGGTGACCCCGGCTCGCGGCCGTTGCGCGTGTCGGGCGTCGGCCCCGAGCCGCTTCCGGAGCCGCCCGTGGGGCCCGCGGAGCCGCCCATCATCCGGCGGTCCTCCTCGTCGAACAGGTCGTCGGCGCGCTCGTACTCGGCGAGGTCGCGTTCGGCGTCCGGGGAGAGGCGCTCGCTGGAGTAGGAGCGTTCGCCCCGCCCACCGTAGGGATCGGCCAGCTCCTCAGCCGGTCCGCTCCCGTCCCCGGCCGCGTGGGCGGCCGGCTCGACGGCCTCACCCCCGCGTCGGCCGGGCCGCG
>NZ_BCNQ01000212.1 GCF_001515525.1 Piscicoccus intestinalis NBRC 104926 | reverse complement strand
GACGCGGTCCAGGCCGCGGCCGACGGGTACGTGCGCGTCGAGGTGACGTGGGCGGCGCCGGCCACCGCCCGCCCCCGCGACACCTTCACCGTCTCGCTCCCGCGCGAACTGGAGCCGGTCGACGGCGCCTCGTTCGCCGTGCGTGACGGCCACGGCGCGCCCGTGGCGACCGCGCGCGTGACCGGCCACCTCGTCGAGTTCACGTTCACCGACGAGATCGCCGGGCGAACCGGGGTTACTGGCTCCACGTGGATCACGGCCCGGCTCGTCGACCGGAGCCGGCAGCGCGCGCCGGTGCGGCTCGCCTTCGGCGCTCCCGGCGCGACCTTCGACGCCAGCCTCGACGTCGCCGACGAGACCCCGCGCGACCGGTCGGCGACCGCCACCAAGGATCAGCGCTGGGTGCGCGCGGCCCGCTCGCGGGGGCCCCGCGAGGCCATCGCGTGGACGATCGCGGCGCCCCGCGTGACGCCGCAGACTGCCGGAGCCCCCGTCACGTTCGTCGAGGAGCCGGGGCCGGGCCAGGCCATCGACTGCCCTGCCGCGCGGCTGCGCTGGGCCACCCGCAACATCACCGCGCCCGACGACGCCGGCCCGGTCGTCGCGACGCGGCAGTCGACGTCGTGCACACCGCAGCGACTGGTGGCCGTCGTGCAGTCCACCCGCGCGGACGCGGGACGCATCCCCTACCTGGCCGGCACCTCGACCCGCACCGACGCGACCCACGCGACCGACGCGACCGACCCGACCGACGCGACCGGCACGACCGGAACGCCGCTCGAGCGGTATGCGAACAACGGCACGGTGACGATCGGCACCGACACCTCCTACACCGTCCACCACGTGCTGGACGCGCCGCTGGGCGGCAGCGCCCGCAGCGCCTCCCTCCCCACCGCGGCGGCGGTCGCGGGGGTCGTCGCGGTGAGCGGTTCCCGGCCCGGCTCCTGGCAGCCCCCGCTCGGTCCCCTGCCGACGGAGGAGGCGGTGCAGCCGTGGCCGCTGGCGGGGGCGTCGGCGGCGTTGACGCTCACTGGCTCCGCCGTGCTGCTGCTGGCGCGCCGACGGCGAGACGCGTGATCGAGGCTGCGCCCGACGCGGTTATCCTGGACGTCGATGTCCGGCGCGGGTGATGACCCACGGCAGCGCTGACGGGCGCGGGGTTCGAACTCCCCGGGCCGCGTTGTGGCCCAGACGGGCGGCGCCGGGCGAGCACAGGCAATCGCAGAAAGAGCCACCATGTCCGTTGACCACAAGGTCGCGAATCTCGCCCTGGCCGACGCCGGCCGCCACCAGATCCGCCTCGCCGAGCACGAGATGCCCGGCCTCATGGCGCTGCGCGAGGAGTACGGGGAGTCCAAGCCGCTGACCGGCGCGAAGATCGCCGGCTCGCTGCACATGACCGTGCAGACCGCGGTGCTTATCGAGACCCTCGTCGCGCTCGGCGCCGAAGTGCGCTGGGCCAGCTGCAACATCTACTCCACCCAGGACGAGGCGGCCGCCGCGGTCGTCGTCGGCCCGCAGGGCACGCCCCAGGACCCGCAGGGTGTGCCGGTCTTCGCCTGGAAGGGCGAGACGCTCGAGGAGTACTGGGACTGCACCAACGAGATCCTCACCTGGCCGGGCGGCGAGTTCGCCAACATGATCCTCGACGACGGCGGCGACGCGACGATGCTCGTGCACAAGGGCCGCGAGTGGGAGGTGGCCGGGCAGGTGCCCGCCACCACCGACGAGGACTCCGTCGAGTTCGGCGTCTTCAAGGCCCTCGTGCGCCGCACGATGGAGTCCGACCCGACGAAGTGGACGACGGTCGCCGCGCACATCCAGGGCGTCACCGAGGAGACCACCACCGGCGTGCACCGGCTCTACGAGCTTGCCAAGAGCGGCGACCTGCTGTTCCCGGCGATCAACGTCAACGACTCGGTGACCAAGAGCAAGTTCGACAACAAGTACGGCTGCCGACACAGCCTCATCGACGGCATCAACCGCGCCACCGACGTGCTCATCGGCGGCAAGACCGCCGTCGTCTGCGGCTACGGCGACGTCGGCAAGGGCTGTGCGGAGTCGCTGCGCGGCCAGGGCGCCCGCGTCATCGTCACCGAGATCGACCCGATCTGCGCGCTGCAGGCCGCGATGGAGGGCTACCAGGTGGCCCGCCTCGAGGACGTCGTCGAGACCGCCGACATCTTCGTCACCACCACCGGCTGCTTCGACGTCATCCGCGCCGACCACATGGCCGCGATGAAGAACAAGGCGATCGTCGGCAACATCGGTCACTTCGACAACGAGATCGACATGGCCGGTCTCGCGAAGCTGCCGGGCATCACCAAGACCGAGATCAAGCCGCAGGTGCACGAGTGGACGTTCGAGGACGGCCGCTCGATCATCGTTCTGTCCGAGGGCCGGCTCCTGAACCTCGGTAACGCCACGGGCCACCCGAGCTTCGTCATGTCCAACAGCTTCGCGAACCAGACGATCGCGCAGATCGAGCTGTTCACGAAGAACGACGACTACGCCAAGGACGTCTACGTGCTGCCCAAGCACCTCGACGAGAAGGTCGCCCGCGCGCACCTGGCCGCCCTCGGCGTCGAGCTCACCGAGCTGACCAAGCCGCAGGCCGAGTACCTCGGCGTCGACGTCGCCGGCCCCTACAAGCCGGAGCACTACCGCTACTGACCGACCACACACACGCCGAAGGCTGCCCTTTCGGTCCGGGGCTGCGGTTAGAACCGCAGCCCTCGGCCCAGGGGGCAGCCTTCGGCCGTTGTGGCGGGAATCCGCCGCGCGGGGGCGGGCTGGCGACGATGCGACGACTGCGAAGGTTACGATCGGGTATCGAAGGGGCGAGGGGAACCGGAAGGATTGCGTATGAAGGCTCGCGTGCTCGTCGTGGACGACGACCTCGCGCTCGCGGAGATGCTCGGCATCGTGCTGCGCAATGAGGGGCTCGATGTCGTGCACTGCTCCGACGGCGCGTCGGCGCTGGAGGCCTTCCACCAGCACCGGCCCGACCTCGTGTTGCTCGACGTCATGTTGCCGGGCATGGACGGCATCGAGGTGTGCCGCCGGTTGCGTGCCGAGTCGGGCGTGCCGATCGTCATGCTGTCGGCCCGCACCGACACGGTCGACGTCGTCGTGGGCCTGGAGTCCGGCGCCGACGACTATGTCGTCAAGCCGTTCAAGCCGCAGGAGCTCATCGCCCGGGTGCGGGCCCGCCTGCGCCGCGGTGAGGAGCCGGAGCCGGAGCGGTTGACGATCGGCGACCTCGTCATCGACGTCGCCGGGCACTCCGTCAAGCGCGACGGCAAGATCGTCGGCCTCACCCCGCTCGAGTTCGACCTGCTCGTGGCGCTCGCCCGCAAGCCGTGGCAGGTGTTCAGCCGGGAGGTGTTGCTCGAGCAGGTCTGGGGCTACCGCCACGCCGGCGACACCCGTCTCGTCAACGTGCACGTCCAGCGGCTGCGCAGCAAGATCGAGCGCGACCCCGAGCACCCCGAGATCGTCGTCACCGTGCGCGGAGTCGGGTACAAGGCCGGTCCGGCCTAGGCCGGGCTCCGCCTCAGGCCGGCCCGATGCCTGCCCGCATCCCGTTCCGGGCACCCCGAGGAGGGGAGCCGCGCGCGAATCGGGCGCGCACCGGCTCCGCGCGATCGCAGGGCCGGCCGCAGACGAAGCGGTCGACGCCCGACCGGGGCCTGCTGGGGCCGACCGCCCGGCGCCGCCTGGCCACCACCGGCTCGATCGTGCGCCGGGGGCTGCGTCGACTGAGGATCTGGACGATGCTCGCCGCGCGCCGCATCGCGCGGCTGTGGCGGGTGAGCCTGCAGTTCCGGGTCGTCTCGACGACCGTCCTGCTGGGGCTCGTCGTCATGGTGCTGCTGCAGACGTTCCTCTACCAGCGGATCTCCGACGGGCTCGTGGAGGGCCGGATCCAGACGGCCCGCGAGGACGCCGCCTACCGCGCCAGTGAGATGCAGGCGCGCCTCGACGCCACCGACAACCTCGACGCGGAGAGCATCCGGCAGTTCACGTTCGACCTCATCCGTCAGCAGGAGAGCCAGACCCCCGACCAGACCCGCGAACTCATCCTCACCCGAGCCATCGACAACACCCGCGGCCCCGAACGGGTGCCGACGATGTGGACGGACGTCGACGCCTCCGTCGTGCCGACCGAGCTGCGGCAGGCCATCGCCGCCGACCCCAGCCATCAACACATCCAGCTCGTGCCGATCCCGCGCGGCGACGGGCACGTGCCGGCCGTGCTCGTCGGCTCGCAGATCCTCGTCCCGCAGGCCGGCCGCGAGGAGCTCTACTTCGTGTTCCCGCTCGACCGCGAGCAGGCGATCATGAACATGATGCTGCGCACGTTCGTCATCGGTGCGCTCGCGCTCGTCGTGCTCATCGGTCTGCTCGCCTACATCGTCACCCGGCTCGTCGTCGACCCGGTGCGTGAGGCGGCGGAGGTCGCGGGCCGGCTCTCGTCGGGGCGGCTCAACGAGCGCATGCGCGCCAAGGGCGAAGACGATCTTGCCACGCTGGCACGCTCGTTCAACGACATGGCGGACAGCCTGCAGACGCAGATCCGCCAGCTCGAAGACCTCTCCCGCGTGCAGCAGCGGTTCGTCTCCGACGTCTCCCACGAGCTGCGCACCCCGCTGACGACGATCCGCATGGCCGCCGAGGTGATCCACGACTCGCGTGGCGACTTCCAGGCCCCGGTCGCGCGGTCCACCGAGTTGCTCCTCGCCGAGGTCGACCGGTTCGACGAGCTGCTGTCGGAGCTGCTGGAGATCAGCCGGTTCGACGCGGGCGGCGCCGTGCTCGACACCGAGGAGGTCGACGTGCGCGCCGTCGTCGACCGGGTGGTCGAGGCCGCCGCGCCGCTGGCGGATCGGCGCGGGGTGTCGGTGCAGGTGCTGGGCGGCGACCGGCCCTACCCGTGCGACATGGACCCCCGCCGGGTCGAGCGCATCCTGCGCAACCTGCTCGTCAACGCCATCGAACACGCCGAGGGCAAGCCCGTGCACATCGAGCTCGGCGCCAACTCCGAGGCGGTCGGCGTGGCCGTGCGTGACTTCGGAGTCGGGTTGGAGCCCGGGCAGGCCGCGCTGGTGTTCAACCGGTTCTGGCGGGCCGACCCCGCGCGCAACCGCACGACCGGCGGCACCGGCCTGGGCCTGGCGATCGCCCTGGAGGATGCGCGGCTGCACAACGGCTGGCTGCAGGCCTGGGGCACGCCGGGCGGCGGGTGCCGGTTCCGGCTCACGCTGCCGCGGCACGCCGGCCAGCCGATCCAGCGGGCGCCGATAGCCCTCAGCGAGGAGACCCCGCCACCTGCCCCGCGACCTGCGCCGGAACCGACCCCGCCGCCAGTCCCGGCGTCGGAGGCCGTGGTCGCTTCGAGCGTCGTCCGCTCCTCCGGCTCCACCGCGTCGACGGTGGCATCGGCGGCCGACGAACCGTCTGACGAACCGACCTCCGAGCCGCCGTCCGAGCCGTCCGAGCCGTCCGAGGTGGTGACGGAGGCGGCCGCGCGCCCGGTGTCGGAGCCGGACAGAGCGTCGGGCCTGTACCCGGACGGCGGGCGGGAGGGGACCGAACAGGGGTCGGGCTCATGAGGCGTCGCCGGGGCGACCCAGCGCAGGGCCGCCCGAGGCCCGGCGGGCGACGCGCGCGACCCAC
>NZ_BCNQ01000211.1 GCF_001515525.1 Piscicoccus intestinalis NBRC 104926 | reverse complement strand
CCGGTCGCGAAACAGATTCGAACGATCCTGTTTGACAGTTCCTCCCTGGACAAATTGATTGTCGATCAACCGGAAGGGGAAAGCAGATGAAGGTCATCGCGTACACGCGGGTATCCACCACGGACCAAGCAGAGAACGGATATGGACTAGACGCGCAGCGCGCTGCCATTTCCCGAGAGGCCGAGCATCGCGGCTGGGACGTGGAATGGACCGAGGATGCGGGCGTCTCCGGTGCCAGCCGGAAGCGCCCCGGTCTTGAGCACGCGCTGTCGCTGCTGCGTGACGGCAGGGGACAGGCGCTGGTCGTCGCGAAGCTAGACCGGCTGGGGCGCACCGTCTCCGGGTTGTCGCGCGTCATCGACGAAGCCGTCCAGCACGGCTGGTCGCTGATCGTGCTGGACATGGGCATCGACTCCACGACCTCCGGCGGACGCATGATCCTGCGCGTGCTGTCTGCTCTGGCCGAGTGGGAACGCGAGCAGATCCAGGAACGGACCCGAGCCGGCCTTGCTGCCGCGAAGGACAAGGGCGTCGTGCCGGGTCCCAAGTCCACCGTCCCGGCTGAGGTCATCGCGCGCGTCCTTGACCTCCACGCCGAGCAGATGAGCCTCACGGCCATAGCCCACCTGCTGACGACAGACGGCGTGCCGCTGCCGTCCGGACAGCCGGGCATGTGGCAGCCGAGCCAGGTCCGGCGGGTGGTGTCACGTGGCGCTGACCTGCACAGACGCGGTTGACACATGCATCCCGCTGGGACATATTGTCCACATGCTGAGACGCCGCGAGGTCCGCGGCGCACCGACGAAAGGACACGATCATGGCCATCAACCGCGCTGCTGACCTCGACCTCGACCAGACCGACGGCAAGTGGGTCGTCACCTGCGAGGACCACAACACGCTCGTGCAGGTCCCCAGCCGCAACGCCGCACGCACCGTGTCGACGGTGGACTTCTGCGAAGCGTGCCGCACCGCTGCTGATGGCGACGCCGCCCCTGCTGAGGACGCCGACAAGCCGCTGACCCGCAAGCAGTGCGCTGCTGCGCTGGCCGAGGCCGGGTACACCGGACCGACGTCGTACACGATGGCGGTCCTGCGCGAGGTGGTGGCGTGGGTGCAGGCCGGGTCGCCGAAGGACGCCGAGGGCATCCCCTCCGGTGCCATCGCGGCCGTGCACCCGGAGGCCAAGCCGTCGCGCCGCACCTACGACGCCGCCCTTGCCGACCTCCGGGCGCTGCTGGACAACGGCGCGGACCTCGACGCCGTGCGCGAGTTCGCCTCCGCCTGACCTGTCCGAACGAAGGTCCCCGCCTCTACCGAGACGGGGACCTTTCGTTTGCCCGCGACCAGACGCCGCCAGACCATCCCTGGACACGCGGCCCCTGCTGGCCGGGGTGGTTGCCCGCCCGAGGGATTCGCGTGCTGCTAGCTCGCCCCTCGTGCCGCCTTCAGCCGGTAGTACGTGTCCTTGCCGGGCATCCCGTTCGACACGAACTTCCTGTTCCCACGACCCCAGTCCTCGATGGACTCGCCCACGAGGTGGTTCAGGGCTTCGTCAGACTCGCCGACGAAGTGCCACCGCTTGGACGTCGGGTCGGGCTGCCATCCCGTGATGCGGTAGACCGCCCGGATCTCGTCGTTCGAGTAGATGACAACGTGCTTCAGCGCGAGTCGTGAGTTCTCCTGGGCGCGGATAGAGCGAGCGCGGACGTGCTCGTACAGGTCATCCGTCGCCGGGAGCCGTTGGAACCGTAGGATGGCCGTTGGCTCCTCGAAGTCAGCCAGAAGCATGTGAGGAGGTTACCGGGCAGGCCCCACATCATCGCTAGAACGGCGGCTCGTCCCAAGGGTCGCTGGGTGCCGGGGGCTCGAACCGCTCGACGAGTGCCTTCACGAGGTCCGGGAGTGGTGTCCCGCTGACGTTGGCCTTGTAGACCTGGTCGTTGGTCTCCACGGCGTACTCCAGGCGTCGCAGTTGGTCGCTGGTGATCACTGGCTCCCGCTCGATGTGCTGCCACAGGCTTCGTGTGTGGTTGAAGTTCGAAGAGCCGACGAGGGCCTCGACAGTCGCAGCGAACGCCTTGTCGTGCGTGCGCTTGTCCTGAAGTAGCACCGGCAGCACCCTCGTCGCGACGTACCACTCATGTAGATCTGGCAGGGTGAAGTCGTGATGCTCCTCCATGAATCCGTCTCGCACCGCGCTGCGGTCGAAGTTGGGCGGGCGGATCGGTACCACGGGGATGTTTCGTCCCAGCGCCCAGCCGACCTCCTGGTCGCACCACTGGCTCTCGTGGAACCGGGGATGCCACAGGGCGAGCAGCGCGTCGCAGGAGTTGAGTCCCGCCTTGATCACCTCGCGCCACCGCTTGCTCGGGCTGATGTCGTCATGCGCTACGAACACGTCCGTGCCGAACCGATCTGCCATGAGTCGCTTCACCTTGCCAACAAAGACGCGGTCCTCGTGGACGTGCGAGAAGAAGAGTCGGAGGGGCCGGTCCGCCCACGGCACGTCTGAGACGTCCGGCGCGCTAGGGCCGGCATCCTCACCCATGAGGTAGGCATGGAGTTGGAGCAGCTCGTCGTCGGTGCCCTCGCGGATCGATGCGATGCAGTAGTCACGGTTGTCGAGGTACTGGTCGTCCCACGTCTTGAACCCAAACTCCTGCAAGACCAACTGCATCTCGCCGTGCTCGCGCGTCGCGAGGCTGTCGGCGCACTCCTTGATCAGTCGAACACGCTCCCCAGGCTTCATGGGCCGAGCATGGCACGCGCCTCCGACACCGTGACCGTGGAGGCGCCTCAAGCCCGGTGCGATCCTGTCGATACCTGATGCGGGACCAATGCTGAAGAGACAGGACGGCAAGATGGCGAAGTTGGACAAGTTGGTGGCTCAGGCTCAGGACCACCTGGAGCCAGGTGAGACGGTCCGCGCGGCGGTCCAGGGCCAGTACGAAGTGAAGATCATGGGTAGCGACACCGTGCGTGCTGGCGTCCTCATCGCCACCGACCGTCGCCTCGTCTTCTACGCGAAGAAGTTGACCGGCTACGACCTCGAGTCGTTCCCGTACCGGAGCATCTCCTCGTTCGAGCAGTCGAAGAACATGATGGGTCACGCCGTGACCTTCTTTGCCTCGGGAAACCGCGTCCACATGAAGTGGATCCCGATCAACACGGACCTCGCCGCGTTCACGTCCGCCGTGAAGCAGTCGATGGCTCCTGGTGACGCCAGCCCTGCTCCGACGGCCCAGCCCGCGAACGACGGCCGTGGGGACGTGATGGCTCAGTTGAAGCAGTTGGGCGAACTTCGCGACGCGGGCATCGTGACGCCGGAGGAGTTCGACGCGAAGAAGGCTGAACTGCTGAGTCGTCTCTAGCGCGTCTCGATCCGAACCCCGAGGTTCGTATGACGACCACCGCCGACGCGGTCGATCGTCACGGTAAGTAACCTCTGGACCAGCATCCGCTGTTGATCGAGGGTTGCCATGTCCCACCGCGTCCAGGCTGTGTAGAGCGCCTCGTAGCCGTGCCACACCTTCGCCAACTCGTCGCCCGCGCCTTCTGCCCTCCGGAGGTCTTCCTCGGCAACTTCACGTTCGGCGGTCAGCGACTCGGAGATGGCTCCCAACTGCGCTGCGGTGATCTTGCGCTTGGTGAACAGGTCCGCTGCCTCGGCCAGTTGCGCGTCGATGCCCTTGATCCGCTGCTCTGCCTCGCGGTACGCCTTCGGGTCACCGGCGAGCAGGTGGCGCATCGTGTCGGCCGTGCCGAGCCGGTCGAGGACGGCCGTCCTCACGGCGTCGTCCACTGCGGCCACTCGTCGTCGAACGTGCGAGGACGGGCACATGTACGACTCCTTGTGGACCTTCAGCCGCTGGCCGCACTCACCGCAGACGGCGAGACCGGACAGGAGATAGCGGCGCTCGGAGCCGCGCGAAGTGTTGGTCCGTCGGGCTGGGTCTTGGAGCAGCGCCTTCAGCCGCGCGAAGGTGCGGTCATCGAGGATCGGCTCCCACTTGCCCTTGCCGACCACGCGGCCTTGGTGGACGAGATTTCCGGCATTGCGCTCGCGGAGCAGCAGGACCCGGACGTGGCCGGGTGTCCATGCCTTCGCCGTCTTGCCGGGCGGCGGCTCGCTGCGCTCGTTGAGTGACTTCGCGATGGATCGCAGCGACTCGTCGGCGAGCGCGCGTTCCGCCGCCTCGCGGATGACCGCTGCCTGCTTCTCGTTGACTTCGCCGCCTGGCAGCCAGCCGTAGGCGCGACCATGGGGAAGTCCTTGGTCTGCGCGCTGCTTCAACTTGCGGACCACCCGCTCGCGGGTGCGCTCCGCTTCGGCTGCGTCCCATGCCGCGATCGTTCGAGCTACAGCCCGGCCGTCGGCAGTGGACAGGTCGTGGTCACCCGACACGACCGTTCGGATCTTCACGGAGTGCTGCTCGTGCAACTGAATCAGTCGCTCGAACTCGAGCGGTCGCCGGGTCAGGCGCGAGTTGCTGTACGCGAGGATGTAGCCGAACTCGCCTGCTTCGGCGCTGCGCATCATGGCCTCGAACCGGGGCCGGGACTTCTTCGAGAACGTGGACGCAGAGATGTCGTTGTCCACGTACTCGGCGGCGACCGGCAGGCCCAGCCGCTCCGCCAGTGCCCGTGCGTCCTCTACCTACCGGCTGACGCCGAGGAAGTCCTCCGGGTCGTCCGTCTTCGAGATGCGGGCGTAGATGACGGCGGTCTGAACCACCGGTCTATTGTATCCCTAAGGACACGCGACCCCGCCGAACCGAGCCTGACGATCTGGCGTCTCGAGGGTGGCCCCGGCGGCGACTACGTGGAGGCGGGCCGCGCCCGCGGCGGGCAGAGCGCGCGGGTCGCGGAGCCGTTCGAGCTCGAGATCGTGCCGGCGGAACTGGTGCGGCTCCCGGGTCGCGGCTGACGGTGCGGCTCCCGGGCCGCCGCTGACGGGGCGGCTCGCTCATTCGTCGGCGGGCGAGGTGGCGCGCACGCCGCGCAGCCGCAGCGAGTTGAGCACGACGACGACGGAGACGACGGCCGAGGCGAGCGCGGCGACGACGGGGGAGATGACGCCGAACGCCGCCAGCGGCAGCGCCACGACGTGATAGCCGAACGCGACCGCGAGGTTCTCCACCCCGATCCGCAGCGTGCGGCGCGAGAGCACGAGCGCGTCGGCGACCGCCGCGAGCCGGCGACGCAGGAGGGTCAGCGTCTCGGGGGCGGTGTCGCCCTCGGGCGCAGGCCGGCCGGCCGTCGACCGGGTCGTCGCGGGGGCCATCGCGATGCCGAGGTCGGCGGCGGCGAGGGCGGGGGCGTCGGCGACACCGTCTCCGACCATGGCGACGGTCAGGCCGCGGTCGCGCAGCTGCTGCACGACCTCGGGGGCGCGCGCGGGGCGGACGCCGGCGAAGACGTCGTCGGCGGCGATCCCGATCTGCTGGGCCATGCCGCCGGCGGTCGGCGCGGTGTCGCCGGTGAGCAGGAAGGGGTGCAGCCCCAGCTCCTGGAGACGCTCGACGCCGGAGGCCGCGTCGGGGCGCACGCCGTCGGCGAGGGTGAACGCCGCGCGGGCCACGCCGTGCCAGCCGACGTACACGGCGGTGCCGGCGACGTCGAGCTTGGCGATCTCCTCGGGCACCCGGGCGAAGCACTCGGCGCGGCCGAGGGTGACCTCGGTGTCCTTGATGCGGGCGGTGCGGGCCTCGGGGGCACGGCGTTGCGCGGACCCGGTCGAGTCGGTGGAGCCGGTGGTGTCGGTGGCCGCGGGCACGGCGAGCCCGCGCTC